>NZ_JBXCJD010000002.1:151564-423915 GCF_056786515.1 Sporosarcina sp. Y838 | reverse complement strand
ACTTTGCGTCATCAATCTTAATTGAACCGCCGTATACCGAACGGTACGTACGGTGGTGTGAGAGGTCGGGAGTTAATCACTCCCTCCTACTCGATTTCATTAAACTTTGAAATCACCGTTAACGAAGCGTTTCTTTGTATGATGCAATACAAAACGCTGCATTCCGGTAGCGCTATCAATGGAGCGATCCATTTCAGTCTCGTATTCATCACGGTTTCCGCGTTTCAAGGCCGCATAGGCTTTTAAAGAGTGGATCATCCAAGGCGTTTGCAATTTAGAAGTAAAGTTGGAAGCTTTGTCGAAGTTCCCATTCATTACATAGGCATGTCCTAAATAATACTCTTTATATTCTTGTCCGCTGAGTTTTTCAGCGTGCCCCATCACAGCTTTGGAGTTGTTTTGGAAAATTGCTAGGTTTGCGCCATAAATATCGGACATATCCTGTTGCGTATAGGTATTTATAATTCTTTTCAATGATTTCTCTATATCTTGCTTATTTCCATTTGCCAGCGCATAGGAATAACCGAAAATAGGTTTCTTATAATTAGCAGAAACATATCGGCCAATCGCTCGAAGAGATTTGGATTTATAGATTATATACATTGGCCGAAAAATGGACACGGAAATATACAAAACCAAGACCGCGGAGACAACAATCCACTTTGGCGCATCAAATGATACTAGAACAAATATGAGCATAATCCCTGTAGCCAATAGGAGTATCAATCTATAGAATTTTGAAAAGACAGACGGCTTATTATTTGGTAACATGATTCACCTCAAGTCTTCCTCTAATTATAACAGATAAGCTGATAGCAAATAGACTTCTATGGAAAACAACGTTGTCTTTTCCGGGAGAACGTTTTATAATGGACAAAGGCCTTTAAATCAACAATAAAATTAAAGTTAAATAGTAGTGTACTCCCCATAAATACAATCGTTCGAAAGTGAGGGACAGTTTATCATGAAGAAAATTTTGGTGACAGGTGCTTCAGGTCAAATTGGTTCAGAGTTAATTGCAAAGTTGCGTAAAGAATACGGTACTGAAAACGTCTTGGCAACAGATATTCGTTGCACGGATTCGGCAATAGAGGGTCCTTTTGAAGTGCTCGACGTGACAGATGCTAAAAAAATGCACACACTTGCGACAGATTTCGGTGCGGATACAATGATGCATATGGCTGCATTGTTGTCAGCGAAAGCTGAAAATGAGCCATTGTTTGCATGGAATCTTAATATGGGCGGCTTGATGAATGCACTAGAAGTATCGCGTGAACTAAATATGCAATTTTTTACACCGAGTTCCATCGGTGCATTCGGACCGTCAACTCCGAAAACGGACACACCTCAAGACACATTACAGCGACCAACAACCATGTATGGGGTCAACAAAGTTGCAGGTGAGTTGCTATGCGATTACTACTTCCATAAATTCGGACATGATACGCGGGGAGTTCGATTCCCGGGGTTAATCTCGTATGTAGCACAACCGGGTGGCGGCACAACGGATTATGCGGTGGATATTTATTACAAAGCGCTTGAAGAAGGGAAGTACACTTCTTATATTGCAGAAGGCACGTATATGGATATGATGTATATGCCCGATGCATTGCAGGCGATTGTCGACTTGATGGAAGCCGATCCAGCGAAATTGATTCATCGCAACGCGTTCAATGTAACCGCGATGAGTTTCGAACCTTCTCAACTCGCTGCGTCCATAAAAAAATACATACCCAACTTCGAAATGAGCTATGACGTAGACCCGGTACGTCAAGCGATTGCCGATAGCTGGCCTGATTCCATTGATGCAACAGCGGCTGTGAACGAATGGGGTTTCAAAACGAACTATGATTTGGATAAAATGACGGTGGATATGCTTGAGAAATTGAAACTTAAATTGAATAAATGAGTATCCGTTCATGGAATTTATTCCTTGTCAAATCAAAAAAGACCTCGCAAACTCCTGCGAGGTCTTTCGTTTGTTCATTAAAATAAAAGATGTGCGACTCCTGCAATAATTGGCAATGAAATCACCGTACGCAGAAGGAAGATAACGACGAGTTCCCAAAAGTTGATGGGGATTTTTGACCCTAGAAGAAGTCCGCCAACTTCTGCCATGAAAATGAGTTGTGTCACTGAAACAGTGGCAACAACGAACAATGTTAACTCAGATGTAATCATGCCATTCGCAAGAATTACAGGTAGGAACATGTCCGTGAATCCAACAACCATAAGTTGCGCCGCTTCAGCCGCTTCAGGTATACCCAGGATGGACAGAATCGGTACGAACGGGATACCTAGAATTTTGAAGACACTTGTATACTCCGCAAGAATTAATGCGATTGTCCCGAAAGCCATAACGACCGGAATGACACCAACCCACATATCCAGGACATTTTTTATACCTTCAGATAACATTTTAACGAAAGAACGATTTGTATTCGCTTTTGTTAATGCGTTTTCAAGTCCATGTGTCAAGGAGCTGTATCCTTCTGGTAATTTTTCTTCATCACCCGTAAACGGTCTTCCGTCTATATATTCTTCTTTCTTTCTGGAAAGAGGATAAATCCGCGGCATGATAAATGCAAGGACAAGCCCGGCTAGAACGACTGTCCCATAAAATGGTAAGAAGTATGAACCGAGGCCAACTTCTTCGATGATGACGATAGAAAAAGTAATCGATACGACAGAGAAAGTTGTTCCAATAATGGCCGCTTCTTTCTTCGTGTAAAAACCTTCTTCATACTGTTTGCTTGTTAGTAAGACACCAATTGTTCCATCTCCAATCCATGATGTAAGTGCATCGATTGAAGAACGACCCGGTATTTTAAATACAGGACGCATTACTTTCACCATCATCGTTCCAAAAAATTCGAGTAAACCGAAATTTAGAAGAAGTGGCAAGAGCATTCCTGCGAAAAGGAAAATGGTAAATAGGAATGTGACAAGACCGGTTTCACTAAGTAGCAGTCCACCTGTATTTTCATTCCAAATGGCTTCCGGACCAATTTGAAGTAAGGTGGCGATGGCTAAAATTGCCCCGATGATCCGAACGATTGTCCAGAAAAGCGATACTTTGAATAAGTTCGTCATAAAGGAAGGCTTGACAGAACTTTTTGGAATAAACATATAAGCGATTGAGCCGAGTGCAGCGATAATAAGTGTAATCGTAGCAACCCATGGCATAATGGGTGCAATTCTATTTGATAATAAATCTGCAAGGATGGCAATAGGGATTTTCCATTCTCCACCAAACTTTACCGGAATCATAAATAAAAGAATACCGAGAATGGATGGAACGAGGAATAAAAACCAAGTGGATAAATTAAACTTTTTCATAATATCTCCTTTTTGCATAACGTTTGTATAAGATGAATATTTATACATATTACCTCGTAATTCTCTTTATGTAAATATCATATACATATGTTCCATTTTTCAATCTATTGGTAATGAAAAAAACTGCAGCCTTTGTATAGACTGCAGTTGTAGTATTGGGGATATTATACTAAATCCCTGTCCCAGCGGTACGTATAAAAACGCTCATAATTCAACCATTTAAGCGCGTCTGGATCTAGCGCTTCTAATTTCTCTTCCATCTCTTTCATCATCCATACTGTCTGGGATGCATGTGCTTTTAATGTCGCTATTTTTTTGCCAGCATTTGCTGTGATATCGTGGGTAACATCAGGTTCGCCAAGCACTTCAACTGAATTATTTGAAAAAGCAAGTGCATAAATTGTAGGGCGTTCCGTTTCCGGCATTCTTCGGACGGCGCGGACAACTGCGCGACCCGTTGCATCATGGTCGGGATGAACAGCGAAGCCAGGATAGAAAGTAATGATAAGTGAAGGGTTCAGTTCTTCGATTAAATCTGTAACGAGCTTCACCATCTTTTCATCATCTTCAAATTCAACGGTTTTATCGCGGAATCCCATCATTCTTAAATCGTCGAGTCCCATCGCTTCACACGCTAATTTAAGTTCTTCTTTGCGGATCTGCGGCAACGTTTCACGGTTTGCGAACGGCGGATTTCCTAAGTTACGACCCATTTCACCAAGTGTCAAGCACGCGTACGTAACGGGTACGCCCATATCCCGGTAGGAAGAAATGGTGCCTGATACGCCGAATGCCTCGTCGTCTGGGTGTGGGAATATGACAAGTACGTGGCGTTCTTTTTTTATCAAAATCGTATCCTCCTCAGTATGTGAATGGTGTCTCGCTAATTTCAAGCGCAACTGCAAGTTTTCCTTCTGCTTCAAGTCCTGCCATGAGCAGTCGTCCATGTTCATCGAGCTTATAATGTGTGATGCCTTGTGCGTAAATCCAGCCGGATGGCAGTTTCAAACCGATGCGATGAGGCGAATCGCCAGCCACTTTACCAAGTTCGAATTTGACAATAATATTACGAATAAATGCGCCCGCATTGAAAAATGCCTCATTGGTATGGGCAGCGTATGAGCCGTTCGTCGTTTCAAGATGAATGTACACATCTTTATTTGCAAATGAAGTTATGAGTTCCTGTAAATGGTCCGCTTTCACTTTCTCCATGCATATGCCTCCTTAAATCTATAACAATGCTTCTCTTCAGTATATAGAAAATGGGGCGTGAATGCGATAGTTGGGCTTAGATCTGGAAAATGGAAGGGGGAGTGTCCAATTAAATTGTGGAAGTGTCCAATCAACAACGTGAAGCGTTCAACAACCCGCAGAGTGCCCAACCAACTCGCCGAAGTGTCCAACCAACAAATTCGGGAAAGCCTACAACCAACTTCAGAAAGCCTCCAACAACCAAAAAAACGCCAAGAGACATTCCACATGTCTCCTGGCGTTTAAAACATATTAAATTTCAACTGTCGTAATTTCAGTTGCGCCGAAACGGTTTTTCGCTCCGTGCATGACAGGTCCAACGTACTCGTTCAGTTTCCAGCCGTTAGCGATTGCCGCTGTGACGAACTTTTTCGCTTCGAATACAGATTCTTTTACATCAAGGCCATTTGCAAGGTTAGCTGTGATTGCAGCTGCAAACGTGCAACCGGCGCCGTGATTATAAGATGTCTCTGTTTTCTCTGCTTTAAGAAGTGTGAACGTTTTGCCGTCATAGAATAAATCGACCGCTTTATCGTGTTCAAGCTGTTTGCCGCCTTTGATGACAACATTGCGAGCGCCCAGTGCATGGATTTTTACAGCTACCACTTTCATATCTTCAATGGTTTTCGGCGTTTTTGTACCTGCAAGCTGTCCAGCTTCAAACAAGTTCGGTGTGACAATTTCCGCTTTTGGAAGAAGGAATTCAACCATGGCGTCAACTGTCCCAGGATTCAATACCTCATCTTCACCTTTACAAACCATAACTGGATCGATGACTACATGTGAGAGACCTGATTCTGAAATCGCATTACCCGCAATTTTGATGATTTCTTCTGTGCTGAGCATGCCAGTCTTAATGGCATCGATTCCTGTCGAAAGCGCAGTTTTTATTTGCGTTTTTAAGACGTCGATTGGCAATGAGTAAACACCGTGTGACCAATTATTATCCGGATCCATCGTCACGATGACTGTAATTGCTGTCATGCCGTAAGTGCCGTGTTCTTGAAATGTTTTCAAGTCCGCCGCAATACCTGCACCGCCGGAAGTATCAGATCCTGCAATTGTTAACGTCTTTTTCAAAGTCATATTGGGTCTATCTCCTTTTTAAATAAATTCTAAGTTAATCTTATCGAATTAAAATTGAAATTACAATTGTCCGATATTATCGGCTTTTATCATTTTATAGATGGAATAAGCGAGAAAGGCTGCAATACTTGAAATCACGGCAGCCGAGACGACATGTTTGTTTAAAATGAGGCTTATGGCAAGAGCTAGCATGACGATAATTCCAAAACTTACTAAAATGATGAAAACAATGATTCCCGCCTTTTTAGAGCGCTCAGGAACCAAATCACTATTCTTTGCAGCTTCAGAAACATTTTTCATCTTCTCGCGTAAGTGCATATCAGCCATGTCACACCCCCTCGGTTAATCGTACCACCTTTTTAGTTTGTTTGGAGAATTAAAAATTTTTGTAGAGTGGAAAACTTCTAAAATATTGACATCGCAATTTAGTCGGGACTCCAGGCGACCTGGGCAATAGTTCTTGTTTGAAATGCAACTTTCCTATAATCTAAACGTATAAGAATAGTATCGAAAAAAGAGGAAAAGAGGGATGACGTGGCGGATGAAAAGAAAATCGGCGAAATTGAGCGCCTACTGAAAGAATTGAAAGCTTCAGAGGAAGAAACTGCAGTGACAGTGGAAGAAGTGGAAGGACGCTCGTCGGGATTCTGGCATGTTGGGAAAGTCTTCTTTTCGTTATGGAAAAAGTCTTTTTTAGCAATTGCAATTCTCCTTTTACTACTCATGGTTGCTTTGCCATTTGCGACATACTTCATTCTGAAAACAGGGAGCACATTTACGGAGCAAAAAGGTGCTTTCCTTGAACAAATCCAGGACTTGAACGAACTTGCAACGGCAGAAGCATTCACAAAAGTCATTATAGAGCGGCAAGATAATACGTTTTTCGGGCAAAGCATCGGTCTAAACGTGCCGGGCACAAAACGACAGTTGTTGGTCGTCGTTCCGGGATCAGTAAAAGCGGGCGTTGACATGTCCGGAGTAACGAAAAAAGATGTGGTAATCGATGAAAAGAATAAAACTGCTAAACTTACTTTACCGCCTGCCACTTTCCTTGGGGGAGCAGAAATCTTTTTCGATAAAGTCGAAGTGTACTCCTACGAAGGCGTATTCCGGGAAAAGGCGAATATCGAAGAAGCGTACGAACTTGCCGATGAAGCAAAAAAACTAATCATGAAAGAAACGACAGCACAGGGTGTTTTAGCCACGGCGCAGCAAAATGCCGAGAAGACACTAACAGAAATGTTTTCATTCGCAGGTTATCACGTAACGATTGATTTCAAGGAGTGAGTAACTGTGGAAAATCAGCATATAGGTAACGAATGGGATGAAGTCTTAAAAGAGGAATTTGAAAAACCTTACTACAGTACGCTACGTGAATTTCTGAAAAAGGAATATGCTGAAGCGACGGTATTTCCACAGATGGATGATTTATGGACTGCATTCAAAAGGACGTCATTCAATGAAGTGAAGGTCGTGATTTTAGGACAGGACCCCTATCATGGACCTGGACAAGCACATGGCTTAAGTTTTTCTGTGAAACCGGGTGTCAAAATACCGCCCAGTCTGCGCAATATGTTCAAGGAACTGGCGACTGACATGGGTTGTTCAATTCCGGAAAACGGCACATTGACAGGATGGGCAGACCAAGGCGTACTGTTGCTAAATACGGTGCTGACTGTGCGCCAAGGCCAGGCTCATTCACATCAAAAGCAAGGGTGGGAGACGTTTACGGATGAAGTGATTCGGTATTTGTCTGAACGGGAAAAGTCGGTCGTCTTTCTATTATGGGGACGAGCTGCCCAAGGGAAAAAGAAACTCATCGATGCAACGCGACATGCGATTATTGAATCGGTTCACCCCAGTCCACTGAGTGCGAGCCGTGGATTTCTAGGTAGCCGTCCATATTCACAAGCAAATGAGGCTTTAAAAGCGTGGGATGAAACCCCGATTGATTGGTGCCGAACAGGCGGAGTGCTTTAAATTGCACAGTTTGCATGATAAAGTTGGAGATGAAAAGAGGTGGACCGTTGTGGCAATCAATTGTTTTCAATGCCAACATTTCTTCATAACATGGGATCAGCGGAGCCCACGTGGCTGCAAAGCATATGGATTTAAAACGCGGGAAATGCCATCGGTCGTCGTCAGAAGGTCTTCAGGCATGGACTGTTTGCAATTTGAACAGAAGAAAGGGGATGCTAAACCATGATTCCTTACAATCGGATCATATCGGAAATGGAGCGACAACTCAGTGTGGCAAAGCAAGCAAATGAAGAAAGCACAATGCGGGAAGCTTTTTCTGCTGTTAGATCGCTTTGCGAAGTTGCACTTGGAGGAGAGAGTAACCGTGAAAGTAAAGTTTTTCCGAAAATGCTTTCGACCGGAAACACTGTCCCATCGATAAATGCGTTGGAAGGCAAACCGCTTGAAGAAGAAGATGCTAACGGCGGCTCGCTATTTGATTTTTGATAGGCAGAAAGACATGAATGACTGAGTTTAAAACAAGAGAGTAGGGAACGATTTGCCATTTTTCATTATTGCAGGGGCTGTCAACGCAGCAATTGCCGTCGCCTTTGGAGCATTCGGAGCACATGCTCTAAAAGAAAAACTAACTGAACACTATCTGGCTATCTGGGGCACTGCAGTGCAGTATCAAATGTTCCATGCACTCGCACTAATTGCTATCGGTATCCTTATGAGCTCATCGCTTCTTGGATCGTCCGCGCAGTTGAGTTGGGCCGGGTATTTAATTCTTGCGGGAATCATTATTTTTTCCGGTAGCTTGTACGTGCTGAGTTTGACTGGAATTGGCATTCTTGGTGCCATTACACCAATCGGTGGCGTTGCATTTATTGTAGGATGGGTCATGCTGATTATAGCGGCCATTAAATTCTCAAACTAAAAAAAACTTCTGAAAGCCCAAGTACTGGGGATTCAGAAGTTTTTTGAATTTAAGGTTGTTGTGGGAAGTACCTGACTTCATTATCAAATTCGGCATAATCGAAATAAATCATCGGAAATAGGAAACGATGACCAGTTTTCGAATCGCTTAAAATGACATGATCTCGGCCGGCTGCTTCTACAGTCCCACGTACTGCTTTCGTATTTGTACCTTCTCCAGTTGCACGTTCGAATGAAAAGTGGAAAGTTCCAGGTTCACCTCTATTCAATCGTAAAATGTTTTCAATGTATGACTGCTCACGTTGAGGTGGTCCTGCTTGTGGACTCATTGGCCTAGCAGGAACTGTTCCTTGTGGGGGTGCGACATGTTGATTCTGATAAGCGGGGTTCCAATAATATTGGACCATTATTTCATCCTTTCTCCATTAGAGATTATAAATTCTGGCAGTCTTCTACAGTCGGGCTAAAGAAATAATGCGACTTGAATCTGCCGGTGTTCCACTGGTTATACCATTGCGCAGGGAAATCACCTGCCGGCATGAAAAACCATAATGACTGTTCGCTAGGAGTGAAACGTTCACCGTTGATGGTGCGTCTTGCTAGTTTTCGATCTGACTCACAGGCACGCTGATAGAAATAACTTTTTGTTGTCGCTTCGAAGCCGCCGGGACTCTGGAAAACGATGTCCTGAAAACTCCGAATATCATTGAAGTCTAGACATCCCAGCTCGTACGCGATTGACCCCAACATTGCCGACTAAAAGCACCCCTAATTGACCGTCTCCTTCCGCTTCAGAGCGGATCAAACGTGCGAGCAAATCTAATTCAGCGTCCGTGTATTTTATTACAGCCACGGCACAACCTCCTTGATGAATCATATGCGCTATGGGCATCACTTATAACTCCGAAAAAAAATACCGTCTACCTGTTTTTACAGGTAGACGGTATTTATAGAATTGCTTAGATATTGAAAAACGCTTCTCTTTTGTCGCCTTCCAAAATGGTTCCAACAAAGAATGAACCGAAATCAGCATAGCGTGCGCTTACTTCATCAAAACGCATTTCATAAATAAGTTTTTTAAATTGGAGAACGTCCTCTGCGAACAATGTAACGCCCCATTCGTAGTCGTCAAAACCGACAGAACCCGAAATGATTTGTTTCACTTTACCAGCGTAGCTTCGGCCAATTAAACCGTGTGCGCGCATTAGTTCTTTGCGTTTATCCATATCTAGCATATACCAGTTAACGTCGCCGTCGCGCTTCTTATCCATTGGGTAGAAGCAAATGTATTGGCTGCGTTGAAGTTCGGGATATAAACGCCCACGTACATGTGGGTTTTGATAAGGATCTTCCGTAGATTCGCCTGCAAGGTAGTTCGACAGTTCAACAACTGACAGGTACGAGTAAGCTGGAATCGTGAAATCCGCGATTGCGAGTTTATCGAATTCCGTTTCAAGCTCTTGCAGTTCAACCATTGTTGGACGCAATGTAATTAGCATGAAATCCGCTTTTTGACCAATTACTGTATAGAAAGCGTGTGCGCCGGTTTTATCGTCATCCGCTTTTTGAAGCTTCTCAAGGTAGACAAGAAGTTCTTCGACTGCTGCTTGGCGTTCGTCTTGTGGAACCAATTTCCATGACGCCCAGTCCATTGAACGTAAATTGTGCAATACGTACCAGCCATCGAGTGTTTGTGCTGCTTCGATCATATCAAATCAGACTCCCTCATTATGAATTAACTTCTTATATGAGTGTAGCATAAACCGACGTGTTAGGCCTCTTGACTTGCGCCAGTGTCACGAATTTGACATGAAGTAAAACGCTTTTACAGCCTGTCCCATTGGTGTATGCTTGAAGCATTAGATTGTGTGAAAGGTGGATATCCATTGGCTGATTTATTTGGCGGTATTAAAGAGAGTTTAAGTGGTAAACGAAAGACGATAATCCTGCCTGAAGGAACGGATATCCGCGTTTTGGAAGCTGCATCGCGCCTTCAAGGGGAGGGTCTTGTGAAACCCGTCCTACTTGGTAATGAAGCTGAGGTGAAAGAAGCCGCAACTGAAGAGGGAATTGATATTTCGGAAATAGACATTATTGATCCCGCGAGTGCTGCTTATTTTGAAGAACTCGCTGGAAAATTCGTAGAGCGTCGTAAAGGTAAAGCTACTTTAGAACAAGCGCGTGAACAACTGAAAGACGTCAATTATTTCGGAACAATGCTTGTTTACACAGGGCGTGCAGACGGATTAGTAAGCGGGGCTGCACATTCAACTGCAGATACAGTAAGACCAGCACTGCAAATCATTAAGACAAAACCGGGAATTTCAAGAACAAGCGGGGCTTTCATCATGATGAAAGGCGACGAACGTCTCGTTTTTGCAGATTGTGCAATTACAGTTGCACCGACAGCGCAGGAACTGGCTGAAATCGCAGTCGAAAGTGCAAAAACAGCGCGATCATTTGGTGTGGATCCACGGGTTGCAATGCTCTCGTTTTCCACTAAAGGGTCCGCGGTCACTGAAGAAACGGAGAAGGTTGCGAACGCGGTGAAAATTGCTCAATCGCTTGCGCCGGATTTACCACTAGACGGTGAATTCCAATTCGACGCGGCCTATGTACCGGAAATTGCAGCGAAAAAAGCACCAGAATCAATCATTCAAGGCAATGCAAACGTTTTTGTATTCCCATCGCTTGAAGCGGGTAATATCGGTTATAAACTAACGGAGCGTCTGGGCGGTTTCGAAGCAATTGGACCCATTCTTCAGGGATTGAATGCACCCGTAAACGACTTGTCGCGCGGTTGTTCCGCAGATGATGTGTACAAGCTTGCTTTGTTGACAGCGGCACAAAGTCTATGAACAGGAGAATCTGAAATGACATATGACTCTTTTTTATACATTCCCGAATGGCGTTTCGTGGATGAATCAATGACATCCCGCAATCGCTCCGCATTGGAATCCTTCGCCGCGGACGATACGCTTTGTCACCTTGTTGGCCAGCAAATGAGTAAACCGACAGTTCGTACATGGGTTCACGACAACACCGTCGTGCTCGGAATTCAAGATCATCGGCTTCCGCATGTTGCAGAAGCCATATCGATACTTGAAACTGCGGGATATAATGCAATCGTCCGCAATTCAGGTGGTCTTGCAGTGTGCCTTGACGAAGGTGTGTTAAACATATCGATCGTACTGTCAGAGCTTGATTCTTCAATTGATATTCCAGCGGGGTATGAAGTGATGCTCGCATTCGTGCGCATGCTTTTCCCTGAAGCTGGCAACCGGATTGAAGCTTATGAAATTGTTGGCTCGTACTGTCCAGGATCGTTTGATTTGAGTATTGGGGGCCGTAAGTTTGCGGGTATCTCGCAGCGCAGATTGCGTCATGGCATAGCGGTTCAGGTCTATCTTTGCATCGAAGGAAGCGGAGCGGAACGTGCCGAGTTAATTCGATCTTTTTACGAGGTCGGTTTGCAAGGGAAGGCCACAAAGTTCGATTACCCATCCATCAAACCGGAAGTGATGGCATCGCTATCAGAACTGTTGGAAATGCCACTGACTGTCAGTGAAGTTGTCATCCGTACACAGCTTGTGCTGCGTAAACTTGCGGACTACGTTGACATGGGCGGCTTAAAACCGGAAGAAATGGAACTGTATACCTATTATTTGAATCGTGTCTTTGAACGAAATAAAAAAATGCTAGAGCACTAATAACAAAACACCACACAAGGTAAAACCGCCTATCAATGATTGATAGGCGGTTCTTTAGATACAAGGTTACCATTTTGTTCCATTTTGAAAACGGGTGCCGAGCGATCGGTTTCGTCATCTAGCGTAACGAGACGACGTGCACGATTCATAATTTGAACAAATTGCTCATAATCAGCGCGCAGTGTTTTATTTTCCTGTTGAAGGTTTTCGATTTCTTTTTGGAGCTGCTCGACCTTTTCATTCGCGATTTTAGCAGTTTGCCTCCATCGAAATGACTCATTATCACCTGCACCCGTATGATGCATGCGTACGAGATATGCGATAACCGTATCTAGGGATAAGTCCGATAATGGTACGGATACCTTTCTTTCTTCTACTGTGCCTTGTGAAGGGCTATATAATTGTTGTCCCCGGCGTTTAAAGTCTTTGCCCAGGACACGTATGGCTTGCTTGCGTTCTTTTTTCGCGTCCGCTAGTTCCTTTTCATAGTCGCGCCTTACAACTGCGTTCCATCTGAACCCGCAAGCCGCTGCCGTTCTGTTGAGCGCATCCCCAACTTCTTCAAAAGCGCTGAGTTGTGTACTACCTTCGCGGACATGCCGCAATACTGTGTCGGCTAATAAAGTATCATTTTCTTCAATCCAAGCATCCTGCCTAACTTTCACCATTTCCGTGCCTCCTGTCATATGTTCATAGTTTCTAACTACGGTTAGTGTGTACAGGAATGTGTTACTTTATTCATAATGAAAAAAGCATTCTATCTCTTTTTCACTTAAATGAACCTTTTTCCATCTTCCAGAGAAGCAATTTTATGATTATACTAAGAGGAATGAGTTATCGGAGGTGCACGATGGAATACAAAAATGAAAAACTGAAAGAAGAAAAGGTATTCAAGGATCCTGTGCATCGCTATATACACGTGCGCGACAAGGTGATTTGGGACGTGATCGGTACAAGTGAATTTCAGCGCCTTCGCCGTATTAAACAACTAGGGACAACCTATCTCGTATTTCACGGGGCGGAGCATAGCCGATTCCACCATTCGCTGGGCGTCTATGAAATCATCAGGCGTATCATTGACGATGGTTTTAGTGGTCGTCCTGAATGGAACAGCGATGAAAGACTAGTGACGATGTGTGCGGCGCTGCTGCACGATCTCGGGCACGGTCCATTTTCACATGCCTTTGAAAAAGTGTTCAATCTTGACCATGAACAATTTACGCAAGCAATTTTGCTGGGGGATACGGAAGTGAATGCAGTACTTCGCCGGGTAGCACCTGATTTTCCGCAAAAAGTGGCTGACGTTATCGGTAAAACCTATCCCGATAAGCTTGTGGTCAGTTTGATTTCAAGCCAGATTGATGCGGACAGAATGGATTATTTACAGCGTGACGCCTATTTTACAGGGGTGTCCTACGGGCATTTTGATATGGAACGGATTTTACGCGTCATGAGGCCAACTGAAGACCAGGCCGTCATTAAATACAGCGGCATGCATGCCGTGGAAGATTATATAATGAGCCGCTATCAGATGTATTGGCAGGTTTATTTCCACCCGGTATCGCGCAGCGCTGAAGTCATTTTAACGAAAATCTTACATCGGGCAAAACATTTGCATGAATTGGGATATGTCTTTAAACAAGAGCCTACCCACTTCCGTTCATTTTTCGATAAAGTTATTGTTCTGGAAGACTATATAGCACTTGATGAAAGTATATTATTGACCTATTTCCAGATTTGGATGAAGGAAGACGACTCTATTTTAGCGGATCTTTGCTATCGTTTCATCAACCGCAAACTCTTTCAGTATGCGGAATTTGATCCGGCAACAGAATACCGCAAAATCAGTGTACTCGAACAATTATTCAAAGACGCGGGAATTGACCCCGCGTATTATCTCGTGACAGATTCGTCGTCTGACTTGCCCTATGACTTTTACGGCCCGGGCGAAGAAAATGAACGTTTGCCGATCTTTTTACAAATGCCAAATGGCGAGTTGAGCGAGTTGTCACGTTCATCGGATGTGGTGGATGCGATTTCAGGTAAAAGACGGACAGACCATAAAATCTATTTCCCCGAAGATGTGCTGGAGGCAGGAAAAGAACAAAATCCACTGTATGGACAGATTTTACATATGTTGAAAGGTTAGGAGAGGTTAAGTT
Organism: Sporosarcina sp. Y838; assembly: GCF_056786515.1. Classification (NCBI taxonomy): domain Bacteria; kingdom Bacillati; phylum Bacillota; class Bacilli; order Caryophanales; family Caryophanaceae; genus Sporosarcina; species Sporosarcina sp. Y838. Next base: position 409,469 of record NZ_JBXCJD010000002.1, on the reverse strand, counting down.
GTTACAGGAACACGCAAAAATTGTGCAGTTCATTTCAATCGCGAATGAAGTGACTGGCAGAAAAAAATTACAAAAAATGATTTATATCGCAAAAAAAATGAATTTCCCGTTTGCGGAAAAATACGAGCTCCACATGTATGGACCTTATTCAGAGGAATTAACGTTGCGCGTAGAAGAACTGCGTGAGATGGGCTTTCTAGCGGAACAATGCATAGATAAGGGATCTTACGTCCAATACAGCTACCAGGTAACAGAGGAAGGGCAGCATTTTCTTGAGACAGCTGACAACGCTCATGAAAATCTTGGAACTTGTATCGATAGCATGAATGTAAAAAGTTCACGTTTTTTAGAGTTAGTTTCAACACTGCTCTACTTCGATCATCTCGCAAAAGATGAGCAAATTGCCAAAGTCCATATCGTGAAAAGTAAACTGAACTTCTCCGACACGGAGATGGCTGCTGCATTCGATTTCATCGGTGAAATGCAGAAGTGTGCGATCTAAAAATAAAAAAGGCTATGCCCTCACGGAAAAATTCCGCAAGGGCATAGCCTTTTTTCTGCTAATTATTGATCGCTTAAACGTTTTCCAGCAACAGCGTAATGGTTTTTTACCATCTCTTCGATGATAACTGTGACGCTTTGAGCAGGTGCACCTGTTGTTTCAGTGACTGCTTGTGTTACTTTATCGCAAAGCGCACGTTTTTGTTCATCCGTGCGACCTTCCAACATTTTTACAGTGACGATTGGCATTTCATTTCCCCCTCCCTGTAGTTATTGGGTATAGTATATATAGTATCAGATTTGGAGGGGACGAAGAAATGCCAAATGAAAAAAAACCGAAGCAGAAATTGGGTTTTACAATTATAAAGGATGATCCTACTGACGGTCATGGTGGATATGGAATCGGATCGTTGTCTCTTGAAAACGTGTCGCCAGTTATTATCGACGTCGAAGAAGGGGTCGCACAGATCGAAATTGGCGCGATGCACGCAAGAAGCGACACGGAGCGGGGTATCAAGTTTACGCTGAACCGGGAAGATTCAGAAGGTGGAAAACCCTACTGGCTTGTCTGGGTGACAATCGATTTCAGAGAAGAAGGACCTTACTATGCCGGCATCACAGCTTGTGAAATGGTCATCAACCGTGAAAAACGTCGGGGCTATAAAGTACTCGCCGATCACGTCAATCGGATGGACAAATCGATGAAACGCAATATCATTGTCGACCACATGGATGATAAATCAAAGCAAATCCTTGCCGACTTCCTTGCAAATCATAATAAGGAAATGTGGGATCGAAGCGAACCGAAATTGCATATCGGTCTAAGTGTAGACTCACCTGGATTGTGAACAAAAAACGACAAATTTTGTAGACTTTGACTTCCAAGGTTGAATGTCAGCTTGAATAGAAGTAAACTAACATCATAGCTTGCTGTTGTAAGCTAGGACAACCGGAATCGTGCATTACCTGATAAATACCGTATCAAACAAACCCAAGCGTGATACACCTTTTAACAGGAGGCCTTGACTGGTAAAAAAGCTATCCAACCCCGAATTGATTTGGGATTGGATAGCTTTTTTGATTTTGATGACAATGTCGACCGCTCGAAGTAGAGTGCGGACCGCCCAATCCCTACTCAAAAAACGAAAATGGGAACAGCTCAAATTTCTTGTCGTCAGCTTTACCTGAAGAGCGCTGTTCTCTTAGCGTTTTATCCGTACATAACTTTTGTGGCATATCCTTCTCTTTCACATAGACCAGCCTTTGCTTGTCACAACCGTTAACTGCAATTCCGCCCGTGTCAACGTCAACGATGACGCCATTTACACCTTCTGGTGGGATGAACGGTTCTGCCGTTTTTCCGCGATGGACTGTCTCCATAAAGTCAATCCATATTTTCTTCGATGCCGCTTTATCTGATGCATCGGTCAGTTGCTTTCCGACGTCGAATCCCGTCCAGATGCCAGCTGTCAGCGAAGGCGTATAACCAATCAGGTATTGATCGGAAATCGTTGTTCCAGATTTGGCAGCATAAGGACGTGTTTGTTTTTGCCGCATTGATAATCCTGTTGATGTAGAATAATCGTTGAACACGGGATCGAACATGCCAGTCATCAAGTGAGAAAGAACGAATGCATCCTGTTCACTCATGATGTGTTTTGTACTCTTTTTGGGACGCTCATATACCGTTTTTCCATCTGCATCTGTTATGGATAGAATCGTTGTTGGTACAGTTTCAACCCCGCCCGATGCAATCCGATTATAGGCATTCGTCATATCGGAAAGAGTGACGAGGGAAGTGCCGAGTGCCGTTGCAGGTGATTCTGGAAAATCGCCATTGACACCAAGACGTTCTGCCATTTTGCTGAATTTCTTATAGCCAATATCCTCAAGTGTCTTTACGGCGTAGATGTTGTCAGAGATAGCGAGTGCCTGCGCTAGGGATAAGGGGTGTCCTGCAAATTTACCGTTTACGTTGTTTGGCTCATATGTCGAGCGGCCGTTATCATACGTGAAAATAGTCTTTTCAGTCGATAAAAACGTCAGTGGACTAAATCCATCTTCCAGTGCAGCCGCATACAAAATAGGTTTCATCACAGAGCCGGGTTGGCGTTTTGCTTGTGTCGCCCGATTGAACGGACTTTCAGTGTAATCTATTCCACCTACAAGAGACGTGATGGCTCCCGTTCCAGCCTCGATTGACATGAAACCGACCTGTAATCCGCTGTCGGGCATCCATTTTTCAATCATTTCCTCTGCGGTTTGCTGATGAAGGGGATCCAACGTTGTGCGTATTGTCCAGCCGCCTTCAGCGGGATAGCGTCCTTTCGCGGTAAGCACTTTTTCCGCTTCTCGCCATACTTCATCCAAAAAGTAAGGTGCAATGCGCTTCGAATCAGCCCATTCACGATTTTTTAACGTGATGGCTTCGTTTGTTGCCCGTTCTTCCTGCCGCGCCGTAATATATCCTTGTGCCTCCATCAATGAAAGAACAAGCAATTGCCGTTTCCTCGAATTTTCAGGACTATCAACCGGCGAATAGATCGATGGCCCTTTCGCTATTGCCGTAATGACAGCAGACTCCTCAAGCGTCAAGTCTTTTGCGGATTTTCCGAAATAAAAATTACTTGCTGCTTCAACTCCGTACATCCCATGGCCGAAGTAAACAGTATTCATATATCCTTCCAAAATGACATCTTTATCATAAAATACTTCCATTCGGTATGCATACAGCGCTTCATGAATCTTTCGTTTCCATGTCTTTTCAAACGTCAGGTACAAGTTACGCGCATACTGCTGGGTAATCGTACTGGCACCTTCAACTTTTTTTCCTGCTTTCACATCTTTTAAAAGAGCTCCTGCAATCCGTTTATAATCAAAGCCGTCGTGGTTATAAAAGTTTTTGTCTTCCGTTGCAATGACTGCGTCAATCAGAAAAGGGGACATCTCGTCAAGACCAACCCAGTACCGCCGCTCCGCAGAAAAACGATCGCCGATTTGCCTACCGTTTTTATCGAGAAAGACAGAAGCTTTAGGCACACTTAAAGAAGGGGCCCCTGTAATCTGTGCATACAGTCTGAGCGATATGAATACGGTTAGCGCCGCCATCAGCATCGTAACGGATAATAGCAACAGCCGTCGTGTCGTCGTCCGTTTTTTTTTCTCTTTTACATACACTGTCCGTCGCATACGATCCCGTCCCGTCCATGTCATTCCATCTAGTATGCGACGCATGCAAACAGATTAAACGGTACACACGTAAAAACTTGCTTTACTCGGATAGATTGAAATGTAGACTGGTAAAAGGATATAATGAGAAGATGTTTTATGACTAGGACGGTGAGCGTATGGAATCGCGGAAAAAAGACCGAAACGTGTTGATCCGGCTCTATTCGTCAATCCGGCATCCGGACCAAGACGAGGAGAAACATGAATTGACCGCAACAGGTTTACTGATTGAAAAAGCAGGAAAAACCTATTTGAAATATGAAGAAACACAAAGTGACCAACAAATTCAGACAATTGTTAAACTCGATTCTGAAGATGCACTTATAATGCGTCGGGGTGCAGTCAATATGAGGCTTCCGTTCATGGCAACAGGTGAACGTGTCGGTTCATATGAAAGTGGTCCAGCGACTTTCAATTTGGTTGTCAAAACGGAAGAGCTTTCTTTTACGGAAGAAGAGGACAATTCAGGAGGTCGCTTCAATGTCAACTATGAGTTGCATGCAGAAGGATCGCTTCTCGGAACGTACAAACTTACTATTACATACACGGAGGGAACACTATGAATGCAGTAGAACAAATTCAACAAGAAGTGAAAAATGCATTGCGTCAAGCAGTAATTGACGCAGGTCTGGCGGAAGAAACAGCGATACCGGACATTATGCTTGAAACACCGAATAACAAAGACAATGGCGATTACGCAACCAACATTGCGATGCAACTGACAAAATTGGCGAAAAAGCCACCACGTGTAATTGCAGAAGCGATTCTTGAAAAGTTAAATACAGAAGACACTGCCATCAAATCGATTGAAATTGCAGGACCCGGCTTTATTAATATCAAGTTAAAAACGGATTACTTAGGAGGCATCGTCAAGACCGTTCTTGAACAAGGCGAAAACTATGGTCGTTCAAATTTCGGCAATAAACAAAAAGTCCAAGTCGAATTCGTTTCTGCCAATCCAACAGGTGACCTTCACCTTGGTCATGCACGCGGAGCTTCCCTTGGCGATTCTCTATCCAACGTTCTCGATTTTGCAGGCTACGATGTAGCGCGTGAATACTACATTAACGACGCGGGTAATCAAGTGCACAACCTCGCGAAATCTGTAGAAGCACGTTATTTCCAAGCGCTTGGTTTGGATAAAGAAATGCCGGAAGACGGCTACCAAGGTCCGGATATAATTAATATCGGGAAAATGCTAGCAACTGAATTTGGCGATAAATACGTCAACACGCCAGATGAAGAACGTTATGCATTCTTCCGCGAATACGGCCTTGCTCATGAATTAGAGAAGTTAAAGACGGACCTTGCCAACTTCCGTGTGTCGTTTGATGTGTGGTTCTCGGAAACGTCATTATATGAAAATGGCAAAATCGACGTTGCTCTCGACAAATTACGTGCCAATGGCCATGTCTTCGAAGAAGATGGCGCAACATGGTTCCGTTCAACAACTTTCGGTGATGACAAAGACCGTGTACTCATTAAAAACGATGGTACTTACACGTATTTGACACCGGATATCGCGTACCATGAAGACAAATTGTTCCGTGGATTTGATAAACTTATCAATATTTGGGGCGCAGATCACCACGGTTATATTCCGCGGATGAAAGCGGCAATCGAAGCACTTGGCTACGGTGACGACACACTCGAAGTCGGCGTCGTACAAATGGTTCAATTGTATAAAGACGGTGAAAAATTCAAAATGAGCAAGCGTACAGGGAAAGCCGTTACGTTGCGTGAATTGGTTGAAGAAGTTGGCTTGGACGCGGTCCGGTACTTCTTTGCAATGCGTTCGGGCGACTCCCAAATGGACTTCGACCTCGACCTTGCCATCTCCCAGTCCAATGAAAACCCTGTGTACTACGCACAATATGCGCATGCACGGATTTCATCGATTTTACGTCAGGCTGAAGAAAATGGAATGTCTGCTTCTGTTGAGCATGTTTCCTTATTGCAAGCTGAAAAAGAATTGGAATTGCTGAAGAAAATTGGGGACTTCCCGCAAGTGATCAGTGACGCGGCAAGAATCCGTTCACCACACCGTGTTGCTACGTTCATCCAGGAACTAGCCGCGACTTTCCATAGTTTCTACAATGCAGAAAAAGTGTTGGATCCGGATAATCGTGAATTATCGGAAGCCCGTCTAGCGCTAATTACAGTCACACGCACAACGATTGCTAACGCACTGAAACTGATTGGTGTTTCTGCACCGGAAAAAATGTAATAAACAAAAGCGCAGGGCGCCGTCCAGACGTTCCTTAACTTTCAATATGACCGCCACGCCAAAGAAGTTTGCCTCTTTGGTGTGGCGGTTTTTGTAATGGACAAAAACCCCCTGAGTTGCCCGAATATCGACAAGTTATGCTACCGACAGGCAAAAAAATGTAGTATACTGAATTTTGAACAAAAAATACATACCAAACATAAAGGTGCCCCGTTTAAAAGACGGGGTTAAAAGGGAAGCCGGTTCAATGCCGGCGCGGTCCCGCCACTGTAAGTGTGAGCAAGTCGCATTGAGTCACTGGAAACAATCCGGGAAGACGCGACAAGCCTTGAACACGAGCCAGGAGACCTGCCTTTATGGATCACACGTACCCTACGAGGATAGGATTGGTGGAAATCGGCGTCTCCGTGCGTCCAGATTTTTACTCAACTTATTCCTCCGTAGCAATTGCGGGGGATTTTTATTTGGCAAAAAACAGGAGGAAAACAACATGAAGAAGATTTGGCAATTGGGATTGACGGCTGTCTTTGCAGTATTCCTGCTCGCAGCATGCGGAGGGACTGCTACAGAAGATAAGCCGAAAGTGGACGAAACACCAAACGCAGAAGAGGTCAAAGCTGATTTCCCAATGACACTAACGGACGCGGTCGGCAATGAAATTACGTTAGAAAAAGCACCAGCAACAATTGTTTCGATGATGCCAAGCAATACAGAAATATTATTTGGACTTGGTCTTGCTGATGAAATCGTCGGCGTCAACGACTACGATGATTATCCCGAAGAAGCACTTGAAAAAGAGAAAATCGGCGGCCAGGAATTTAACGTCGAAAAAATCGTTTCGATGCAACCTGAAATCGTTTTTGCACATGAATCAGGACTTGGAATGGGCAAGGAAGGACTGCAACAAATCCGTGATGCAGGAATCACTGTCTTTGTTGTGAAAAACGCATTAAACTTTGATGAAACTTATACGACGATTGAAACAATCGGTAAAGCGACTGGTAAAACAGTGGAAGCAGAAAAAATCGTTACAGACATGAAAGCGAAAGTCGAAGAAGTGGTAGCGAAAACTGCAAAAGTTGAGAATAAAAAGACCGTTTTCGTTGAAACATCACCAGCTCCGGAAATTTACACACCAGGTAAAAATACATTCATGGATCAAATGCTTGAAATGATTGGCGCGGAAAATATCGCGGCCGATCAAGAAGGTTGGTTCATGATAGATTCGGAAGAAATCGTCAACCGCAATCCAGATGTGATTATTGTGTTATATGACTACATCGAAACGGCCGTCGCAGATGTTTATGCACGACCAGGTTTTGATTCTATTACGGCTATCAAAGAAGAAGCAGTGGTACAGGTTAAAGAAAATATCACAAGCCGTACAGGTCCACGTCTAGCGGACGGACTAGAAGAAATAGCGAAAGCCATCTATCCAGAGGCTTTCGGTGAGTAAGTCAAGCGTTGCCTACATCGTTTCTGCCGTCGCACTTGTTGTGGCGGTATGGCTCGGTGTTTCGATCGGATCTGTGCAAATACCGATTAGTACGTTATGGAATGCTGGGGCGGATGCAACAGCTTCAAACATATTGTGGAAGATTCGCATGCCGCGTGTCGTACTCGCTGGACTTGTTGGTGCGTCGCTCGCAATTTCAGGAGCTGCTTTTCAGGGTCTGCTGAAAAATCCGCTCGCTGATCCATATACCCTCGGAGTGTCATCCGGCGCCTCGGTCGGTGCTGTGATGACACTCTTTTTTGGTATTTCTATTCCGTTTCTAGGCACTTATACGCTTCCTATATTCAGTATGGTCGGTGCTGCACTGACGATGTTCCTTGTGCTCGGATTCGCACGTCTCGTGGACCGTGCAATGAGGATGGAAACAATTATTTTAACTGGAATTATTTTTGGTTCATTCCTCGGTTCTGTCTTGTCATTGATGATTGCGCTTACTGGAGAAGAGTTGCGGCAAATTATTGGTTGGCTTCTCGGCAGTGTATCGATGCGGGGCTGGAATTACATAACGATGATATTGCCGTTTGTTGTCATCGGGTCCTTCATGTTGTGGCTGAACCGCCGCGAATTAAATGCTATGCTATTCGGGGAAGAACGGGCGCATTACTTAGGCGTCAATGTGAAACGACGCAAATTCAGCATTTTAATCGGGGGATCTATCCTTACCGGTTCTGCGGTCGCGGTGTCAGGTACGATTGGATTTGTTGGGCTTGTAGTTCCGCATATGACAAGATTATTATGGGGTTCGGATCACCGCCACCTACTGCCGTTATCATTCATGAATGGTGCGACATTGCTTATCATTTGTGACCTGATTGCGCGGACGATTATTGCGCCGACGGAACTTCCGGTTGGTGTAATTACCGCCTTTATCGGTGCGCCAGTTTTCGCATTCATCTTTTATAAACAACGAAGGGCAGGAGGAATGTGACATGTTAAACGTCGAAAATCTTTCCGGCGGTTACGGCAAAGAACCAATCGTGCAATCGGTGACGTTCCATGTCCCTAAAGGGGAAGTACTTGGAATACTCGGTCCAAACGGCAGTGGAAAATCAACGCTGTTAAAAATCATTTCTGGCATTCTCCCGAAGGAATCGGGTTCTGTCCAAATTGAAGGTCAAGATGTATCGAGTTACTCGCAAAAAGAATTCGCCAGAAAAGTGGCAGTCCTGCCGCAACTGCATGCCGTCGCATTTTCCCACACTGTGCGTGAAACGGTAGAACTAGGGCGTTATCCACATCAGTCAGGGTTATTTTCTTCGTGGTCGGATGAAGACGAGCGTGCTGTCACAGAAGCATTGAGCAGTATGGAAATCACGCGCTACGCTGGGAACGCCATTGAATTGCTATCGGGCGGTGAACAACAGCGTGTTTTCGTAGCGCAAGCGCTTGCTCAGGAAGCGCCGATTTTATTGCTCGACGAACCAACAAATCACTTGGACATCGCGCATCAGCAACAACTTCTGGACACGATTCGTAAACAGGCAATCGATAAAGGCCTGACAGTCATTTCTGTATTCCATGACATCAACTTGGCGTCATTGTACTGCGATCGACTGCTGTTGATGAATAAAGGGAAAATCGTTAAAATCGGTGCACCGCAGGATGTCGTGAAAGAAGGAGAAATCGAGTCTGTTTATGGCGCGCGTGTCAAATCACAGCCTCATCCTGAACTACCGAAGCCTCAAATTACATTGTTACCAGACACGAATGAAGAAATGAAACCTTTTACCATCGTAAGAGAAGACTTTTCGATATCATCAAACTATGTTGCGCTCAGAACACACCATCCGTTGAAAACAATCTCTTCTGCAGTCCACAATGCTGGAATGGGTTGGTATCGATCGTTTGTTAATCGGCATGTTGACGCTGATTACAATGTAGATGATGTCAAAGCTGAAAATGCATCTTATCTCGAGAGTCAAGGTTTTCATCTGGCGGAAACGGTCGGTATGATGACTGCTGTCACAACGGAGCATGCAGAAGTCAAGGAATACAAAGGCGATTTCGGCACGATCCTTATTGCGGTTACAGCCGGAGTCGGGAATGCTGTAGACGTTTCGCAAGCACTTACGCGTGACGAAAAACCCCGCGTTGGTACGATTAATACTTGGGTGATTATCAATGGTCAATTGCCAGACGAAGCATTTATCCAAGCGATGATTACTGCAACGGAAGCGAAAGTGAAAGCACTTCAAACGGAATCGATTCTGGATCCACTCACAGGCACAACTGCGACGGGAACTTCAACAGATAGCCTGCTTGTTGCGTCGACTCAGCAAGGCGAATTTCTTCCGTATGCAGGTCCAATCACGGAACTAGGGAAACTGATTGGCCATGGCGTCTATGACTGCACAGTAACGGCAATCCGTGCATACAAAAAGGCGAAAGGATGGAAGCCGTGATTCCTGCACATTTTATGGCCATCGCTATTGGTTTTCTGCTAGACAGGGTAATTGGGGATCCCCCGGAATGGCCGCATCCCGTCCGCTGGATTGGGACGTTCATTTCCAAAATGGCAGCAGTTTTGAATAAAGGACGATTCCGTACATTGAAAGGGGCATTTACACTTTTCCTCACCGTCGGAATTGTTTTGTCCATTGTATTTTTTTTGGTTGGAATGGCTTATCAATTCAACCTCTACATAGGGATTCTTGTAGAATCAGTACTCATCGCCATCGGGCTTGCACAGAAGAGTTTACGGGAAGCAGCGCTAGACGTTTATCTCCCGCTTTCTGAGAATGACTTACCAGCGGCACGAACGAAATTGTCTTGGATTGTCGGTCGCGACACCGACAAATTGAAAGAAAGTGGTATCGTACGCGGCACTGTGGAAACGGTATCCGAAAACATTGCGGATGGTGTCACATCCCCTTTATTCTGGGCTTTTTTACTTGGAGCACCCGGGCTCTGGATGTACAAAGCGGTGAACACACTCGATTCGATGATTGGTTACAAAGACGAGCGTTTCGAGAAATTCGGGAAGTTTTCCGCCCGCGCAGACGATTTATTGAATTTCATCCCAGCACGCATAACGGGTTTATTAATCATTTTATATGCGCCGAATAAAGGCAAGATACCTTTCGGGAAACGGTTTTCCGGATGGAGTAAGGATGCAAGAAAACATCCAAGCCCGAACAGCGGATTTTTAGAAGCGGCAACAGCATGGCAACTTGGCGTTACACTTGGCGGAGCGAGTACCTATCAGAAAGTCCTATCAAAGCGTCCAGAACTCGGCCCAGGAAACAGTACACTGACGGCAATACATATCAAACAAACTATTACACAGATGCATGTCGTGTCTTTCATTTTTTGGATGGTACTAACAATGATTGGAGTGGTATTCTATGCAGTTGCCTGAACACGGTGCAAATCCGCACAGCGTATACGTAAAATTAGGAATACAACCGCCTGCACAGCTGCTCGACTTCAGTGAAAACGTTAATCCAGCAGGACCTCCTGAATCCATTACACAGATGTGGCCGGATTTACTCGGAAGTCTGACGGCTTATCCGAATCCGGAAGGGGAGCCGTTCCTATCCGCGGCAGCAGATTATCACGGCGTTTCGACGGATTATGTATTTGCAGGAAACGGGGCAGCCGAACTGCTAGCTCTTCTGGCAAATCGATATCAAGGGAAGAAGGCAATCATCGTACACCCCACATTTTCGGAATACGAGGCGACACTCACAGCAAAAAAAGTGGAGATTATTCGGATTCACGCTTCGGAAGAAAACGAATTTAAATTACCGTTGAATGAGATTCTCTATGCCATGAAATCAGCGTCTGTCTTATACCTTTGCACACCGAACAACCCGACCGGAATGATGCCGACGCGTGCGGAGTTAAAGGAGATTATTGACCACGGCGCTGAACTAGAATGTGACGTCGTATTAGACGAGGCCTTTATCGATTTCGTCGATGAATCCCTTTCCTCTATTCAAGCAATCAAGCACAATCCGCATGTTTTAGTCGTGCGCTCAATGACGAAAATGTATGCGATTCCGGGAATTCGACTCGGCTATGTAGTGGCAAGTCCGACAGTTATTCAGGAAATTAAAGCTCTGGCTCCGCATTGGAACGTTAATGGGTTAGCGGCTCAAATTGGAGCAGTTTGTTTACAAGAAGCATCATTCCGAGAGCATGCAATTAGGCATAGTAATTACGAGCGGGAGAATATGAAACAGTTTTTACTGGACAATGGGTGCGCCGTCACAGATTCCACCACGAATTTTATTTCATTCAGACCTGGGGTAGGGCAGGATGCAAGGAAACTTTACAAAGACATGCTGTCGCGAGGAATTGTTCTCCGTCATTCCGAAAACTTTAGAGGAATGGACGGAAGGTGGTTGCGCATTGGCATGAAAAACGAAGCTTCCATGAATCGCTTAAAGGAGGAGTTGTCGCAATGGTTCGCGGAAAACTGACGTTTGTAAGCGGCGGTGTGCGAAGTGGGAAGAGTGCTTACGCGGAGAAATCACTTGTAGATGAGGTACGAAAAAGCGGAGGACGCCTTGTCTATATTGCATCTGGTACCGCAACAGACTTGGAAATGCAGGCGCGAATCGAGCGGCACATAGTCGATCGTATTGCTCATAATTGGAAGACGTTTGAACAGCCTACTAAGTTGGAAGACGTATTGCCATCTATCCATTCAGGGGATTGTATTCTTTGGGACTGCGCGACGACGTGGCTTGCAAACGAGTTATATGTTGGCTGGGATTTAGGACAACCTTGTATCGAACAAAAAGGATGTATGGAGCAGAAGGAAGAGCAACTGTACATAACTATCGACGCACTCTTAGCGAAAGCCGCTCACCTGGTAATCGTTTCGAATGAAGTCTTCGATGAGCTTCCGACAGAATACACTGAAACAGAAATCTACCGAAAATGGCTGGGATCTATCCATCAAAAGGTTGTCGCAAAAGCGGATAGAGCGATAGAAATGGACTATGGTATTCCGGTCGTATGGAAAAATGAACGGCGGGAGATGACGGTATGAGAGGACTAATTGTTCTGGGGACAGCATCAGACTCCGGAAAAACAATGATTTGTACAGCGCTTTGCCGTATTTTATCCGACGAAGGTGTTCAAGTGACGCCATTCAAATCTCAAAACATGTCCGGTTTTTCTGCAATTACGGAAAATGGACAAGAGATGAGTCGTGCGCAATTTTTACAAGCAACGGCCGCTCGAACGATACCGTCGATTTACATGAACCCGATCTTACTAAAACCGATAGCAGACATGAAATCAGAAGTGCTCTTTTTCGGGAAAAAATTTGGACCTGTAGCCGGAATGGCATATCGGGAACAATTTTTCACCCGCGGAATTGAAGCAATTCAAACGTCACTGGCCAAACTGTCGGAAATGTATGAAACAGTTATCATCGAAGGCGCGGGAAGTCCTGCTGAAGTGAATCTCAATGACAGAGAAATTGTTAATATGCGTGTTGCGGAAATCGCGGATGTGCCGGCTGTTTTGGTGGCCGATATCGATCGAGGCGGTGCCATTGCTTCGATTGTGGGTACGTTACAACTCTTACAACCCGAACACCGTGCGCGCGTCAAAGCAATTATTATCAACAAATTCCATGGCGATGTCTCGTTGTTCCAAGATGGAATTGAATTCATCGAAACCTACACGGGCATTCCGGTGGCGGGCGTTATTCCTTTTAAAGTCGATCATGGCATCGAAGAGGAAGATATGGACCGACCAGTTATGGATGCGCCTGTGGGAGTCGACGTCTTTGATGCGTGGGCAAGTCATGTCAAATCACATCTCAACTGGCCGCTTATGAAAAAAGTGATTTCACAATCCGGTGGGACACAATGAACGGATTATTGCTTGCCGTACAGTTTTTCACCGCAATTCCCATACGAAAAGAATTGCCACTTGGCCGAAAAGAAGTGACGGCAATGTATGTGGCGCTTCCTTTCGTTGGAGCGGTAATTGGACTTGCGATGTACGGCGTGTCAGAACTCCTATTGAATGATTTGCAAATAGGCACATTTCTGGCGGCTGTGTTGGTTGTTTTGACGGGTATCCTATTGACGGGCGGTTTACATTTGGATGGCTGGGCGGATGCGGGCGATGCATTCTTTTCATACAAAGATCGTGAAAAACGGTTGGAAATTCTAGATGACCCGCGCCTTGGTGCATTTGGAACGATGGCGCTCGTTTTACTAATCATTCTAAAAATCGCTTTGTTCAATGAAATCTTAATGCGTGAAATAGGAAATGGTGCATTATTTATAGCCATCCCTTTTCTAGCGAGAGCTGCTATGAATCTGTATTTCACGACTGTACGACCCGCGAAAGATAAAGGAATCGCGCACTTTTTTAAAGGGAATATGTCATCAAAATCGGTCATTGGATGGACGTTACTCGGTAGTGTCGTGATTTTAGTAGGGATCGGATTTTTGATGAACATGGTAATTCCCGCTACCCTCGCGGTTGTGCTCATAGTCGCATTGTTCATATACCGCAGATGGACAGTGAAACATTTCGGAGGTGTTAGTGGTGACTTGTGCGGTGCATTCATTGAAGGGTTGGAGGCGCTTTTATGGCTCACAGTTTTGTGCTTTATCTGATTCGGCATCTCCCAACTTTAGGCAATCAACAGCGTAAGTACATTGGCTGGACGGATGAACCCATTGTGGAAACTAGCGAACGGCAGTGGATGCTACCGGACATGCCGCAACACGTTTACGGTAGCGATCTTCTTCGGGCAAAACAAAGTGCGGCACTCTATTTCCCACAAGCCAATTTTCAAGCAGATACTAGTTGGCGAGAATGTAATTTTGGCGTATTTGAAGGGAAAACGTACGCACAACTTGAAAAGAACATGAACTATAGGAATTGGATTGACGATCCCTATGCGATTGCACCGTTTGATGGAGAAAGTTTGGCGGATGTAGAAATGCGTGTAGTTGCAGCGCTGAAACAATTGCCAAACAAATCGGTTGTTGTCACGCATGGCGGACCAATCCGTGCAATTCTAACGAAGTTTTCACCTGATGCAAAAGAGTTCTGGTCGTGGAATGTCCCCCACGGAACAGGGTACCGGCTTGAATGGAAAAGTGACAATGCATTCGAGGAGGGGAAAGTATGCACGTATTTATCGGCGGTGCCCATAACGGCAAGCGGGACTATGTGAAAAAGTGGCTGATGGAACGAGGTAAACATAACGTTCAATGGTTCGAAGGGAATTGTCCAGAGGCTAGTAATCCAGTCAATCAGGATGCTAGCCAGACAATCGTTGTAGCCGGAATTGAGAAGTGGCTAGCTGAAACAAAATTGCCGGAAGAAGCGGCAGTTGAATATGTAATGAAGAGCGTATCGCTACAACAGGATACAGTACTTATTTTAACCGATATTGGACGGGGAATTGTTCCGATAGATGCAAACCAGCGAAAGTTAAGAGATACTGTCGGCCGGCTTTATCAGCGGTTGCTCACGGAAGCGGATGACGTGACACGAATTTGGTACGGCCTTGCAAAACCACTAAAGAAAAGGGGAGATTTTAAATGAAGATTTATACACGTACTGGGGATAAAGGACAAACGAGTCTAATTGGAGGACGCGTCGACAAAGACAGTCTTCGAGTTGAAGCATACGGCACGATGGATGAATTGAATTCATTCGTAGGGAAGGCAATGACGGAACTAGATCCTGCCATTTTTGCAGATATGCTGACGGATTTAGAAGCCATTCAAAATGAATTATTCGATGGCGGAGGCGACTTAGCAAACGTTATGAAAGAACGTCATTATAAATTAGCCGAAGAACCGGTGGAAGTACTTGAACAACGTATTGATGCACTCATGGAAGAAGCGCCGCCTTTGGAAAAGTTCATCTTACCGGGTGGAACACCTGCTGCCGCAACGCTTCATATTGCGCGAACTGTCGCGAGACGTGCTGAACGCCAAACAGTTTCGCTTTTGAAAGCTGAAGACGATGTGCCTGCAGTTGTCCAACGCTATTTGAACAGACTTTCCGACTATCTTTTTGTCGCTGCACGCATTGCGAATTCACGGGTAAATGTGCCTGATAATGAGTATGTAAGAAGCGCGAAAGTGTTCAGAACTGACAAGAAAAAGGAGGATTAAACGATGCAGTTGAAAAAGCTGACATTGACAGCGTTGTTTGTCGCACTTTGTGTCGTTGGCGGAATGATAAAAATCCCGTCTGGCATCGGTTCGTTGGCACTCGATACGGTTCCTGCGCTTATCTCGGCTGCCTTTCTTCCACCCGTCTTCTCGGGGGTAGCCGCAATGCTCGGGCACACAGCCTCTGCAATGTATGCGGGTTTTCCTTTAGGTCCATTTCACGTGCTCATTGCACTTGAAATGTTCGTCATTGTTATCATCTTTGCACGTCTGCATAAAGCGGAGCGCCCGATTGCGAAATGGCTATTTTTCATAGTGGCAAATGGTTTGATTGCGCCACTGCCGTTTTATTTCCTAATTTCACCAGCATTTTTCATAGGAGCAGTACCGTTCCTATTGCTTGCTACAATCGTCAACGCAGTTGTTGCGGCGGTTGTCATGCCGTCACTTCAGCATATCGTGACGGGGCGCTTGGGTGTTCTTAAGTGAGGAATGCCATTGATATCGGAAATGGCATGATCGCGACGACCGATAATTCGGGCGGTATTGGTGAAAAACCAGGCGATCTCGTTACTGTGCCAGACAGAATCACGGCATACTTTGCTGCTCGCGTGACGCTGCTCGAGCAATGGGCAACGCGAGCGGAACCTATTACGATTCTAATTCATAATTTTAGCGGCAGTGACAGTTGGGGGAACTACGTGGCTGGTGTGACGGATTTAATTCTTGAAGCAGGGCTTGAAGTGCCGTCAATTAGCGGCAGTTCGGAAACGAATATGGAGCTGGTTCAATCAGCAATGGCAGTAACGATGATTGGGAAGCGAGGAGAGGCCCCAGCTACAGAAAGAGTTGCCTGGTTTACATACGGTAAGCCCCTAGTCGGGGATGAAGTGCGGGAACAAGCGGAAGAAATTGCATCTGTTTCCCTCATTCATGAGGCGATGAAAAAGGAAATCATCCATCAAATCTGGCCAGTTGGCTCAAGCGGAATTTTAGAAGAAGTCCGTTTGTTAACCGGAATCAAAGATGCGCGCATTGAAACTGTTTTAGATCCACTGAAATCAGCGGGTCCGTCAACAGTCGTCCTCCTCGCCATTCCAGAAGCGAAAATAAAGGAGGCCGCAACGTTTTTCGGTAGGCTGTTGAATCAATTAATCATAATTACTTGAAACCTGTAGATTTCTGGCAGGTTTTTTCTATGATTAAGAAGCGGAATCGTATATTCGGCGCGAGCTACCGCCCGTATCCGACATGCAACCGCCCAATCCCGGCCCCCAACCGCCTGAATTCCACCCCGAACCACCCACCCATCAGCAATCAAACCAAAACCGAAACTAAATTTCTATCTAATCTAAAAATATCTGTTGACTGAATGCTCATTCATAATTAAGATAGAAAATAGACATCGACAAGAATACTATTTTCGACTACACTGTCTATAATATTCAAACAATTTAAGGGGGGGAGAATATATGCATCCATTGCTTATTGCCAATTGGATTCTGTTTCTCGCAGTCGTGGCCTATGCGCTTGCACTGTTCACACATTTAATTCGAACACGGATTCAATTTATCAAACTGGGGAAGAAAGAAGAATTTGATAATAATGTCTCCGAACGTCTACGTAAAATCTGGGTGTACGTTTTCGGACAAAAGAAACTATTAAAAGATAAAAAAAGTGGAGCGATCCACCTCATGTTTTTCTACGGGTTTTTACTCGTACAATTCGGGGCCATCGATCTAATCTGGAAAGGGTTAAAGCCGGGATCTCACTTACCATTCGGTCCACTTTATCCTGCTTTTACATTTTTCCAAGAAATCGTTGCATTAACGATTCTCGTTGCGGTTGTGTGGGCATTCCATCGCCGTTATATTGAGAAACTAGTTCGTCTGAAACGCGGATGGAAATCGGGACTTGTTCTGATTTTCATTGGGGGGCTTATGGTTTCGACGTTACTTGCAAACGGTATGAACATGATTTGGCAAGGACATGCAGCGTCATGGACTGAACCAATTGCATCTGCGATTGCCATGATTTTCAGCTTCATGCCGGAAACTGGGGCAGCCGTCATATTCTTTATTGCTTGGTGGATTCATCTATTAATCTTACTAACATTCCTTGTCTATGTGCCGCAATCGAAACACGCGCACTTGATTGCAGGGCCTGCCAACGTTTATTTTCACCGTCTTGACCATGCGGGCAGATTAAAGCCAATCGACTTCGAAGCATTGGAAAATGTGGAAGAAGGAGAAGAAATGCCGCCGCTTGGAGTAGGGAAAATCACTGACTTCACACAGCTGCAAATGATTGACTTATACGCTTGCGTCGAATGTGGACGCTGTACGAATATGTGTCCAGCGACAGGGACTGGTAAAATGCTGTCCCCGATGGACTTGATCACAAAACTTCGTGATAACTTGACCAATACGGGTGCACTTGTCACGAAGAAGAATCCGTGGGTGCCAGCGCTCGCATTCAACAAAACAAAAGGTAACCAGATTGCATTTGCAGCCGGACTTGAAGGCGCAACAATGGACGATATCTATAACCCGTCCCTAATCGGCGATATTATCACTGAAGAGGAAATCTGGGCATGTACAACTTGCCGTAACTGTGAAGACCAATGTCCAGTTATGAATGAGCACGTTGATAAAATCATCGACCTTCGCCGTTACCTTGTGATGACAGAAGGGAAAATGGACCCGGATGCACAACGCGCGATGACAAACATCGAACGTCAAGGAAATCCTTGGGGGCTGAACCGGAAAGAAAAAGAAAACTGGAGAGATGCACGTCCAGATCTTCAAATTCCAACGGTTAAAGAATTGAAGAAAGCGGGTGGAGAATTCGAGTACCTGTTTTGGGTAGGCTCGATGGGTTCATTCGACAATCGTTCACAAAAGATCGCCTTATCCTTTGTACATCTCATGAACGAAGCAGGCATCAAGTTCGCTATTCTGGGCAATAAAGAAAAGAACTCGGGAGATACGCCGCGTCGTCTTGGGAATGAGTTTTTATTCCAAGAACTGGCTACATCCAACATTGATGAGTTCGAAAAAGCGGGCGTCACAAAAATTGTTACGATTGACCCGCATGCGTACAATATTTTTAAAAACGAATACCCGGACTTCGGATTTAAAGCGGAAGTCGTCCATCATACAGAAATGCTGTACGAACTTGTGGTTCAAGGGAAATTGAAGCCGGAACATGCCATCAATGAAACAATCACATTCCATGATTCATGTTATCTGGGTAGATACAACGACGTCTATGATCCGCCGCGTGAAATTCTCAAAGCGATTCCAGGAGTTGAGCTTGTTGAGATGAAGCGTAATCGCGAAGACGGCATGTGCTGTGGAGCGGGTGGAGGACTAATGTGGATGGAAGAAGATTCAGGCCACCGCATTAACGTTGCCCGAACTGAACAAGCGCTTGAAGTGAGTCCGGGAATCATTTCGTCAGGCTGCCCTTACTGCCTGACAATGCTATCAGACGGAACGAAAGCAAAAGAAGTCGAAGAAACGGTCGGTACGTACGACATCGCTGAATTGCTGGAGCGTTCCATTTTCGGTGAAAACTGGAGTCCTGTTCTAGCAGAAGATGTAGAGTCAATTTTGCAATAAATCATTGCGCAACAGACAATACTGTCGTACAATTAATAGAATACTAACTATGAATTACCAATAAAAAGGAGTGGAAACACTCCTTTTTTCTTGAATATTAACCGAGCGAGCGTTCAGTCGTTCGATGTAAATGAAAAATGAAAGCGGCTACACCAAAAAGGGGCGATAAGGGAATGGGAAGAACAGTTATCTTGAGCGGGGCACGTACGCCATTTACAAAGTTAGGCGGAGCATTAAAATCGATGACAGCAAGTGATCTCGGGGGTATTGCCATCAAAGGGGCATTGAGCCGCGTGGATGTAAAACCGGAAGAAATCGGTGAAGTGATTATTGGAACAGTATTACAAGCGGGGCAAGGACAAATTCCATCAAGACAAGCTGCGACGAAGGCAGGACTGCCATGGTCTGTGAAAACGGAAACCATTAACAAAGTTTGTGCATCGGGCATGCGAAGCGTAACACTTGGCGATCAGTTAATTCGTCTGGGGGACGAAGAAGTAATTGTTGCAGGTGGAATGGAATCGATGTCTTGCGCCCCTTATTACTTACCAAAAGCACGATACGGACTGAAAATGGGCGATGCAGAACTGATTGACGGTTTGATTTACGATGGACTTTCTTGTTCATTCTCACCTAAGCGCGTCCATATGGGCACGTACGGCAATGCGACAGCAGAAGAATTCGCTTTGACGCGCGAAGCACAAGATGCGTGGTCACTGCGCAGTCATGAACGTGCACTTAAAGCAATTGATTCGGGCTTGTTCGCAAAAGAAATCATTCCCGTAGAGGTCCCGCAGCGTAAAGGCGAGCCCGTTTTAGTTGATACGGATGAAGCACCACGCCGTACGACATCTCTTGAATCACTCGCGAAATTGCGTCCGGTATTTGGTAAGGACGGTACCATCACGGCAGGAAACGCACCTGGCGTTAACGACGGTGCATGTGCACTGATTCTGATGAATGAAGAGCGTGCCCTAAAAGAAGGGAAAACACCTCTTGCGACAATTATCGGCCATGCAGAAGTTGCCATTGAACCGGAAAACTTCCCGCAAACACCTGGACTTGTCATCAATGCATTACTTGAAAAAACAGGTAAGAAACTAGAAGACATAAAGCTTTTTGAAATAAATGAAGCATTTGCAGCAGTTGCGCTAGCAAGTACGAAAATTGCGGAGTTAGATCCTGAAAAAGTAAACGTCAACGGCGGGGCGGTTGCGCTAGGTCATCCAATCGGAGCGAGTGGAGCGCGTATTATCCTGACACTTGCACATGAATTGAAACGTCAAGGCGGCGGCATTGGTATCGCAGCGATTTGTTCAGGCGGAGGCCAAGGCGACGCGATCATGATTGAAGTAGCTAAATCAGAATAATACGGAGGAGGAATCGACCAAATGGCTATTAAAAAGATAATGGTTATCGGAGCAGGACAGATGGGCGGAGGCATTGCTCAAGTTTGTGCACAAGCGGGCTTCGACGTGAAATTGAATGATATCAAAGAAGAATCCTATGTTAAAGGACTTGCGGTCATTACGAAAAACCTTTCACGCAACGTTGAAAAAGGACGTATGACGGAAGATGAAAAATCTGAAGTCCTAGGACGCATCACAAAATCACTCGATCTACAAGACGCCTCAGACGTTGATATTGTCATCGAAGCAGCTGTTGAAAACATGGCCATTAAAAAGTCGATTTTTGAAAAGTTGGATGAAATTGCACCGCAACATGCGATCCTCGCATCCAATACATCATCTCTTCCAATCACTGAAATTGCGGCGGCGACAAAACGTCCGGAACAAGTGATTGGCATGCACTTCATGAATCCAGTTCCTGTTATGAAACTTGTTGAAATCATACGGGGTCTGGCAACAGCTGACGAAGTATACAAAGCAGTCGAAGAAATGACCGTGAAATTATCAAAAACACCAGTTGAAGTGAATGACTTTCCTGGGTTTGTCGCAAACCGCATACTTATGCCGATGATTAACGAAGCAATTTACACGCTCTATGAAGGCGTTGCAACTGAAGAAGCAATTGACGAAGTGATGAAACTTGGCATGAATCACCCAATGGGGCCGCTACAACTAGCAGATTTCATCGGACTTGACACATGCCTGTATATTATGGAAACTTTGCACGAAGGATTCGGCGACTCAAAATATCGCCCATGTCCGCTACTTAGAAAGTATGTTAAAGCAGGATGGCTAGGGAAGAAATCAGGCCGAGGATTCTACGTTTACGAATAACTAATGCCTTCAATATAAAGGGGAAATTATAATGGATTTATCATTCACCGAAGAACAGCAGATGATGCGCGACATGGTAATAAACTTTGCGAAAACCGAAATTGAACCGTTCATTCCACGTATGGAAGCTGGGGAATTTCCACGTGAAATCTTGAAGAAAATGGGCGGTCTCGGTTTAATGGGCATTACCGTTCCTGAAGAATACGGGGGAGCGGGCATGGATTTCATCTCGTATATTAGCGCTATCCATGAACTATCGAAAGTCAGCGCGGTTGTGGGTGTTATTCTTTCCGTTCATACTTCAGTCGGCACAAATCCGATTATCTATTTCGGTAACGACGAACAAAAAAGTCGTTACCTTCCTAAACTAGCGAGCGGCGAATACCTTGGTGCATTCTGTCTGACAGAAGCTTCTTCCGGTTCTGATGCGGGATCCCTTAAAACACGCGCCGTCAAAAAAGAGGACCACTACGTCTTAAACGGGTCTAAAATGTTCATTACAAACGGTGGAGAAGCAGATGTCTACATCGTTTTCGCAACGACAGATCCAACAAAAGGGACGTACGGAATATCCGCGTTCATCGTTGACAAAGACACTCCGGGTCTCGTAATTGGGAAAGATGAACGAAAAATGGGGCTTCACGGATCACGAACAGTAGAGTTGTCGTTTGATCAAATGAAAGTTCCTGCGGAAAACCTATTGGGCGTAGAAGGCGAAGGATTCAAAATTGCGATGGCGAATCTTGACGTGGGTCGCATCGGTATTGCGGCGCAAGCACTTGGAATCGCTGAAGCGGCACTTGAAGCAGCAACAGATTACGCGAAACAACGCGTCCAATTCGGTAAACCAATTGCCGCTCAACAGGGCGTAGGATTCAAACTAGCAGACATGGCCACTGCAGTCGAAGCGGCGAAATTGCTCGTATACCGGGCTGCACAACTGCGCGCAGAAGGACTGCCTTGCGGAAAAGAAGCATCGATGGCTAAATTGTTCGCATCACGAGCGGCAGTGGAAGGCTCGATTGAAGCGGTCCAAGTGTTTGGTGGCTACGGTTATACTGAAGATTATCCAGTCGAACGTTATTTCCGTGATGCAAAAGTGACGGAAATCTATGAAGGTACAAGCGAAATTCAACGCATTGTCATTAGCAAACATTTGATGAAGTAACTCATAAAAACACGCCAACACAAAATACCAAATAAGGTGGGAAACCCAATGAACTTTAAATTATCCGAGGAACACGAAATGATTCGCAAAATGGTCCGCGATTTCGCAGAAAAAGAAGTTGCACCAACTGCAGCTGAACGCGATGAAGAAGAACGTTTTGACATGGATATCTTCAAGAAAATGGCTGAACTCGGCCTGACAGGTATTCCTTGGCCGGAAGAATACGGCGGCATTGGCAGTGACTTCCTTGCTTATTGTATCGCTGTAGAAGAATTGTCACGCGTCTGTGCTTCAACAGGAGTTACACTTTCCGCACATACATCACTTGCAGGCTGGCCTGTATTCAAATACGGTACGGAAGAACAGAAACAGCAATACCTTCGTCCAATGGCAGAAGGTACGAAAATGGGCGCATACGGCTTAACTGAACCAAGTTCGGGTTCTGATGCAGGCGCCATGCGCACTTCTGCAAAACGAGACGGGGACGACTATGTCTTGAATGGCTCTAAAATCTTCATCACAAACGGCGGAATTGCAGACATATACATCGTCTTCGCGGTCACTGACCCAGATTCAAAACATAAAGGCACAAGCGCATTTATCGTAGAAAAAGACTTCCCAGGCTTCTCAGTTGGGAAAAAAGAGCGCAAACTCGGAATTCGTTCATCGCCTACAACTGAAATTATGTTTGACAATTGCCGCGTACCAAAAGAAAACCTTCTTGGCGAAGAAGGACAGGGCTTCATCATCGCGATGAAAACACTTGATGGCGGTCGTAACGGAATCGCTGCACAAGCAGTTGGAATTGCACAAGGTGCACTTGATGCATCCGTTGACTATGCAAAAGAACGCGTTCAGTTCGGTAAACCGATTGCAGCAAACCAAGGCATCGGCTTTAAATTGGCAGACATGGCGACAGCAACAGAAGCTTCGAGACTGTTGACTTACCAGGCGGCTTGGCTTGAGTCGAACGATTTACCGTACGGCAAAGCGTCTGCAATGGCGAAATTGATGGCTGGAGATACAGCGATGAAAGTTACGACAGATGCTGTTCAAGTATTCGGTGGCTATGGTTATACAAAAGATTATCCGGTTGAGCGATACATGCGTGATGCGAAAATTACGCAGATTTACGAAGGAACGCAAGAAATTCAGCGTCTCGTCATCTCCCGTATGCTAACTAAATAAGCTAGGGAGGAGTATTAGGATGAACAAAAGAGAAGTGAAATCGTCTGTCAAAGATGAAAGTTTGATTGAAAAACGGCGTGAACAGATGATCCATGGTGCGGTGAAACTATTTAAAGAGAAAGGGTTCCATCGAGCAACGACCCGTGAAATCGCGAAAGCGGCGGGGTTCAGCATCGGAACGCTTTATGAATACATCCGTACAAAAGAAGATGTGCTCTATCTAGTTTGCGACAGCATTTATAACGAAGTGCACGATCGCCTATCCGCCCTGCCTATTAAGGAAGGAACTGTGGAAGGTCTAAAAGTGGCCATTGATCAGTATTTCCATTTGATAGACGATATGTCGGATGAATTCGTTGTCATGTACCAAGAAACGAAATCGTTGCCAAAAGATGCCTTGCAATACGTCTTAACGAAAGAAATGGAAATGGCCGCCTTGTTCGAAAATCTTCTGCAGGCATGTGCAAAGTCGGGGGAACTGCGCATTGCTGAAGAAGAAATCGGAATTGCAGCACATCATATCGTCGTTCAAGGTCAGATGTGGGCATTCCGCAGATGGGCTTTGCAAAAAAACTATAAAATAGAAGATTATATCCGCGTTCAAACGGATCAGCTTTTCAAAGGGTTAATCGGGGGATAGATTAAAAAAACGACAATCTAAATGGTTGAATGTTCATAAGGCGCCAGAAACTTACTAAATTCATGAACCTCGAATTGTTTGAGTACCTGGCACCTATATCAGAAGGGGTGTTCTATATATGGAAACAGTTGAGATTTACAAGCCGAAACACCATATCCGGTTCGTTACAGCGTCGAGTCTTTTCGATGGACATGATGCATCCATTAATATTATGCGTCGCATTTTACAAGCAAGCGGAGCTGAGGTCATTCACCTGGGTCACAATCGCTCTGTTGAAGAAGTGGTCAATGCCGCAATTCAGGAAGACGTCCAAGCAATCGCAATGTCATCGTACCAGGGGGGGCACGTTGAATACTTCAAATACATGTATGATCTTCTTCAGGAAAAAGGGGCTCCGCACATCCACATTTACGCAGGTGGCGGCGGAGTAATTATCCCGAAGGAAATTAAAGAGCTGCATGATTATGGCATCACATGGATCTTTTCACCGGAAGACGGGCGCAAAATGGGCCTACAAGGGATGATTAACCGGATGATGGAACAATGTGATTTCCTTACAGAAACAGATAACGAAATGGAAAATCTTGAAAAAGTTAGTGCTAGTCAGCCGGAAATACTTGCGAATTTAATTACTTATGCGGAAGAAATGTACGGTAAAAACGATCCGCAAGCGACTGCCGTTCTTGAAAAAGCACGTACGCTATCTAAAAATACACCGATTCTCGGAATTACAGGAACGGGTGGGGCAGGGAAAAGTTCGTTAACTGACGAGCTCATTCGCCGCTTCCTCCACGAACTGCCTGAGAAAAAAGTAGCGATTCTATCCATCGACCCGACGAAACAGAAAACGGGTGGTGCTTTGTTAGGGGACCGAATTCGCATGAATGCCATCTTCAACAAACGTGTATTCATGAGAAGTCTTGCGACACGCGGTTCTCGTACGGAACTTTCCGGTGCCATTAAAGATGTATTAGACATCGTCAAAACAGCCGGATTCGACCTGATCGTGATTGAAACAAGCGGAATAGGTCAAGGCGATGCAGAAATTACAGAAGTATCCGATGCTTCGATGTATGTTATGACAAGTGAATTCGGCGCGCCGACACAACTTGAAAAGATTGACATGATTGACTTCGCGGACCTCATCGTCATCAATAAATTCGAACGTAAAGGCTCTGAAGATGCACTGCGCCAAGTGCAAAAACAGTATCAGCGCAGCCATCTTCTCTGGGATAAAAACTTAGATACAATGCCGGTCTATGGCACAATCGCTAGCCAGTTCAATGATAAAGGGACGAATTCGCTTTTCGCGGCACTTGTAAATGTGCTGAATGAAAAATGTGATCTTGACTGGGAAACTTCGTATGGACAATTTGTAAAAACACAAAAACAAAATGTAATCATACCGAACGATCGTCAGCAATACTTACGGGAAATTTCCGATACAGTCCGCGGTTACCATAAAAAGTCCATCGTGCAGGAAACACTGGCTCGCAAACTCTTCCAGCTTGAAGGAGCCATTCAAACGGTCAACGAACAGGCACCGGATGATGCACTCGTAACTTCGCTGCAAACACTTGCGGAGGGCATTAAGGAAGAATTGACGGCGGAATCGAAACGTATTCTAGCAAACTGGGAAAAGTTGAAAGAAGCCTATGCGGGTGATGAATTCATCACAAAAGTGCGCGATAAAGAACTGCGTACCGCTTTGACGACAACGAGCCTTTCTGGATTGAAAATACCGAAAGTCGCATTGCCGAAATTCAAGGATTATGGGGAAATTCTTCGTTGGGTGTATGCAGAGAACGTTCCGGGATCGTATCCCTATACAGCAGGCGTATTCCCGTTCAAACGTGAAGGGGAAGATCCAAAACGTCAATTCGCAGGAGAAGGAACGCCTGAACGGACGAACCGTCGTTTTCACTATTTATCAAAAGATGACGATGCAAAGCGCCTATCAACAGCATTCGACTCCGTGACATTGTACGGAGAAGACCCAGATGAACGCCCGGATATTTACGGTAAAGTCGGGGAATCGGGTGTCAGTGTCTGTACACTTGAAGACATGAAAAAGCTATATGAAGGGTTTGACTTGTGCGCACCGGCAACATCCGTTTCGATGACCATCAATGGTCCAGCCCCTATCATTCTAGCAATGTTCATGAATACGGCTATTGATCAGCAAGTGCGCATCAATGAGGAAAAACTTGGTCGTGCTTTGACAGTTGAAGAGTTTACAGAGGTCAAAGAGGGAACACTGCAAGCCGTGCGCGGTACGGTCCAAGCAGATATTCTGAAAGAGGACCAAGGACAGAATACATGTATCTTTTCGACTGAATTTGCACTGCGTATGATGGGGGATATCCAACAGTACTTCATCGACCAAAAAGTGCGTAACTATTACTCGGTATCGATTTCGGGTTACCATATTGCTGAAGCAGGCGCGAATCCCATTTCACAATTGGCTTTCACTTTATCAAACGGCTTCACGTACGTGGAATATTACTTGAGCCGCGGCATGAATATCGATGATTTTGCTCCGAACTTGTCGTTCTTCTTCTCGAACGGACTCGATCCGGAATACACGGTAATCGGCCGAGTTGCTCGCCGCATTTGGGCTGTGGCAATGCGCGAGAAATACGGCGCAAACGAACGTAGCCAAAAGTTGAAGTACCATGTCCAAACATCCGGGCGCAGCTTGCACGCACAGGAAATTGATTTTAACGATATCCGTACTACGTTACAAGCACTTATGGCTCTGCAGGACAACTGTAACTCGCTACACACGAATGCTTACGACGAAGCAATTACAACACCAACGGAAGAATCAGTCCGTCGTGCAATGGCAATTCAAATGATCATTACAAGCGAACACGGTCTATCCAAAAACGAAAACCCGCTCCAAGGGGCATTCATCGTCGAAGAATTGACGGACCTCGTCGAAGAAATGGTTCTACAGGAATTCGAAAGCCTCAACGACCGCGGCGGCGTGCTCGGTTCAATGGAAACACAATACCAACGCGGTAAAATTCAAGAAGAATCCATGCACTATGAAATGAAAAAACATTCAGGAGAATTGCCAATCATCGGCGTCAACACCTACCTGAACCCGAACCCACCATCTTCAGAAGACGTCGACAACATGGAAATCGCACGTGCCACACAACAAGAAAAAGAAACACAAATCATCAACTTACGTGCATTCAAAACAAAACACGAAGACCAAACCGAAGCAGCCTTACAAAAACTAAAAGAAGTAGCAGTCTCAGGCGGCAACATCTTCGAACAACTTATGGACTCAGTAAGAGTAGCAAGCCTAGGCCAAATCACAAACGCCCTCTACGAAGTAGGCGGACAATATAGAAGGAATATGTAATACGAAAAGCGGAAGCGGCCGTTAAGCCTCGACAGGTAGGCGGGATGGAGTTCAATCCCGCCCTACTGGAGGGTTATCTGAAAAAGGCGTCCTTTGCCTTTATCAGATAAGCTGAAGCGACCCGAGAGGCTGGCCGCTGCAGCTGGCCAACAAAGGAACACTTCATAATTTACAACCTGTAGGTCTAAAGCAGACACAAATCCGTGCAAACTTCGGTTAGCACGGATTTTCTTGTCATATTAAGCATTAATACCTGCACACATTCTAAAAACTTTTCGTTTTAATGGATATTGGCTGTTATTTCCACGTATAATGGGTAGAATGGCTGGAAGGGGTGCAGGGATGAAAATGTATCACCATGTAATAATCATAGTCATCCTTGTCACTCTTATCTTTTTTCTGTATGATAAAGGATTAGGAGCCATCCCATTCTTACTTACTGGAGTATATTTGGGGTTTATTTGTGTGAAAGAAATCCTATACTTTAAAAAGAGTAAAAGATTGTAGCATATTCCGTACGGTATTGTTTATAATGATAAGTATGTTTGTTTTTATCCCGCTAATTGAAGTTTTGCTTTATAGAAAGGACGTGTGTTTATTGAATATCCGTGAAATGACAAAAGATCAACTGTTTGAAGAATCAATGATAGACATCGCATATGCAGTTTTGGCTGAAAGAAAAGAGCCGCTTACATTACTTCAGCTGATGGACGCAGTCCGTAAACTGAACGGTGTAACAGAACGTGCAATGAGAACAAAGTTGCAACAGTTCTACACGGACATGAATATTGACGGAAGATTCCTTGCCATCAATGATAATCGCTGGGGATTACGTGAATGGTATCCGGTCGATCAGATAGAAGTAGAAACAGCTCCAGTCGTAAAAGTACGCAAGAAGAAGAAAAAGAAAAAAGTTGTGCTTGAAGATGAGGATATCATTGAGGACGAAGACGACGAGGATGAGTTGTTCGACGAAGAATTCGATGAACTGCTCGAAGACGACGACGATGACGATGATGACGACGATGACGACGACGACGATGAAGAAGATGAAGAGGTCGTTGAAATTGAAGTGGACCTTCTCGAACCTGATGATGACCTTGAAATCATTCCCGATGATGTAGAACTTGATGATGAAGAAGAGGAAGAAGAAGAAGAAGAGGAATAATTACTTGACTTCACGCTTCCGAAACTATAAGATTTTACTGGGCTCCTTAAAAGGACAAGAATCAGTATATATGCGCTCCTCCTGTAGATTATTGTCTACAGATGGGGCGCTTTTTTATTTTTTTAGTAAGTAAAGAGAAAAATGGAGGAATTGCACATGACTAAATTTATTTTTGTAACCGGCGGCGTAGTCTCGTCACTTGGTAAAGGCATTAACGCAGCATCACTTGGTCGTTTGTTGAAAAGTCGGGGACTTCAAGTTACAATTCAGAAATTCGATCCATACATTAATGTTGACCCTAGGATGATGAGTCCTTTGCAGCACGGTGAGGTTTTTGTGACAGAAGACGGGGCGGAAACGGATCTGGATCTTGGCCATTATGAACGCTTCATCGACATTAAATTGAACAAATTCTCAAACGTTACGATGGGGAAAGTCTATTCATCCGTACTAAAAAAAGAACGCCGTGGTGATTATAATGGAGCAACTGTCCAAGTTATTCCCCATATTACAAATGAAATAAAAGGCTTGCTTATACGTGCAGGAAAAGAGACAAATGCAGACGTCGTCATCACAGAGATTGGCGGTAGCGTCGGCGACATCGAATCGCTTCCATATTTAGAAGCCATCCGTCAGATGAAGACAGATCTTGGTAAAAGTGATGTTATGTACATCCATAACACACTCATTCCTTACTTGCATGCGGCTGGAGAAATGAAGTCGAAACCAACACAACACAGTGTTAAAGAACTAAGAAGTCTAGGTATCCAACCGAATTTAATCGTAGTTCGCAGTGAACACCCGGTACCGAAAGATATGAAAGACAAAATTGCATTGTTTGCCAGCATCAAACCGGAAGAAGTTATTGAAGCCCTTGATGCTGAATCGCTTTATGAAGTTCCTCTGCGTTTGCACGAACAAAATATGGATAAAATCGTAGTTGACTTCCTTGAGCTTGAGACGAAAGAACCGGATATGACAGAGATTGAAGCATTGGTTCGTAAAGTGAAATCCCTTTCGAAAAAAATCCGTATTGGACTTGTTGGGAAATATGTTGAAATGCAGGATGCGTATATCTCTGCAGTTGAAGCACTTCGCCATGCAGGTTATGACTTTGACACGGATATTGAAATGAAATGGATTAATTCTGAAGAAGTTACAGCAGAAAATGCAAATGAAATATTATCAGATGTCGACGGGATTCTTGTACCTGGAGGATTTGGCAATCGCGGAATCGATGGCAAAATTGAAGCAATCACATATGCGCGTACACATAATGTGCCTTTCTTCGGAATCAGCCTAGGCATGCAATTGGCTGCAGTTGAATATGCACGCAATGTAATGGGGATTGAAAACGCTCATTCTGTTGAATTCGATAAAGAGACCAAAAATCAAATTTTCGAAAGCCCGGCTGAGAGCAATGGGATTGCGGAAGATTATTTCCGTTTAGGTGCCTATCCGTGTAAATTGAAAGAAGGTACAAAAGCGAGTGGTGCATACGGCGAAGAGTTGATTTACGAACGTCACCGTCACCGTTATGAATTTAACAATGAATTCCGCGAGCAATTCGAAGAAGCAGGTATGATTATTTCGGGTATCAGCCCAAATGATCGGCTTGTTGAAATTATCGAATTGAAGGACCACCCGTTCTTCATCGGCGTCTCTTTCCATCCGGAATTTGCATCACGCCCAACACGTCCCCAACCGTTATTCCGCGAATTCGTTAAAGCGGTAATTGCTGGAAAAGAGTAAGGAATTAGGTAAGAAAATGAATCTGCTCATCTACAAAACCAAAAAAGCGGCACATCGACTGAAATTACGTCAATGTGCCGCTTTTTTATCAGTCAATCTTCATCCGAAATCATTTCGTCATAAGCGAGCTTCACAGCTTCGTAAACAAACAAGGCAGCTAGCGCGTGAGGTTGAACGATTCGCTCTCCATTATCACCGGGTAGCAGGCCTCGTGTTAGACCAGTCGATATATACGTATAGGCTAAATCATCGAGTTCGTTGCCAATACCGGCCTTTTCTGCAGCGAGAACTGCGAACGGGATGAATCGTTCTGCGAGAAAGCGTGCCAACTCAAGCGCTTTTGCATCCGACGCAGAACGCGTTAATAGCCAAAATCTATCAGCTTTTCCAATGCCCATCTCATTATCGTAAGAAACGGCACCGTGTAGTGGTTCTGCACCATGAATTGCGGTTTCAATAACAGCAGTCATTTCACCAAATCCCGCAATAATTATGCGGCCTTCTCCAATTGTCGCTTGCGCAAGAAGACGTGCAGTCTCTTCAATTGACGCTTCACCGTTTCCGGCAATGCGCTGGAGAAGCCCACTAATTTGTGTTGTTAACATTTTCAATATGAACACCTCCATCCCATTATAGAATTATGTGGATGGAAAGCAAATTACAATAATTCGACTTAAAAGAAGGATATTATACTTATATGTCAAATAGTTATTAATAACAGTTATAAATAGCTACTTAGAAAGTAGGAGTGATAATTGAAAAAACTTTTAATCGTAGATGATCAAAAAGGGATTCGGCTTCTGCTTGATGAAGTTTTTAGCCGAGAAGGTTTTAAGACAGTACTCGCCGCAAATGGTATGGAGGCACTACGTGAAGTGGAGTTAGAAGTTCCAGACTGTGTCCTGCTTGATATGAAAATGCCAGGAATTGATGGGCTGGAAGTATTAAAAAGGATAAAATTGGGCTGGCCAGAAATTCCAGTTATCATGATGACCGCATACGGGGAAATTGAATTGACGGAAGATGCGCTGAAAACGGGAGCAGTTAAATATTTTACAAAGCCATTCGATATTTACGAAGTCCGTGATGCGGTAAATGCAGTTTTTGGAAGTTGACAAAACAGACAGTGGTAAACACTGTCTGTTTTTGTTATGATAATAGAGGTATATAAGGTATAAACATACACATAATTCGTTCTAACAGAGCTAATTCATAAGAGCAGGCTGAAAAGAAAATAGCTTTCCATAACCTGAGGAGGAATTCACATGTCACTTGTTTCCATGAAAGAAATGATGATTAAAGGCAAAAAAGAAGGATATGCAATAGGTCAGTTCAATTTGAACAACCTTGAATATACGCAAGCCATTTTACAAGCAGCGCAGGAAGAACAATCACCGGTTATTCTTGGTGTATCTGAAGGTGCAGCACGTTATATGGGCGGCTTCACGACTGTTGTACATATGGTAAAAGGCCTGATGCATGATTATCAAGTTACTGTTCCAGTCGCTATTCATCTCGATCATGGTTCGAGTTTTGAAAAATGTAAAGAAGCGATTGAAGCTGGGTTTACTTCTGTCATGATTGACGCTTCATCAAAATCGCTAGCTGAAAATATTGAAATTACGAAAAGAGTAGTTGATTTTGCTCATGAACGCGGCGTTTCTGTAGAAGCAGAGCTGGGCGTAGTCGGTGGCCAGGAAGACGATATCATCGCGGATGGCGTCATCTATGCAGATCCTGCAGAATGTAAAGAGCTTGTCGATAAGACAGGAATTGATTGTCTTGCGCCAGCATTAGGGTCCGTTCATGGACCTTATAAAGGCGAACCAAACCTTGGTTTCGAGGAAATGGAAGAAATTTCGAAGCAATCTGATTTACCACTAGTGCTCCACGGTGGAACAGGGATTCCGCTACATGACATTCAACGCGCTGTGTCACTTGGAACGGCAAAAATTAACGTCAATACGGAAAATCAAATCCAAGGTACAAAAGCGATCCGTGAAAAACTTACGGCAGATGCTGAAGTATACGACCCACGTAAATTCTTAACGCCAATGCGGGATGCCATCAAAAAAACGGTCATCGGCAAAATGCGCGAATTCGGCAGCTCGCAAAAAGCGTAACCACATAACACTAAAACAAAGAGGAGAAGCATCTGCAATGATGCATCTCCTTATTTTCAAAGCATATGGCTTTTTCAGGGCTTTTTCGCTAGCGAAAAGAGCCTTCCACAAGCACCACCCGCACTACAGCACTCCAAGCAAAACCACAAACACCAAGGGGGAATTCATTCATGAAGTTTTTCATAGATACAGCAAACTTTGATGAAATAAAAGAAGCACATAGTTGGGGCATTTTGTCCGGCGTTACGACGAATCCTTCAC
This sequence comes from Sporosarcina sp. Y838, assembly GCF_056786515.1. Lineage (NCBI taxonomy): Bacteria > Bacillati > Bacillota > Bacilli > Caryophanales > Caryophanaceae > Sporosarcina > Sporosarcina sp. Y838. Next base: position 376,347 of record NZ_JBXCJD010000002.1, on the reverse strand, counting down.
TCGTTGCAAAAGAAGACGTACCATTCCATGACAGATTGCGAGAAATTTCAGCACTTGTCCCTGGTTCAGTAAGTGCGGAAGTGATCGCACTTGACGCAGAAGGTATGATTAGGGAAGGTCGCGAATTAGCAAAAATCGCCCCGAACATCACGGTGAAATTACCGATGACACCTGAAGGACTGAAAGCGTGTTCGGTCTTTTCACAAGAAGGCATCAAAACGAACGTTACGCTAATCTTCAGTGCAAACCAAGCGCTTCTTGCTGCACGTGCGGGAGCAACATATGTTTCTCCGTTCCTCGGCAGACTTGACGATATAGGACAGGATGGTATGGCTTTAGTCTCTACGATTGCAGACATATTCACAATCCATAACATAAAAACAGAAATCATCGCTGCGTCAATCCGCAGTCCGCAACACATTACGGATGCCGCGCTAAGCGGTGCCGATATTGCAACGACACCTTTCAATGTGTTGACACAACTTTTCAAGCACCCACTCACAGATAAAGGGATCGAAGCTTTTCTTGCGGACTGGGAAACTAGAAAGAATAAGTGACTCACCAAAGGAGAGTAATATGGACGTTTATAAAGTAACAGGCGGCAAACCATTGCAAGGAACCATAAAAGTGAGCGGCGCCAAAAACAGTGCAGTTGCACTTATCCCGGCCTCCATACTGGCTGATTCTATCGTAACAATCGAAGGGTTGCCCGAAATATCGGATGTTGCAACGCTTCAAGCATTACTGGAAGACATCGGCGGAAAAGTTAATTTCGATAAAGGGACAATGACGATTGATCCGACAGAAATGATAGCAATGCCGCTTCCAAACGGTAATGTAAAAAAACTTCGTGCTTCCTACTATTTGATGGGTGCAATGCTAGGCCGATTCAAACACGCAGTCATCGGACTTCCAGGCGGTTGTTTTTTAGGACCCCGACCCATTGATCAGCATATTAAAGGTTTTGAAGCGCTTGGTGCAAAAGTGACAAACGAACATGGTGCGATATATTTACGTGCGGAAGAATTGCGGGGCGCAAAAATCTATCTAGACGTCAGCAGCGTAGGCGCTACGATTAATATTATGCTTGCAGCGGTTCTTGCGACAGGTCGCACGACAATCGAAAATGCAGCGAAAGAGCCTGAAATTGTTGACGTAGCTACACTACTTTCCAATATGGGTGCTAAAATAAAAGGTGCCGGGACAAATGTCATTCGAATTGATGGTGTGGAAAAACTCCACGGAACGCGACATACCATCATTCCAGATCGTATTGAAGCGGGAACTTTCATGATTTTGGCGGCTGCAGCAGGCGATGGCGTAACTATAGAGAATGTCATACCTTTCCATGTCGAGGCGCTTACAGCGAAACTACGGGAAATGGGTGTCGACGTTGTCGAAGGTGAAGAACAGATTTTCATTCCGAAATCGAGGAATCTACAGGCAGTGGATGTAAAAACACTTGTCTATCCAGGTTTTCCGACGGATCTTCAACAGCCGTTTTCCGTGTTGCTCACACAAGCAGCTGGACCTTCAGTCATTACGGATACGGTTTATTCTGCCAGATTTAAACATATTGACGAACTTCGCAGGATGAATGCTGATTCTCGTGTCGAAGGACGTTCAGCTATACTTGCTGGACCGACGCCACTCCAAGCGGCAACTGTCAGCGCGTCCGATCTACGAGCTGGCGCTGCACTTGTTATTGCAGGACTTATTGCCGACGGAGTAACAGAAGTTCAGGAAATCCAACATATCGAGCGTGGATACGGTTCGCTTATAGAAAAACTTCAGGGAATCGGTGCCGATATTCGTAAAACATCGGTTTCGGAGGAAGCCGTCGTTAGAGAATGAGCTAGTAAGTTTAAAAAATAAATATGCTATAATTAATCAGAATGGCAATAATGACGGTTGAAACCGTCCATCAGGGGGAACATAAATGGAACGCAGTTTATCGATGGAATTAGTTCGAGTCACAGAAGCGGCGGCAGTTTCAGCTTCACGCTGGATGGGACGCGGTTTGAAAAACGAAGCGGACGACGCTGCAACAACAGCAATGCGTACTGTTTTCGACACAATTCCGATGCAAGGTATTGTCGTGATTGGTGAAGGCGAAATGGACGAAGCACCAATGTTATACATTGGTGAAAAACTGGGTACTGGTGTGGGTCCAGAAGTGGACGTTGCAGTAGATCCTCTAGAAGGCACGAATATTGTCGCAGCAGGCGGCTGGAACGCGTTAGCAGTCATTGCAATTGCGGATAAAGGAAATCTTTTGAATGCACCAGATATGTATATGGACAAAATCGCTGTCGGACGGGAATCTGTTGGGAAAGTCAGTATTGACGCTACCGTGACGGAAAACCTTATGGCAGTAGCCAAAGCTAAAAATAAAGACATCGGTGACGTTGTCGCAACAGTTCTGGACAGAGAACGTCATGCAGCAATTATCGAAGAAATTCGTGCCGCGGGCGCTCGCATTAAACTCATCAATGACGGTGACGTTGCAGCTGCCATTAATACAGCATTCGATGAAACTGGCGTGGACATTCTATTCGGACTGGGCGGTGCACCGGAAGGCGTTATCGCTGCAGTCGGATTAAAATGCCTCGGCGGAGAAATTCAAGGTCGTCTCGTTCCTTCGAACGACGCTGAACGCGAACGTTGCCTCAAAATGGGGATTGACGTCGACAAAGTGCTTTACATGGATGACCTTGTCAAAGGTGATGACGCGATATTCGCTGCTACGGGTGTAACCGACGGAGAACTTCTTCGCGGCGTACAATTCAAAGGCGGATATAGTGAAACGCATTCACTTGTCATGCGTTCAAAATCAGGTACAATTCGTTTCGTTGAAGGTCGTCACAGTATGGAGAAAAAACCTCTGCTTGTCATGCAAGACTGATGGAGCTCATCGCCCGGCCACATGCCGGGCATTTTCGCTTACATAGGGAGTGCCTATATATATATCCAAGTCCTTTCAAAGTGAACCCTTGGAATTATTATTGTAATTACCCTTCCTTATTTAACCTCAAAATTAAACCCATTAACGTAAAGAGTGGTGCCGAATATGACAGTGTTAACAATATCAGCGTTGGAAAATATGACTTTAAAAGAGTTATATGCCCTCGCAAAAGAATATAAAATTGCTTATTACAGCAAATTGACAAAAAAAGAACTTATTTTTGCTATATTGAAATCAAGAGCTGAACAAGAAGGGTACTTTTTCATGGAAGGTGTCCTCGAAATCATCCAGTCGGAAGGCTATGGCTTCCTTCGCCCAATTAACTATTCACCGAGTTCTGAAGACATTTATATATCCGCTTCACAAATCCGTCGTTTCGATCTCAGAAACGGAGATAAAGTGAGTGGGAAAGTCCGACCACCAAAAGAATCGGAACGCTACTACGGCCTCTTGCAAGTGGAAGCGGTCAACGGTGAAGATCCTGAAGTTGCGCGTGAACGGGTGCACTTCCCAGCACTGACACCGCTCTATCCGGACCGTCATATTAAGCTTGAAGTGGATCCTTTGAAGCTGTCGACACGTATTATGGATTTAATTTCACCGGTCGGTTTCGGTCAGCGTGGATTAATTGCCGCTCCGCCAAAAGCCGGAAAAACATTGTTATTGAAAGAAATTGCAAATTCTATTACATTAAATCATCCCGATGCTGAACTGATTGTCCTGCTCATCGATGAAAGACCGGAAGAAGTGACTGACATCGAACGTTCCGTTAAGGCGGATGTCGTCAGTTCCACATTCGATGAATTACCGGAAAATCATGTTAAAGTTGCGGAACTAGTATTGGAACGAGCTATGAGACTCGTAGAACATAAAAGAGACGTTATCATCCTAATGGATTCCATTACACGACTTGCACGAGCGTATAACCTTGTCATTCCGTCAAGCGGACGTACACTGTCCGGTGGTATTGATCCGGCTGCTTTTCATCGACCAAAACGATTTTTCGGGGCAGCTCGAAACTTGGAAGAAGGCGGCAGTCTAACGATTCTTGCGACGGCTTTAATCGACACAGGTTCACGTATGGATGAAGTCATTTATGAAGAATTCAAAGGGACGGGTAATATGGAATTACATCTGGATCGCCATCTTGCAGAACGACGCATCTTCCCGGCACTTGATATTCGTCGCTCAGGTACACGGAAAGAGGAGTTACTCATTCCTGCAGACCAGCTTGAAAAGTTATGGGCCATTCGGAAAACATTTTCCGATTCGCACGACTTCGCAGAGCGCTTCTTGAAAAAACTACGTCTCACAAAAACAAACGAAGAATTCTTCGATAAGCTCAATGATGAGATGAAAGCCCACCGCAACGGCAAAGGGCTGTTATAAACGAATTAAGCTAATATTAGTTGAACAAGTAAGTGCATTATAATGTGAGCGTATGCGCTTTTTATGTAGTATCCGAAGCGAAAAGACGAGAGAGTGAGTAGCGGACTTCCGTTGACCTTTTATCGGTTCGCTTTGGACAAAGATAACGCTACACAATTACCGTCAAAACAAGCGCCAAACTTAGTGACTTCGTCACTAAGTTTGGCGCTCTTTTCGGTAATCCTGTTACCGTTATTTGTCTGTCGCTCCCTGATAATGGTCAAAGGAAAAGTGCGCTTGTTTTTTATAATGAAAGAATAGATTCTTCTCTATCCATTTTCAATGCGCCCGAAGATACAATTTCGGGCGCTACCCCCGCTTTTAAGGTTTGCCCATTTCCAAAATATGGGAAGCATATTGATCATATTCTCTTGATAAATGGCACTATAGGTTGTAGATCTAATCCTAGATAATGAACTGTGCTTTCTTATATGACCAACCAGCGCAGGTGCGACTTCGTGGTAGCCGAAGCGAGAAGACGAGTAGTGGTCTTCTACTTGGCTTCCTCGCGGGAGGCATCCACAAAGCGCCGAAGCGGTATTAGAGGATTTCTAATTATCTCCATCTATTGGGACTGTTTTTTTAATGCATTCTATCGATTTATGGGACTACAAGTTGCAAAAGATTTCATCCCCGATAACGAAATACGCTTTCTTATATAGACTATCCAGCGAAGGCGCGACTTCGTGGTAGCCGAAGCGAGAAGACGAGTAGCGGTCTTCTACTTGGCTTCCTCGCGGGAGGCATCCACAAAGCGCCGTAGCGGTAATAGCAGGATATCTATTTCATTCTATGTATTATGAGAAGCAAATTCAATGGGATCTCTTCGTTAATTAAAATAGTTGCATCTACAAAATAAACTTGTTATAATATCTGAGGTAACTTAAATAATATCTGCGTGCATATGCGGTTGACGAACACGGGCCGCGTAAGGCATCAGTCTTATAATACAACTCTGTTCCAGATGGTTCAGGGCGAAAGGAGAGAGATTGATGAAAGCAGCAATTCACCCAGCTTATAAAGTAGCAACTGTTACTTGTTCATGTGGTAACACATTTGAAACAGGTTCTGTAAGAGAAGATATCCGCATTGAAGTTTGTAATGAATGCCACCCATTCTACACTGGACGCCAGAAATTTGCTCAAGCGGACGGACGTGTCGACCGCTTCAACAAAAAATATGGTCTCAAAGAAGAAGGCCGCGAAGAAGAAGGCCAAGAGTAAGATCTGCTCAATACCCGTCAGGTGCACATGCGCCGGGCGGGTATTTCTTTTGAGAAAAACATATTAAAATCCTCTAACACATCCCAACGTTAAAAAAAGACGTCAAGTTGAACTTCTTTTAGGGTATGATAAATAGTCCAAAGACATTTTAGTAAGCACTACATAGATGCAAAACCGGAAGGAGATTCACATGTACGTAACTATGCAAGGTGGTTGGATTGAAGTGATTTGCGGCAGCATGTTCTCAGGGAAATCCGAGGAACTCATAAGGCGCATAAGAAGATCGCAATTCGCCAAACAGAAAATAGCAGTATTCAAACCGGAAATCGATGACCGCTATAGTGAAGAAGCGGTTGTCAGCCATGATGGGACAACTGTCATCGCGAACCCCGTTGCCGACTCAAACCACATCAAAGAGTTCGTCTCAGATGACTACGATGTGATTGCTATCGATGAAGCACAATTTTTCGACGAAGGAATCGTTGACTTGGTAATGGGATTGGCTGATCGAGGATTCCGCGTCATTGTTGCCGGACTCGACCAGGATTTCCGCGGTGAACCATTCGGACCAATGCCGCGTCTAATGGCAGTTGCTGAACACGTGACCAAACTGCAAGCGGTTTGCACGGTATGTGGTTCGCCTTCCAGTAGAACCCAGCGTCTCATCAACGGCACGCCCGCCGGCTACGACGATCCTGTCATTCTGGTGGGAGCTTCGGAAGCGTACGAGCCAAGATGTCGCCAACACCACGAAGTACCAAATGGTGTTACAGCTGCAGCGATTGTAAAAGGATAATAGCGAGTATGCCCGTCCGGTAGTATCGGGCGGGCTTTTATCTTTATTCAGCATTCATCTCTCACTTCCATAGGTGGGAGATGAATGCGGTTTTATTTTCCTGTTCAGCGGGTGTCCGAACGCCCGCTGAACGAGGAGGAATGAAGTTCAATTCCTCCCTGATAAAGCCTCCGGCGGATGTCACAGATTTTGAAAGGAGTCAATCGAGCAAGCTCGATTCAAAATCTGGACATCAATTACGCCGAGGCGTAATTGATGTCTTGTGCATTGCCGTAACCTTTAAAAGAAGGGTCTACAATTAGAACTTCATCCAAACCTTCAACGAACCTTTAGTTCCAGTGAAATAACTGTATTTAAACCAAGAATTCCCGTACAATGAACGTACAAATCAGTCCTGAAAATGAGGTGTCCATAATGTTTGATAGGCTTCAAGCAGTAGAAGATAGATACGACCAGCTGAATGAAATGCTTAGTGATCCAGACGTAGTGAGCGACATGACCAAGCTCCGTGAGTATTCGATTGAACAATCCGGTCTACAGGAAAAGGTCGAGACGTATCGCTCGTATAAACATGCAGTAGCAGAACATAAAAGTGCCAAAGAAATGTTGAATGAGCATCTTGACGATGACATGAAAGAACTTGTCAAAATGGAAATTTCTGAGCTGGATGATCAAATCGAGTCTTATGAAGAAAAGTTAAAACTATTGCTCGTTCCGACAGATCCGAATGACAAGAAAAACGTTATTATGGAAATCCGAGGGGCAGCTGGAGGCGACGAAGCAGCACTGTTTGCGGGTAGCTTATTCCGTATGTACAGCCGCTACGCGGAGATGAATCACTGGAAAGTGGACGTCTTGGATTCTTCCCCGACAGAACTTGGTGGCTTTAAAGAAATTATTTTCCTCATTAACGGCAATGGTGCCTATTCGAAGTTGAAATATGAAAACGGAGCACACCGCGTGCAGCGGGTACCTGAAACTGAATCGGGCGGGCGGACACATACATCGACCGCAACCGTCGCGTGTCTTCCAGAAGCGGAAGAAGTCGAAATCGTCATCCATGAAAAAGACATCAGAACCGATACATTCGCATCATCCGGTCCTGGAGGCCAGTCCGTCAATACAACAATGTCCGCGGTTCGACTTACGCATTTACCAACAGGAATTACAGTATCCATTCAAGATGAAAAATCACAAATTAAAAATAAAGAAAAAGCAATGAAAGTATTACGAGCTCGTGTTTCCGATAAATTCACACGCGAAATACAAGATGAGTACGATGAAAAGAGAAAATCTGCAGTGGGTACAGGGGATCGTTCAGAGCGAATCCGCACGTACAACTTCCCGCAAAACCGAGTGACCGATCATCGCATCGGCCTGACGATTCAGAAACTCGATCAGATTATTGAAGGCAAACTGGATGAAGTAATCGACGCATTGATCATGGAAGAACAAGCATTTCGTCTGGAAAGTTTGGATCGCAATGACTGAAAAAATTTATGAAGCTCTCCAGCGGGCTTCTTCTTTATTGGAGGAAACTGGACTCGAACCGCATGCTGCACAACTTCTAATGGAATTTGTTACGCAAAAATCCAGAGCTACTTTATTTGCCGATATACAACAACAACTTACAGTCGACCAGCATTCTGCATTTTGGGATAAAACCGCCGAACTGCTCGAAGGAAAACCTGTTCAATATGTAATTGGTGAAGAAGGTTTTTACGGTTACACATTTAAAGTAAATGAAAATGTTTTAATCCCTCGACCTGAAACGGAAGAACTCGTTTATGGTGCACTCGCTAAAGCGCGTAAAATCTTCAGTAGTAAAACAATCAGCGTTGCGGATATTGGAACCGGCAGTGGCGCTATTGCAGTTTCATTCAAAAAAGAATGGCCAGAAGCAAGCGTTACAGCAACAGACATCAGTAAAGAAGCACTAACAATTGCTGAACATAACGCGAATGCGAATGATGCCGCCGTTACTTTCCTGCATGGCGATTTAACCGCTCCGATTGCAGGAGAAAAGTGGGATGTCGTCTTATCGAATCCGCCTTACATTGCACATGAGGAAGCTGCGTCCATGTCTGGCAACGTACTCAACCACGAGCCGCATAATGCTTTGTTTGCGGATGAAGACGGCCTCTACTTTTACAGAAGGCTTGCTGAAAGCTTACCGCCGCTTATGAATACACCTTTTCTCATTGCAGTTGAAATCGGTTTTCTGCAAGGAACTGCTGTGCACAACCTATTTAAAGTAGCATTTCCGAAAGCGACAGTGGAGACGGTAAAAGATATCAACGGCAAAGACCGAATCATATTTTGCGAGACTCGTGAATAAATCTCCCTAACTCTGGCAACAATGCAGAGTAGGAGGGGATAGCGATGTTACCAGACTATGAGATTAGGAGAACGAAAACAATAGGTCAAAAAGTGCTCCCTTATATTGAATTCATTATTGTGCTCATTATTATTCAGTCTTTTATAACGGTGTTCGCGGAAGCAGGCGACGATGAACAATCAATCCGATTTAGGTTGTTGGCTGATTCCAATGCACCAGCCGACCAGCAAGTGAAAAGTGATATTCAACAAAAAATACAGCCGCTTATCGAAGAGGCTGTAAATAAGTCACGAACGAAACAAGAGCTTGGGGATAACTTAGCAGCACTTGAAATCACAATTCTAGACATTGCCAATTCGATGTCAAATGGAGCAGATGTTTCATTGATTCGTAAAAATGCTTTGTTTCCACCTAAACGCTCAGGGCTAATGATTGCTCCACAAGCGGAATATGATGCATACATTTTGACGATTGGCAGTGGACGTGGGGATAATTGGTGGTGTGAGTTATTTCCGAAAATCTGTTTTCCCGATAAACCCGAAAAAGCAGTAGAAGTAGAAGTAAAAGAGGAAGAAGAGGAAAAAGTCACTTTCTTTGTTTGGGAGTGGATAAAAAGTCTTTTCGCATAAAGTTATCAACTATTTTTGTGGATAAACTCAGGGAAATGTGTATAAGTGGAGGATTAGTGTATGAAAACGATTTTAACTTCAGTGGATAACATTCTGGATAACAAAAAAAACTATGAACAGGCTGTGGATATATTAAAAAATGGCGGTGTCGTTGCGTTCCCGACGGAGACGGTATATGGCTTAGGTGCGATGGCAACTGATGAACAAGCCGTACAGAGAATCTTCGAAGCAAAAGGAAGGCCATCAGACAATCCGCTAATCGTACATATTGGTCAAAAAGAACAAGTTCACACCTATGCATCGGCTATTGCAGGAAATGCAGAAAAACTGATGGATGCTTATTGGCCTGGTCCGCTGACACTTGTGTTTCATAAAATTCCCGGTGTGATAGCCGCGAATGTAACTCCAGGTGTTGAAACAGTCGCAATCCGTATGCCTGATCATCCCGTTGCACTGGAACTCTTACGTGCGCTCGGAGAACCGTTAGCAGCACCAAGTGCCAATCGAAGCGGAAAACCGAGTCCAACAGAGGCAGCTCACGTTTACAAAGATTTGAACGGTCTCATTCCCCTCATTTTAGATGGTGGTCAAACCGGTGTCGGAGTTGAATCGACAGTACTGGACATGACGACAGTTCCGCCTACAATTCTACGGCCAGGTGGTATTACACAGGAAATGATAGAAAGCATCATTGGTCCAGTAGTATCGGAGAATACAGTCGTCGGTGAACAAGCGCCGCGTTCACCCGGCATGAAGTATTTGCATTATGCACCTGAAGCACCTCTGTACATTATCAACAACGAAGCTGAAGGCATTAGTAAAGCAGTCGATACCCTTCAGGCTGAGGGCAAGAAAGTCGCGTTTATCGGGCATGATGATCTAGGTGCCTTGGGTGCGGATTGGTTTTTTTCAGTCGGTCCCGCGCAGGATAATGAAGCAATGGCGACAAATTTGTACGCAGCACTCCGTAAATGTGATTTGACCGATGCGGATATTATTCTTGCTGTCGAGACGGACATGTCTGGAGTAGGTGCTGCTGTTATGAATCGGTTAATGAAAGCCGCCGAAGGTAAAAGATATATCAACTGAATGCTTACGAATGACCTCCCTTAAATCCGCATAAGATTGACTGATGCTGATTTAGGGGAGGTTTTACTTTGGAAGAAGTTTTCGCGGCTGGAATAACAACCTTGGACGTTATTGTAATCTATTCTTTCCTACAAATTAAAAGAGGGAAATTTGTTTTAGCGCTATGGACATCATTTCTTAATATGGTATTTCCTTTTCTAGGATTTATAACGGGAGAACTGTCAGCGCATATATTTACAGTCTGGAGCAGCATTTTATCAGGCGTAATGCTCAGTTTGATCGGCATACATATGCTGTTGCAAGCGGATGAAAAAAAATCCTCTTCTCAACAAATTCCGCCATTGTTTATCGCATTTGCAGTGAGTGTAGATGCCTTTTCAGTCAGTGTTTCATTTGGTATGCTTCAGATGGATAAAACACTGTTCATACTTGCATCTGGTTTTTTCACGTTTGTCTTTTCATATGCAGCTCTGCGGATAAAGGGGCATATGGGTCTAAAAAACGGAAAAGTACTGAGACGAATAGCAGGTTTGGCTTTACTAGTTTTAGGGATAATGTCATGTTTTCGTTGAAATTCACAGTTTCTTTATTCACAAGAATCAGCTAATCTAAAGAGAGAAGGTAATAGAAGTGAATGTTTATTTTATATGTACAGGAAATACATGCAGAAGCCCAATGGCGGAAGCGATTCTTCGATCAAAAGCAATTAACAATGTGTCTGTTCGCTCGGCTGGCGTTTATGCACGCGATGGCTGGCCGATTTCATTGAATGCGAAAACGCTCATTGAATCAGCGGACATGCCTTATACCCCAGTTTCGGAGGAAGTAACAGAAGAAAATCTGGAATGGGCAGATATTGTTTTGACGATGACACAATCGCACAAGGAGAACCTAGTAAATTCCTATCCGGAAATAGACGATAAGGTATTTACAATAAAAGGATATGCGGAATTGGCATTGACGGGGGACGTCCAAGATCCATTTGGAGGCGATCTTGAAACCTACCGACAGGCATTCAATGAGTTGTCGAAAATCATCGATGTGCTCGAACACAAACTGACGGGGGAATAGGGAATGGCTGAAAAAGGAAAAAAGAAATTCGGCTTACGGAGGAACTATATGATGTAATAAGCCGCTTCGATTGTACAAAATAATACCGGAACTTTCATGTGCATTTGGCGGAATGCTATATCAACTAAAAAATACAGCCCATTTTCATGAGGGGTGTGTTTTTTTTGTGAAAATCTGATAGAATAAGTTGTGAGTATATTATGAAAAGGGGGATCCTGTGAAAATTGCGATTTCTTCAGACCATGGCGGAAACAATCTTCGACATGAAATTATTAAATTAATGTCAGAGTTATCATTAGAGTTTGTAGATTTTGGTCCCAAATCAGATGAATCCGTGGACTACCCCGATTTTGCAGCACCAGTCGCAAATGGAGTGGCATCGGGAGAATTTGACCGTGGTATTCTTATTTGCGGAACGGGCATCGGGATGTCTATTGCAGCAAATAAAGTAAAAGGAATTCGATGTGCACTTGTCCATGACGTCTTCAGTGCCAAAGCGACAAGGCAACATAACGATTCAAACATCCTCGCGATGGGCGAACGCGTCATCGGCCCAGGACATGCCAGAGAAGTAGCTGCGGCTTGGCTAGATACACAATTCGAAGGCGGAAGACACGAACGAAGAATCGGAAAGCTTATGGAATTGGAATCCTGAAAAGTGTAGGCGGCCGTTTAGACGCGACAGGCATAAGACAAGCCTGCGAAGCGGCGCCCTTTGCCGCACAGCGGGATTGACTTATGACCCGAGCGTCTGGCCGCCGGAGCTGGACAATCTGAAAAGCGTAGGCGCCGGAGCTAGCCAACCTAAAAAGCGCAGGTGGCCGTTTAGCCCTCAACAGCGCTGGACAGTCTAAATACCACAAGAAAGCAGGTGGTAAAAGTGGACGCTTTGAATTTATGGAAGCTTCAACTGGAACAATTGTTAGCGGAAATGTCTGAACAAACGCAATTTCGTTCAGGTACGCTATTCGTCGTAGGGTGTTCGACTTCTGAAGTTGCTGGCAAACGAATTGGTACAGGAGGAGCGCTTGAAATCGGAGAAGCGCTATATGGACCTCTGAAAGACTTTGCTGAGAAACACAAATTATTTCTTGCATTCCAAGGGTGCGAACACATTAATAGAGCTTTGACAATTGAACGTCATGTCGCTGAAAAGTTCATGCTTGAACCAGTCTCAGTCATTCCGGTCATCAATGCGGGTGGTTCCATGTCTGCCTATGCCTATCAGCATATGAATGATCCAGTTGTCGTGGAGCAGATTAGCGCAAGTGCTGGTATCGATATAGGACAAACGCTGATCGGCATGCATTTGAAACAAGTAGCTGTTCCATTGCGTACATCCATCCGAACTGTTGGTAATGCAAATGTGTCGGTAGCCACAACTCGGCCAAAGTTGATTGGTGGAACTAGAGCAATGTATGAATAAAGCGTTTACATCTGGCCACTGTAGACCGAATAAAAAATAGATGATAGTGAAGGGGAATGAAAAAATGGAATTGAACAAATTGGGTAACGTGCAACGTGAAGACGTAGCAGTATACGATGCAATTATGGCGGAGAAAAAGCGTCAACAATCTAATATCGAATTGATCGCATCCGAAAACTTCGTAACAGAAGCAGTTATGGAAGCACAAGGATCATATTTGACAAACAAATACGCAGAAGGCTACCCAGGCAAACGTTACTATGGCGGTTGCGAACACGTCGACGTTGTTGAAAACATTGCACGCGACCGAGTAAAAGAAATTTTCGGTGCGGAATACGCAAACGTTCAGCCACACTCTGGTGCACAAGCGAATATGGCTGTTTATTTTGCTGTTCTTGAGCCTGGAGATACAGTTCTTGGTATGAATCTTTCACACGGCGGTCACTTGACGCACGGAAGCCCAGTTAACTTCTCAGGCGAATTGTACAACTTCGTCGATTACGGCGTGGGCGAAGAGGACGAGCTAATTGACTACGACGATGTCCGTCAAAAAGCACTTGAGCACAAACCGAAAATGATCGTTGCGGGTGCAAGTGCATACCCACGTGAAATTGACTTTGCAAGGTTCCGTCAAATTGCAGATGAAGTCGGTGCATATCTATTCGTTGATATGGCGCATATCGCAGGACTTGTTGCAGTGGGCGAACACCAAAACCCAGTTCCACATGCACATTTTGTTACTTCAACAACACATAAAACATTGCGCGGACCGCGTGGTGGACTAATCCTTTCTACACAGGAATTCGAGAAAAAACTTAACAAGTCAATCTTCCCAGGCGTTCAAGGCGGTCCATTGATGCACGTTATCGCTGCAAAAGCGGTTGCATTTGGAGAAGCACAGAAACCAGAATTCAAAACGTATATCCAACAAGTGAAAAGCAATGCAAAAGCACTTGCAGCAGCACTTATCGCTGAAGGCGTCGATATCGTATCTGGCGGAACAGACAACCATTTGGTATTGCTTAACCTGCGTTCACTTGAAATCACAGGTAAAATTGCAGAGAAAGTATTGGATGAAGTCGGCATTACTGTGAACAAAAACACGATTCCATTCGATACAGAAAGCCCATTCGTTACTTCAGGTGTCCGTCTTGGTACTCCTGCGGTTACAACACGCGGTTTCAAAGAAGAAGAAATGAAGGAAATCGCATCTATCATGGCTAAAGTCTTGAAAAACCATGAAGACGAAGCTGTGAAAAAAGAAGCTCTAGAACGCGTTGCGACATTGACGGATAAATTCCCTCTTTACGCATAATCGTCTAATAGTCAAGCCGCTATCTATTTGATGGCGGCTTGTTTTATGTAAAATAGGACAGGGGTTCTATTATTACAAGCCAATGCCACTGCTAGAAGTCGACCGATTGCTTGCCGAATAGTTAGACATTGAGCAGTCGGTTGTTAGGCATCCCAGAACGAGAACATTTCTGTTATAATGAACAGGACATTCCGAAAAGGGGCGAAAACCAATGCCGAAAATACATGTATTTGATCATCCGCTTATTCAGCATAAACTAACGTACATACGTGACATCAACACAGGAACAAAAGAATTCCGTGAACTCGTCGACGAAGTGGCAACACTTATGGCATATGAAATTACGCGCGACCTTCCTGTTCATGAAGTGGAAATTCAAACACCGGTTTGTAAGTCCAAATCGAACGTTCTTGCAGGTAAAAAACTCGGTATCGTACCGATTTTGCGTGCAGGAATCGGAATGGTGGATGGCATCCTTAAACTGATTCCGGCAGCAAAAGTAGGGCATATCGGACTTTACCGTGATCCTGAAACATTACAGCCGGTTGAATACTATGTGAAACTGCCTTCAGACGTATCAGAACGTAACTTCATCCTTGTCGATCCTATGCTTGCAACAGGCGGATCCGCAATTGCAGCGGCCAATTCATTGAAAAGCCGTGGAGCAAAACACATTACATTCATGTGTCTGATTGCCGCGCCTGAAGGTGTAAAAGCAATGACCGATGCACATCCTGATGTAGATATTTTCATCGCTGCACTTGATGAGAAATTGGATGAAAAAGGCTACATAGTCCCAGGACTTGGCGATGCAGGCGATCGTCTATTCGGAACAAAATGAGTTGGAAGGCGTGAATACATTGACTAAGAAATGGAAAGTTATGACGATTTTTGGTACGCGTCCTGAAGCCATTAAAATGGCGCCGCTTGTACTAGAATTGCAAAAGCATTCGAACGATATCGAATCAATCGTAACGGTTACGGCTCAGCACCGTGAAATGCTGGATCAGGTGCTACACACATTCGGTATCATCCCTGATTATGATCTAAATATCATGAAAGACCGTCAAACACTCATTGACGTTGCAACTCGCGGTCTTGAAGGACTTGACCGCATCATGAAAGAAGCTCAACCGGATATCGTACTTGTTCACGGAGATACGTCGACTACTTTCATCGGTAGCTTAGCTGCTTTTTATAACCGAATTGCAGTTGGACATGTAGAAGCAGGACTTCGCACGTGGAATAAATACTCACCGTACCCGGAGGAGATGAACCGGCAGTTAACAGGTGTCATTGCTGATCTGCATTTCTCGCCAACAGAGCAATCCGCTCGCAACCTTATTGAAGAAGGCAAGTCGGAAGATCGTATTTATATAACAGGTAATACTGCAATCGACGCACTTCAAACAACAGTGCGTGAAGAATACTCCCATCCAGTTCTCGACAAAATCGGAACGGACAAGCTTATATTGTTAACAGCACACCGCCGTGAAAATCTGGGCGAACCGATGCGCAATATGTTCCGAGCCATTAACCGGTTGCTTGTTAAGTATGACGATATCCAAGTTATCTATCCTGTTCATATGAATCCGGCAGTGCGCGAAGTAGCTGATGAACTTTTCGGTGACAATGATCGCGTTCATCTGATTGAACCACTTGAAGTTCTCGACTTCCATAACTTTGCGGCGCGTTCACACATTATCTTGACGGACTCGGGCGGTATCCAAGAAGAAGCACCATCACTTGGAAAGCCCGTTATCGTATTGCGTGATACAACCGAACGTCCGGAAGGAATCGAAGCCGGTACACTAAAACTGGCCGGTACGGATGAAGAAACAATCTTCAATTTAACGGATACACTTTTGTCCGACGAAGTGGAATACAATAAAATGGCCAAAGCATCGAATCCATATGGTGATGGCCATGCCTCTGAACGAATTGTTGAAGCACTGAAAAAATACTTATCCTCCATTTAAGCAAAAGGTATAAGAATGACGGCCGAATAAAAGGGCCGTCTTTTTTTTAGACAGGGCCTTCATGGCTCGACACGACACATTAGGCAAAACCCTAATATGATTTTCGTGAAAAATACGATTCGCGAAATAAACGCCAAATTTGACGAATGTTTGACAAAGTGAAGTCTTTGTGAAAAATTTCACTGTAATCAATTGACATCAAAATATGCCTATTGTATGCTTACAAAGGGTTAGAATGATAGGGTTTTCTTATTTGAAACGGCAACTAAATGTGAATGTTAAGGCTTTGTAATTATCTATCGCTTTTTGACGGATATGCAGAGGCCTAAATAGTATCATGCATTTGATAAGATGTAGCATTTGCCGAACTGCCTTTCATTCGACAATACTCGCTACTAAATAACAGGTTCCATCCTTTTCAGTGTCTTGCCATCATTAATGTAAGCGTCCTGCTTAGATTGGACAAATAACTGGCTAGACAGCGAAACGGAACACCCCGCTATTCCTTGTGAAATTGCTTTCAACTACGCCTTATCTAAGTCGAAGTTGCAAGGCTCCATCCAATCCGGAAATACGAATCAGGAGATTAACTAACCATGCAAACATTGCAAGAAATTTATAGTAGGCAAAAAAGAGCTCTATTTTTTTTGCTCGCATTGTTCGTACTGGGGTGGGCATTTACTGACTTAAAATTGATTTTCGCAGGATTGATTCTCGGATCTCTTTTCGGATTGTATAATTTTTGGATCCTTGTCCGTAAAATGGAAAACTATGAACGGAAATTTGCACAAGGGAAAAATGGTACTTCGCTCGGGACATTTATACGTTTCGCTTCTGGTGTAGGTGCGGCTGCAGTTGCAACAGCGATGCCAGAATATTTTGACCTAATCAGTACGATTATCGGCTTTGCGATACCTTATGTTCTTCTACTAGTTGAGAGGATCATATACCACGCTAGACATCAGTAAAGCTTTTTTCGTCAGCAGGACTTTTCTCTAATGCAAGTCGTTATGAAAAAAGCTTACTGCACTTCTATTCTGTATTATCTGCGAAGTGATGCAGAAATAGCTTGACTTAATTCTGGTTGCAAAAGGGAGGTGAACGAAAATGGAACATGGAAATCCGTTATACACGGCTTTCGAAGGTACATTATTTGAAATGACATTCAATCTTTCAAACGTTTTAATGCTTTTCATCACATGTGCAATTGTATTCCTAATCGCGTTTTTCGCTACACGTCGTTTACAGTTGAAACCGACAGGCATGCAAAACTTCTTTGAATGGGTCATGGATTTCGTTAAAGGAATCATCAAGAGTAACATGGACTGGAAAACAGGTGGTAGATTTCACGTGTTGGGGATTACCCTTATCATGTTCCTCTTTGTATCGAACGTATTAGGGATTCCATTAGCAATCTATTGGGATGGGGATCTTTGGTGGAAATCACCGACAGCAGACCCTGTAATTACAATGACACTAGCAGTTTTGGTCATTGCTCTCACACACTATTACGGCATTAAGATGTCAGGGCTGAAAGAATACGGAAAAGGTTATCTTAAGCCACTTCCTTTCCTTGCACCGCTTAAAGTCATTGAGGAATTTACAAACACGCTGACACTCGGTTTGCGTCTTTATGGTAACATCTATGCCGGTGAAGTCCTTCTAGGACTCCTGGCTGGACTCGCAACATCAGGTATGCTCGGGTTGTTTGGAGCGGTCGTACCGTCACTTGCTTGGATGGGCTTCTCGATTTTCGTCGGGGCGATTCAATCATTTATCTTCGTTATGTTGTCTATGGTCTACATGTCACACAAAGTGGCAACAGACCATTAAGCATATAATGCCCGGATAACCGGGCGATAGAACAAAAAAACAGGGAATATTAGGAGGAAACAATAATGGTAGGTTCAGTTGGTCTATTAGCAGCAGCAATCGCAATTGGTTTAGGTGCACTAGGTGCAGGTCTAGGTGCAGGTCTAGTCGTTTCAAAAACACAAGAAGGAATCGCTCGTCAACCAGAAGCACGCGGTATTCTTCAAACAAACATGTTCGTCGGTGTTGCACTTGTTGAAGTTGTTCCGATTTTCGCAGCAGTTATTGCATTTATCGTAATGAACAAGTAAGTATAAGAAATATTTACTAAATGGCGAAGAGAGTAGTCTGAAGTTCTTCGCCATTCTTTTATGTAGTAGGAAAATCTTATTTTGAAAATAATGAACGTTTTCCATAGTTTAAAGAAACGTAAGCTCTTGAAGGGAGTGAATTAATCGTGTTTATGGATACCTTCGTCCTATTGGCAGCAGATGGTGAGGCCGTTAAAGGATTGGCGCAATTGAATAACAAGTTGAACCTTGGCGATATTATCGTCACAGTCTTATTCTTCACGATTCTCATGCTTCTTTTGAAGAAAGTTGCTTGGGGCCCACTTATGGGTATCATGGATCAACGTGCTGAGTTGATCGCAAATGAAATTGAATCGGCTGAAAAGAGCCGTGCAGAATCACAACAGATTCTTGAAGAACAGCGCAACCTTTTGAACGAAGCGCGTAACAACGCTCAAGAGATTGTTGAAAATGCCCGTAAGCAAGGCGAAACGCAACGTGCAGAAATCATCACAGCGGCTCGTTCAGAAGTGGTTCGTATGAAAGAAGAAGCAACGCTTGAAATTGCTTCAGAAAAAGACAAAGCGGTCGCGGCAGTTCGCGGAGAATTCGTATCTCTTTCTATCCTTGCAGCATCTAAAGTACTCGGTAAAGAAATTTCCGAGGAAGATAATCGCGCATTGATCGAAGAAACGATTGTGAAGGCAGGCGAAGGGCGATGAGCCAATCGGTTGTTGCACAACGCTATGCACTAGCATTGTTCGAATTAGCACAACAAAACGGACAAACTGGACCGATTCAAGAAGACCTTCTTGAATTGAAAAAAGTTTTCCTAGCAAATAAAGAGCTCGGTCAGTTACTTGAAACGCCGAGATTAAAAGCTGCAAAAAAGAAAGAGCTTATGGCTGATTCATTTAAAGGAGCGAACCAGCTCATTTTGAATACATTGAACCTAATGCTCGACAAACAACGCATAAACGAAGTTGTAAACCTTGTAAACGAATTTACCGCATTAACGAATGAAGCAGCTGGAATTGCTGAAGCAAAAGTGTATTCTACACGACTGCTTACTGCGGATGAAAGCCTTGCAATTTCGACAGCATTTGCGAAAAAAATCGGTAAGCAAGCATTACGTATTGAAAATATCATCGATCCGAGCCTAATCGGAGGCATTCGTCTCCAAATTGGTAATAATATCTACGACAGCAGCGTGAGCGCTAAGCTCGAGCGACTGAAACAGGATCTTATCGGTTCATAAATCAGAAATTTGAGGGGTGACATGCATGAGCATCAAAGCTGAGGAAATCAGTGTTCTCATAAAACAGCAGATTGAAAATTATCAATCTGAGATGAAAGTGAGCGAGGTAGGTACAGTTATCTCAATTGGTGACGGTATCGCACGTGTTCATGGCCTCGACAACGCCATGGCTGGGGAACTTTTAGAGTTCTCTACTGGCGTCTTGGGTCTGGCTCAAAACTTGGAAGCGAACAACGTTGGTATCATTATCCTAGGGCCATACACGGACATCAAAGAAGGCGATGAAGTACGTCGAACAGGCCGTATTATGGAAGTTCCTGTTGGTGAAGAATTAATCGGACGCGTTGTAAATCCACTTGGGCAACCAGTTGATGGATTAGGTCCGATTGCAACAACAAAAACACGTCCAATCGAAAGTCCGGCACAAGGGGTTATGGCGCGTAAATCCGTTCATGAACCACTACAAACCGGCATTAAAGCGATTGATGCACTAGTACCAATCGGACGCGGACAGCGTGAATTGATAATCGGAGACCGTCAAACAGGTAAAACGACAGTTGCGATTGATACAATCCTAAACCAAGCTGACCAAGATATGATTTGTATCTATGTAGCAATCGGTCAAAAAGAATCAACAGTTCGTGGAGTTGTTGAAACGCTCCGTAAAAACGGTGCACTTGATTACACAATCGTCGTAACGGCTTCTGCTTCACAACCGGCTCCACTACTATATCTTGCACCTTACACAGGTATATCAATGGCTGAAGAATTCATGTTCCAAGGTAAGCACGTTCTAATTGTTTATGATGATTTAACTAAACAAGCAGCGGCATACCGTGAACTTTCTTTGCTACTTCGTCGTCCTCCGGGCCGTGAAGCTTACCCTGGTGATGTATTCTATATTCACTCTCGTTTACTTGAACGTGCAGCGAAGTTGAATGATACACTTGGTGCTGGTTCGATCACGGCACTACCATTCGTTGAAACACAAGCAGGAGATATCTCCGCTTATATTCCAACAAACGTAATCTCCATCACTGATGGACAAATATTCCTTCAATCTGACCTATTCTTCTCGGGTGTACGTCCAGCGATTAACGCCGGTCTTTCCGTTTCCCGTGTTGGTGGTTCAGCGCAAATTAAAGCAATGAAAAAAGTTGCGGGTACTTTGCGTCTTGACCTTGCGGCTTACCGTGAGCTTGAAGCATTCTCGCAATTCGGTTCTAACCTTGATTCTGCAACACAGGCGAAACTTGACCGCGGAGCGCGTACAGTTGAGATCTTGAAGCAGGATTTGAATAAACCATTTAAAGTAGAACAGCAAGTTATGGTTCTTTATGCATTGACACGTGGTTTCCTTGACGATATTGAAGTTAAAGATATTCTGCGTTTCGAAAGCGAACTGTTAAGCTGGCTACAAACGAACCATACTGATGTTTTAGATCAAATTCGTACGACGAAAGATCTTCCGGCTGATGATTTGATGGCAGGAGCACTCAACGCATTCAAGAAAACTTTCGCACGTTCTGAATAATTCTAGATGGAATCATATTTGACAAAGACCGTCAAAATGACACATCTTTGACGGAAAGCGTCAATAGAGGAATCGTCTTTGACAAAGACCGTCAAAATGATAGATCAAAAAAACAAAAGGTGGTGAGAATTGCCAATGGCATCTTTACGCGACATAGAAAACCGTATTAAATCGACGAAAAAGACAAGTCAAATTACGAAAGCCATGCAAATGGTCTCCGCTTCCAAATTGAGCCGTGCCGAACTGAATGCGAAAGCGTTCATCCCGTACATGGGGAAAATTCAGGAAGTTGTCGGATCAATCGCAGCTGGAACAAGCAACTTGAGTCACCCGATGATGGTAACCCGGCCCGTCAAAAAGACTGGATATATCGTTATTACATCAGACCGTGGACTTGTTGGAGGGTACAACGCCAACATCTTGCGCATTGCAAAAAATGCGATTGAAAAACGCCACTCTTCAGTAGAAGAAGTGAGCATCCTTGCAATCGGTCAAAAGGGTTACGACTTTTTCGATCGACTTGGTTTCGATATCGTTGAAAGTCGGATTGGTCTATCGGATCATCCCTCTTTCAACGAGATAAAAGATATCGCGAAGCGTGCTGTTGGCATGTTCACAGAAGGCGAGTATGACGAAGTCTATTTGTATTACAATCACTTCGTCTCCGCCATCGCAAGTGAAGTGACGGAAAAGAAATTGCTTCCGCTCACTGACATCACATCGACTTCCGCAACAACTTCGTATGAGTTTGAGCCTTCAGGTGAAGCAATCCTTGAAGTGCTTCTTCCGCAATACGCGGAAAGTCTCATTTACGGAGCTGTAATTGACGGAAAAGCGAGTGAACATGCTTCCAGTATGACAGCGATGAAAACTGCTACGGATAATGCAGCTGATTTGATAGATTCTTTAACACTTTCATTCAACCGTGCACGACAAGCTGCGATCACGCAACAAATTACGGAGATCGTTGGCGGCGTCGCAGCTCTTGAATAGGAGCGGGCACTGTACGGCAAAGAGTAAGACAGGAGGGAATAAGTATGAATAAAGGACATGTTCTTCAAGTTATGGGTCCGGTTGTTGACGTCAAGTTCGAAGACGGTCAGCTTCCTGAAATCTATAACGCATTGAAAGTTCAGATTGAACGTCCAAACGCTGAGCCTGAAACGTTGACACTTGAAGTCGCGCTTCACCTCGGAGATGATTCTGTACGTACAATTGCAATGTCTTCAACAGATGGTCTGCAACGCGGAGCAATCGTTGATGATATGGGTTCTGCAATTTCGGTCCCAGTTGGTGACGTTACACTTGGACGTGTATTTAACGTACTTGGAGAGATTATTGACCTTGGTGAGGAAATCCCGGCTTCAGAACGCCGCGACCCGATTCACCGGTTAGCTCCAGTATTCGAAGAACTTTCAACTGAAGTTGAAATTCTTGTAACAGGTATTAAAGTTGTTGACTTACTTGCTCCATACATTAAAGGCGGTAAGATCGGCCTCTTCGGTGGTGCGGGTGTAGGTAAAACAGTTCTAATTCAAGAATTGATCAATAACATCGCACAAGAACACGGTGGTATTTCCGTATTCGCAGGCGTTGGAGAACGTACTCGTGAAGGGAACGACTTATTCTACGAAATGACAGATTCCGGCGTTATTAAGAAAACGGCAATGGTCTTCGGTCAAATGAATGAGCCACCTGGCGCACGTATGCGTGTTGCTTTATCTGGACTTACAATGGCAGAACATTTCCGTGACGTACAAGGCGCGGACGTACTTCTGTTCATCGATAATATTTTCCGCTTTACACAAGCAGGTTCTGAAGTTTCAGCACTACTTGGCCGTATGCCATCAGCAGTTGGTTACCAACCGACACTGGCAACGGAAATGGGTACACTTCAAGAACGTATCACGTCTACAAATGCTGGTTCAGTTACATCTATCCAAGCAATCTATGTACCAGCGGATGACTATACTGACCCGGCTCCAGCTACAACGTTCGCTCACCTTGATGCAACGACGAACCTTGAGCGTAAACTTTCTGAAATGGGTATTTACCCTGCGGTTGACCCACTTGCTTCAACTTCACGTGCACTAAGCCCTGAAATCGTCGGCGAAGAGCATTACGAAATTGCACGTCAAGTACAACAAACGCTTCAGCGTTACCGTGAACTTCAAGATATCATCGCAATCCTAGGGATGGATGAACTTGGAGAAGAAGACAAGCAGCTAGTTGGACGCGCTCGTCGTGTTCAAAACTTCCTGTCACAAAACTTCCACGTAGCTGAGCAGTTCACAGGACAAAAAGGATCATACGTACAAGTTGCCGAAACAATTAAAGGCTTCAGCGAAATTCTTGCAGGTAAGTACGATCACCTTCCAGAAGATGCATTCCGACTTGTCGGAACGATTGAAGACGCTATTGCAAAAGCAAAAGGTATGGGTGTTGAAGTTTAATCAGCAGGATTCAAATCCCTGCCAAATCAAATAAAAGCATCCGGTGAATAGCGTAGATTTTTTAGGGAAGTTATCGAGACTTGCTCGATAAAAGTCTGCGCCCAATTCGCCGATGTGAATTTGATTTTAAGGGACCAGGAGGGGAAAAAATGAAGACAATTAAAGTCAATATCGTCACTCCCGACGGCCCTGTTGTTGAAACCGAAGCGAACATTATCATCGCAGCTACCGAAACAGGCGAAATCGGGATTCTTCCCGGCCACATCGCGATGGTTGCGCCGCTTCAAATCGGTGGGCTTCGCCTACAAAAGGAAGACTCGACTGAACATATCGCCGTTCACGGTGGTTTTATCGAAGTCCGTCCGGATGTTGTCACTGTTTTGGCTCAAAGTGCGGAACTGGCTTCTTCTATTGATATCGACCGTGCAAAAAAAGCGGCGAAACTAGCAGAAGAAACACTTCAGGCGAAAAAAGAAGGCAGAGAACACGACTTAGCGCAACTGGATTTAAAACGTGCCCTCAATCGTATCGATGTCTACGAAACAAGAAATAAATGAGTTGTTGAGTTGGCGGGCAGAAGAACAATTCTTCTGTTCGCCTTTTCATTTATTAAGGGAGGACCCTACTTTGGATGCTATAATGGGCTATCAACCGTTACTGTCAATCGTTTCACATACTGTTTTCATAGCCGTTGCCTTTTTTGCATTGCAAGCGATCATGCCAGAAAAAATCATAAAAAAAAACCGTGTCTTTCAAGCACAGTTATTGTTCATTTTATTAAGTATCACGATTGGATGGTCCGTGTCGAATTTCTTTTTAGAAATATCCTATTGGTCCGGAAGGCTTCCGTTCATGTTCGGCTGACTTAATAACCATTTTTGATGCAAAAAAAAAGGGTGATTTGAACAGCAATTTGATTAGCTACATGTTATCGCCTTGTATGCGAAAAACATCTCGTATTTAAGGCGATGACATGAAATTCATCAATTTTTTTGAGCTTAGGTTTGCTGTGCCGATTTAGAGGGAACTGATACTACAGGTGGAGAGATATTATGACACAAAACGTCAATAGTGTACATAATATAGACTACTTAAGTACTTAGTCGGTAAAATAGCCCAGACGTTACTTGTTATAAGGGGAACGTCAGTGTAAAATAGTATATGTTTTGAAGATGAATGTATGACTAAAAAAATCGAATATATAAAATGAAAAATAACATGAATTGCTATAAATTAGGAGTCGGAGGGACTTATTTTGGATAAAATTATTATCACTGGCGGACGTGTACTTAATGGTACTGTCCGAGTCGAAGGCGCTAAAAATGCTGTGTTGCCTATACTTGCTGCTGCATTGCTTGCATCAGAAGGTGTCAACGTAATACGCGACGTACCCAATCTTTCGGACGTTGGAACAATAAACTCAGTTCTTAAAAGCTTAAATGCAAAAGTGGACCACTTCCCAATAATGAATGAAGTCGTCATAGATTCTTCGGATACACTTTCAACTGAAGCACAGTTCGAATATGTACGGAAAATGCGTGCGTCAATTCTTGTAATGGGACCGCTTCTCGCACGTAATGGCTTTGCACGAATTGCACTTCCAGGCGGCTGTGCAATCGGATCACGTCCGATTGACCAACATCTAAAGGGCTTTGAAGCAATGGGTGCAGAAATTACTTTCGGCCACGGACACGTTGAAGCAAAAGCTGAAAACGGTTTAAAAGGCGCTAAAATCTATCTTGACTTCCCAAGCGTCGGCGCAACTGAAAATATCATGACTGCAGCTGCTTTGGCGGCTGGTACAACAATCATCGAGAACTCAGCAAAAGAACCCGAAATCGTTGACCTAGCGAACTTTATCAATGAAATGGGCGGTAAAGTTGTCGGAGCAGGTACGGACACAATTCGAATCGAAGGCGTCAAGAAATTACATGGCACAACGCATCACATTATACCGGATCGTATCGAAACAGGTACTTTCATGGTAGCAGCTGCAATTACGGGCGGAAATGTCATTATTGAAAATGCCGTTCCAGAGCACAACGCAGCACTTATTTCCAAGTTAACGGAAATGGGTGTCGTCATTACTGAACTGGATGAAGGTGTCCGTGTTACAGCAAAACTACCTTTGAAATCCGTAGATTTAAAAACAATGCCTCATCCTGGTTTTCCAACAGATATGCAATCCCAAATGATGGCACTTATGCTGACTTCAACGGGTACAGGTATTTTGACAGAAACCGTTTTTGAAAATCGCTTCATGCACGTTGAAGAATTCCGTCGGATGAATGCTTCCCTCAAAATTGAAGGAAGATCAGTCATCATAAATGGACCTTCAAAACTACAAGGTGCTGAAGTAGCAGCAACGGACCTTCGTGCAGCAGCAGCCCTCATTCTAGGAGGACTTGTTGCAGAAGGTGTTACCCGTGTTACGGAACTATCGCATCTTGACCGCGGATATGTGAACTTCCACGGAAAACTTGCGGCACTCGGTGCGGATATCGTACGTGTTTCCCCTGAGATGAAAACTGAAAAAACGGTACAACACGTTTAAATTCATTCCATAAATACTTGAAAGGGCTGTAGTGTAGAGACTACGGCCTTTTTTGTCTTCACATATATGAAGACTCAAAATGCTCCTTTGCTAGTATGTCCAAAATAACAGTAATAATACATCTTGTTTTTCATATAATCAATTATGGACAAACTACTAACAGCGTTCCTCATCATCCTTTTATTTTTCATCCCTATCCTATTAAAACAGACTCCGCAAATCACAAAAGAAGTTGAAGAACCGGAGGCACAGCTTTGCTACGTGGAGATCATCGTTACCGGCGTGGACAAGCCGATCCCACTTGAAGAGTATGTAGTAGGTGTCGTCGCAGCTGAAATGCCTGTCACATTCAGTGAAGAGGCTTTAAAGGCACAAGCAGTTGCCGCACGGACATACGCACTCCGAACGACCGAGAACGGCAAAAAACCAATCGCCGCAGATGTATCTGCACAAGTCTATTCCTCCGAAAAGAAACGGAAAGAGCGTTGGGGGAAAGAATTCAAACGCAATGAACGAAAAGTACGTGCAGCGGTGGAGGCGACTGCAGGGGATATTATTACTTATGGAGACGAAATGATAGCTGCAATGTTTTTTTCTACATCGAATGGACAGACTGAGACAGCGCAAAATTTCAGTGGCAATGACGTACCTTACTTACAAAGCGTGGATAGTCCCGGGGAGGGGGACGTTGCTGCAAACGTAGAAAGGAAAACCGAATTGAAACTCACTGAGTGGAATAAAAAGATAGGAAGCAAGTGGAGCGCTGATCGATTCAAATCACTTCAACTCGTTAGAAATGATACAGGTCGTGTTCAGAAAGTCCTCTCTACAGAATTTCAAGCGAGTGGCAGGGAAATGCGAGATTTGCTGGGACTAGCATCTACGGATTTTGATATCGCATTCGACGTAACGAATAGTATTGTTCATGTTACAACGAATGGCTATGGCCACGGTGTAGGGATGAGCCAATACGGGGCGGAAGCATTTGCTCAGAAAGGATGGACCGCCGAAAAAATTCTTTTACACTATTATTCGGGGACAAAAATAAAAAAATTTACTTTACTTGATTCGGAATGTTTAAAAACTCTCTCACTTGCAGATAATAGCGAGTGAGGTGATGACAATGCGAGAAGAAAAACCGAAAGCCCCTTCTCAGAAGAACAAAAGTGCAAAGGCAAAAAGCTGGTTTTGGCCTGTAGTCTATTCGGGTATCGCAATCGTCTTCGTTGGTATGATCTGGGGTTACAATGCATACATGAAAGAAGATGCCCCAGGTTTAGCCAACGATGCAGCGAAGGACCCGCAAGATGGATTGGTCGTCGAGACGAACGCAGCAAACGAAACACTCAAATATCCATTTGCTGAAGAGTCTATCGACGAAGTAGCGATTCTGCAAGATTTTTATGACGTAAATGCAGAGCCCGCCGTGCGTGAAAACGCGTTACTCGTCTCCAGCCAGACGTATGTAACAAACACAGGCATATCGATTGCGATTCAAGGCAAGGAATTTGAAGTTGTTTCTTCACTCAGCGGTACAGTAGAAGACATCTTGCTAGACCCGTTTAAAGGTGATGAAATCATACTTTCTCATGCCGATGGGTTAAAAACAATCTATCGATCCGTCACAGGTATTCTCGTTAAAAAAGGTGAAGAAGTGGTTCAAGGACAACCACTCGCCACAACAACAGAAAATGAATGGAATCCGACGGCAGGCAACCATCTTCATTTCGAAATCCAACAAGATGGGATAGCCGTAAATCCAAGCACTTTTCTAGCATTTTAATAGCAAGTTTCCAGCCATTCCAGAGCCAATCCGGAGTGGCTTTTTCTTTGGGGTAAATAGGGTGGTCGGCTTTGAGACCGCTCGAAAACAGCGGGGAACCGCCCGAAAACTCTTAGCGCCCGCCCAAATCCCGCGCATGACAGCTCGAAATCCCTGAGATAATACCCAATGAGTAGACAGTCAGAAAACCGCCATACTAAGAATGCTTTAGTATCACTAATTGGAGGCGGAGAAAAATGCAGGCAAAAAAAGTCTTTTTTGATTTTCAAACGAAAAAGGAGATTGTTGAGCTTTATTTCGAAGGATATTCAGCAGTTGAGTTGGCAAAAAAGTTCGAAGTAGTAAATAGAAGAAGAATAACTGAATGGGCAAAAAAAGTGCGTGATGCGGGTACATTCGATGCTTTGAAAGATACGCGAGGCCTTGGTGGTAAAGGGCGTACCAAAGAAAAGAAAGAAGCGGTAGAAGAAGAAATAGAGCGTTTGAAGTTGGAAAACTTATACTTAAAAAAGCTTATAGATCTTCAAAGGCGGTGAGCGGAAAAGGCTCTGACTTTGAGTTTATTGAAAACTATAAAGATAAGTATCCTGTTACTCAGCTTGTTGAATTTACTGAGCTTTCTCGTTCCGGCTATTATAAACGTAAAGCGCGGGAAGGAAAGGGAAAAACAGTAGCGGAGAAAGATACTCCGCTACTGAATATGATGCTCTCACTTTATATTACCCATGGGGGTAATTTAGGTAACGTTAGGTATAAAGATGCGATATATGATCAATATGGTGTAGTTGTTAATGTAAAGCGCATTAATAGGATGCGCCGGATGTACAATCTGCCATTGAAGACGCAACGAAGAAAATTCAGGGTACACAATGTTCCGCATATCATTGTCGATAATATATTAAATCGAAATTTCAAAGCCCGTAAACCGGGAATTAAGTTCGTGATTGATATTACTTATTTAGAAATAGTAAAGCCAGTGAAGAAATTTATCTACTTATGTGCAATAAAAGATCTTTACAACAACGAAATTGTTGCTTACAGCATCGGGCGATATCAAACTGTATCGCTTGTTTTCGAAGCGTTGAATTATTTAAAAGAAAAAGGATTTGTGAAAGGCGCGATCATTCATAGTGATCAAGGGGCACAATTCACAAATCCACAATACATGAACCGATTAAAAGATTATCATCTAACTCAATCCATGTCCCGCAGAGGAAACTGCTGGGACAATGCATGTATCGAGAGTTTCTTTGGGAAATTAAAAACCGAAATGCCTGGATTTTCAATTCCAGAGACCGAAGATGAGATGATTAAATCAGTAACCGATTATATTACCTACTATAACCAAGTTCGGCCACAATTAAAATTTAAGATGAGTCCTCAAGCTTTCCGATTACGAATCGTGGCTTAATCAAGGGGAATAGAATAGCCCCATCGGGGCAAACGAATAATATTGTAGTAACTTTACTTGGAGTGGCAGGCATGATAGCCTCGGCCGGGAGAGCCAGCATTGTCAAGGCTGGGTTTCTGGCTAGTAAGTCATGCCTGTAGAGGCTCCAAGTCAAGTTACTAAACGTGCAACAAAAGGAAATCGATAATATGTGGGAAAACAATAAACTGAGCGGTTGTTAAAGTGTCTACTTGACGGGGGGGAAGTCACCCCGAGCGACCGCCCGAATCCTGCGCGCGACCGCCAAAATCCCACAAATAACCACCCCAAAAACGCAAACAACCGCCCAGAAAATCCCTATAACCACCAAAACCCCACCCACTCCCGACAACCGCCCGCATATCCCACTCAACAACCGCATAGGATAAAGGAAGATTCGGACCTCAGAGGAAAGGAAGAGGGCGTGCACGAGCAAATACGGAGGCGATGCGTGCGCCTCGGCAATATGTTACTGGAAACGGGACTTACGGTACGTGCGTTGGCAAAAGCGACAGGCTATTCGAAAAGCACGGTTCACAAAGATTTGACGGAACGCTTACCAAACGTCGATGTGGCCCTGTCAGAAGAAGTCGCGAAAATACTTGCCTATCATAAGTCGGTCAGACATTTGCGGGGCGGCGAGGCGACAAGAATTAAGTGGATGAACGAAACAAAAAGAGTCGGAAACAGTTAGAAATAGAAGGCGGTATCGCATCCACATCGCGAACCGTTTTTTGCTTGTTGCAATAAATAGAGTTCTTTCACGAAAACAACCCTTAAGTATATTATTTATCAGCCTATTATGGTAAAATGTGTAGTCAGAAGCGTATACATACACGGGAATATCCAATGATGCGGGTGGAAGGGGAAACAGAAACAATGTTTGCAAAAGATATCGGCATAGACCTCGGTACAGCTAACGTCTTGATACACGTTAAGGGTAAAGGGATTGTACTGAATGAACCATCTGTAGTTGCGATGGATAAGCATACCAATAAGGTATTAGCAGTCGGGGAAGAAGCAAGACAAATGGTTGGCAGAACGCCCGCTAATATTATCGCAACCAGACCCATGAAAGACGGAGTCATCGCCGATTTTGATGTAACGGAAGCTATGCTTAGTCATTTTATCAATAAACTAGATGTCAAAGGATTCTTATCCAAACCGCGAATTCTAATCTGTTGCCCGACAAACATTACGAGTGTCGAACAGAAAGCCATCCAGCAGGCAGCTGAAAAATCAGGTGGCAAGAAAGTGTACCTGGAGGAAGAACCGAAAGTTGCAGCAATTGGCGCGGGTATGGATATTTTCCAACCGAGTGGTAATATGGTCGTCGATATTGGTGGGGGAACGACGGACGTAGCTGTACTATCAATGGGAGACATCGTTACATCTAGGTCAATCACGACAGCCGGTAATACATTTGATAATGACATTACACTCTACATTAAACACAAATATAAATTATATATCGGTGAACGAACTGCTGAAGCTATTAAATTCAAAGTTGGAACTGTTTTTTCAGTTGGTCGAAAAGAAGAAATCGATATTCGCGGGCGCGATATGGCGTCAGGGCTTCCTCGCACAGTTACGATTCATTCCGACGAAATTGGAATGGCACTAAGAGAATCCGTTTATATGATTGTTCAAGCAGCGAAAAACGTCTTGGAAAAAACGCCTCCTGAATTATCAGCGGATATCATCGATCGCGGTGTCTTCCTGACAGGCGGCGGAGCACTACTGCACGGCATTGACCAATTACTCGCTCAAGAGCTAAAGGTTCCTGTATTCATTTCAGATAATCCGCTGGACTGTGTTGCGATTGGGACAGGCGTTTTATTGGAAAATATGCATAAGTTATCCAGCCGATAATCATTTTTAAAAAGTAAGGAGAAGTGAGCACATGTTCCGTGGATTTTATACAGTTGGGTCAGGTATGATTGCGCAACAACGAAAAACGGAGATGCTTGCGAACAATATGGCAAACGCCAATACGCCTGGTTATAAGGCGGAACAAGCAGTAATTCGTTCATTTCCGGAAATGTATATGTCGAGTATTGAAACAGCAAGAATACCGACGGAAAACGGCTTTCAGATGAAGGGATTATCGCCAGTTGGTGGGATTTCAACGGGTGTCTACATGCAGGAGACGCTGCCGTTATTTGCGCAGGGGCAATTACGTGAAACCGAGCTGACAACGGACGTAGCGCTCATCGATGGCCGCTTACCGATTGATGAAGCCACGGGAACAGCGGGCGCCATATTCTTCAGACTTGAAAATGAAGGCGGTCGAGAACAATATACAAAAAACGGTAATTTCACACTTGACGCGAATGGTTATTTAACGAGTTCGGCTGGGGCTTTTGTGCTTGATAGCAACGGACAGCGAATTGAAGTGCAAAACGATGACTTCCGCATAACTGACGAAGGCGTCATTATGGAAGGTGAAACAGCCGTCGCAACGCTTGGTGTTTCATTTTCACAGCGACCTGACACGCTTCAAAAACAAGGCGATGGCATGTTTGTAACTATGGACGGCGAAAACCTGGTTGCAGCAAATGACATGGCTGGCGTTACTTATTCAATGCAGCAAGGCTATCTGGAAGGATCGAACGTCGATGCGGCCCGGACAATGACGGACATGCTAACTGCGTACCGTGCATTCGAGGCCAATCAAAAAATTCTTCTAGCCTACGACCGCAGCATGGAAAAAACGGTAACGGAAGTCGGTCGTGTCAACTGAAGACACGCCATCTGAAAGGAGCGGGGATGCATGATACGCACCATGACAACAGCAACAAACACGCTGAGTCAATTGCAAAACCAAATCGACATCATCGGAAATAACCTTGCGAATGTCTCAACACACGGCTATAAATCGAGTGATGCAAGTTTTCGTGAAATGTTGGTTCAGCAATTCAATAACGATAAGGCGGACACAGCGCCGCGTCAATCTCCGAACGGTATCCGTTACGGTTCTGGGGTGATGCTTGGTCAAACACAGATGAATTGGAAAGCTGGCACCCTGCAAATGACTGGCCGTGAACTTGACTTCGCACTGACAACGCCAAAACAGTATTTTAATATCCTCATGCCTGACGGAGGCGGCGAGCAAACTGTCTACACGCGTCAGGGCAACTTTTACGTGTCACCTATTGCCAATGGACAAGTGATGCTCGTCAACGCTGAAGGATATCCGGTCGCTGACAGTGCAGGATTGCCTGTAACATTCTCGGATGACATAAAAAAATACACAGTCAAACCGGGCGGCGACCTAGAGCTCACGCATTCGAATGGAACGACTGAGTTTGTTGAGTTGGCTGTGACAGTGATGGAACGTCCGAATCTGATGGTGCGGCTATCTGGAACGAACTTTGGCCTGCCAGAAAACTTGGCAGACCTCGGTGTCACTGAAGCGGATGTCTTAACTGAGCTACAAGGTGCTGCCCGTAGTAGTATTGGAATGGAAAGCCAAGCGCTCGAAGCATCGAATGTGAACTACCAAAAAGAAATGACGGATCTCATCGGTATCCAGCGCTCTTATCAATTCAACGCGCGTGCAGTGACACTTGCGGATCAAATGCTCGGCTTAATTAATGGTATTCGATGAAATCCTACTAGAATGACGTCTGGAGCCTGGACAATTAAGGGAGTACTGACTATGACAGATGAAAAAAAAATTAAATTTAAAACCGAGCAACCAGAGAAAAAGCAAGAAGATGCCCAATCTTTACTACGATCAAACCGGAAAGCACTTGGACGGCCTGATGAAAAAGTCGAGGAAACTGCACCAAAAAAGCAAATCTGGGTACAAATACGCCTACTTCCGATTTGGGTCCGTATTATACTGGTCCTGTTGCTTCTTGTCGGAGCGGCTGCGCTCGGAGCGATGATTGGCTATGGCACTCTCGGAGACGGCAATCCAAGCGATGTTTTTAAAAAAGAAACATGGACGCACATTCTGGATATCATTGCCGGAAAACAAAAATAACAGCTTTTTTCATGAATTAAAATACATAGTAAAGTGGTAGGAGGATGGGCATGCTAACAGCAGAACAGATACAAGCCATTTTACCGCATCGTTATCCATTTCTTATGGTAGACCGGATTCTTGAGGTTGAAGAAGGTAAACGTGCAGTAGGCATAAAAAACGTTACAATTAATGAAGATTTCTTCAATGGACATTTTCCAGGATACCCGGTTATGCCAGGCGTTCTAATCGTGGAAGCGCTCGCACAAGTAGGCGCTGTCGCTTTGTTGCAAAAAGAAGAGAATAAAGGACGTCTTGCTTTTTTCGCGGGCATCGATAACTGCCGTTTTAAAAGACAAGTGACACCTGGTGATACATTGCGTCTAGAAGTAGAAATCACTCGACTTCGTGGCACAATCGGCAAAGGCAAAGCGATTGCTACAGTCGATGGTGAAATTGCATGCGAGACAGAAATTACATTTGCACTTGGTCCAGTTGTAGAAACTGGAAAAAACTAATTTCGCTAATAAATGGAAGTTTCGATACAATGGTCAATACAGTGCTGTTAGATAGCACAAAGTGGGAGGTTTCACATCAATATGTTTAAAGATCTTTCTCCAAATTTAAAAAGCAGCATAACGAGATCGATTACACAGACATTCGAACAATACATGAGCGATATTGAATGGTCCGGTGAGCGATTTAGTATCGATGATTATTTTGCCAGTTGGCGCGAGTACATTACGGTAAAAGCGCTTTGGTACACTAAAATTCCAGACGAAGTAAAACTTGATCCGGGATTCCATGAAGATCTTGCGCAACGCATCAATAAAATTATCGCACGTATCCTCAGTGAACCGCCATCTGAAGAACAAATTGTTGAAATTCAGATCATGCAGGAAGAGTTGAATACGCACTACGAGTATAACTGTAAAGCGGAAGCAGTATACGTCGATACACTGCTGAAAAAACATTTAACATCTTCATAAATAAAAACGGATAGTTCCCTCATTTCTGGCTAAGCTACGAAGTATCATACTTGTTTGTGTGATAGACGGCTTGTGGAGAGGAGGGAATTTATTCATGTTCAAAAAAGCGATACCACTTGTTCTAATCTCGGGACTTGTACTAACAGGTTGCGGTACCAACGACGACGTACCGGATAACAACGAAACGCCGATGGAAAACTTGGAGGACAACACAAGAGACATAACGCCTGATGTAAATGAACAAACAGGACCGGATATGGATGGTCTGGACAACGGTGGAGTTGATGACGGCATCATTAATGACAATAACGGAGACCGTAATGGCATCATCAATGATGAAGGCGGCAACGCAAATCCGGACAATGGCATTATGAATGACGGCAACACAGACTCGGACAAGCGAAATGAAATGAACAACGACAATAACAATAACAATAATAACAACAATAACAATAAATAACCGCTAATCACTAACCGCAAGCCGTGCGGAACCGCCTCATAACACTTGAGGCGGTTTTTCTACTCTCAATGAGCCAATCGAAAACAATTACAGATAAAAACACAAAAAAAACTGCCTATAATGTTAGGCAGCACAATATAGACCATTCAACTCTCCGCATCTTCCTGATCTTCCTTTAAACGCGGACGAGAGCGCATATCTGATTCGAATCGACGTAACAGATCTTCCCCTCCAAGCCCCTCACCAATCAATTCCTCCAATAGCTGTTCGGCATATTGAGCCCGCGCACGCTTCAAACGACCTTTTAGCAGTACGGAGATTTTATCCCCAATCGGCTTGACGCCTTTGACAGCAACACGGAATGCAGCAGGTTCATTTTCAGGATACGAAATAACCACTTTTACTTCCAATAAATCCTCATCAGCTTTCCATTTTTCGAAAACGGACTGATGTTCTTTATCGATGAACATTTCTAAAATCCACATATGATGGCTATTTTCCTGGTTGATAATAATTCCGTCACTCAGCGGATAATCGCGTACGACATCTTCTTGCAGTATACCCACTGACAACATTTTAAAAGTTTTTATCATCATCCACCCCAATCTTTTTCCTCATAGTATACCATAAGAGCAAATTCCAAAGAAATCAGATAGATGCCAAAGTTGAATTATCAAAGAAAACTGAAAATTCCGATACGCCTTATGGCTATTCAATTACGATCATCCATGCCGCGAATAAAGTCGAGCAAAAAAGGAATTTGATGTCGAAAGGTGACTGAAAATTGAAATATATGTGATTGCACTTATTAAATCAGACCGAGTATGATGAAGTCAGAAACCAAGAGAGGAGGAACTCAATTGAATCAGGTTGCACTAGTTGGGCGAATTACGAAAGATCCAGTTCTTAAAAGGATCTCAGAAAGTAGGGTACAAACCAGCTTTGTCCTTGCCGTAAACCGTAATTTCAAAAACCAGAAAGGAGAAATGGAGACAGATTTTGTGCTTTGTACAATGTGGGGGAGACCGGCGGAAAATACTGCAAAACATTGCGGAAAAGGTTCATTGATCGGAGTAGGCGGACGTATTCAATCCAGGTCATATGAAAGGGAGGATAAGAGTCGAGTCTATGTAACAGAGGTGATTTGTGAAGATGTTCGTTTTATTTTAACGAAAAAGCGTGCCAATGACAACCTGTACAGTGAACATGTAATAAGTACACCACAGTCGATAGCGGAAAAAGAGGATACTGAGCATTTCAATCTGCCGAGTAGAGAAGCAGAAGGATTACCGATTTTCTAACCTGAAGGATTCAGGCGTAATACTACATATCATGCGACGAATCTGTCGTGGAAAAAAGGAGGACTGCAAACGGGCAACAATCCGGGGCCGCAATGACAACTAAAAAGGATAGATAGTGAGTAATGCCCGATACACTAGTTAAAGGTAAATGTGAGAAAAAGAAATACTGGACATGTACAGAAGGGGTTCTAACCATGACCAGTTTGAGTGAGTAAAGATACGCGTGCGGATTTCTCAGGGACATCCGTATATAGCGAATCTAGTTGCATAGTAGAAATCCGATGGGGGTCGGATTCTTACGCCTAAAAATAACCACTTAAGAATCCTGGAATCGTGTTCTGCGCTTGTTTCCAGGATTCGGATAAGTGGAATCGCTAGAGAGGGAAGTGAGAAGTTTGGAGACACTAACTAAAGATCTGCAGAGGATGGAAATGCAAATTGAACAACTGATTAGCATAGTAGCCAATCAAAACAAGCGATTGAATCGGATAGAAGATGGCGATAGGAAAAATAGACTCGTAACAATACGTAAAATTCCGTACGCGGATCCGTCTGATGGGATTTATGCAAAAAACTAAAAAGGACTCCAGTGCCAACTACGGCACGGGAGTCCTACACTTAAATGATACTGCTCTTTAGCTTTCGAAAGATAACAAATCGTCCAGTTCCGTGTCGGACAAATCCGACAGCCACTGACTTGATTGGATTAAGTCGGCGGATAGTGCCGCTTTCTCCACAAGCATCTTATCGATTTTCTCTTCAATCGTCCCGATCGTCACAAATTTATGGACGTGGACGAATTTTGTCTGGCCGATACGGTAAGCACGGTCGGTTGCTTGGTTTTCAACAGCGGGATTCCACCATCTATCTGCATGCAATACGTGATTTGCACCCGTTAAGTTCAAGCCAGTTCCACCGGCTTTCAACGACAGGATGAAGATAGGGAATTCACCTTCCTGGAAAGCCTCCACCAGTCGGTCACGTTGACCCTTCGGCATGCTACCAGTCAAGAAGGGAACGTCAATGCCATGCAGTTCTGACAAGCATTGGCGGATGAGTTGCCCCATGCCAATGTATTGCGTGAAGATCAAACATTGCTCTTTGTTATTTGCGATGTCAGCCGCCATTGAGACGATCAAATCCAGTTTATTAGACCTTGACATCATTTGCTCAGCAGGAGCTTGTGGCTCCTTTAAGAAGAGCGCTGGATGGTTACATAGTTGTTTCAATCGGCTGAGCATTTTTAAAATGAGACCTTTCTTTTCAAAACCGGTAAGTGTCTGCAACTTGAATTTCGTTTCTTCAAGAAAACTTTCATACAAAGCGGCCTGTTCAGTTGTTAAAGGACAGTATTCATTCTGCTCAAGCTTTTTCGGAAGATTGAGCTGCAGATCAGGATCACTCTTCGTTCTGCGCAATAGGAATGGACGAATTTTAGCTCTTAACTTTCGTTTATCCGCTTCTGAATCATCACGCTCAATCGGGATAATGTAGTTATCAGTAAATTTTCGGAAACTGCCAAAATACCCTTTGTGAATGAAGTCGAAAATTGCCCACAGTTCAGATAAACGGTTTTCAATTGGTGTACCCGTCAAGGCAATATGGTGCCTACCTCGAAGTTTTCGTATGACGCGGGATTGCTTTGTCTGCATGTTCTTGATATTTTGCGCTTCATCAAGCGTAATGCTTGCAAATTCTGTCTCCGCTAGCATTTCACCGTCCTGTGAAGCCGTACCATACGTCGTCAGTACGACGTCAGGCTGCAACTGGTGAATAAGTTCTTTAAAGTTCTCGTCTTTCGCTCGCATCGGACCGTAATGGGCATGGACTGAAAGAGAAGGTGCAAACCGTTCAAGTTCTTTTTGCCAGTTGCCAAGTACACTTGTCGGACAAACGATGAGTGATGGCGTATTTGTATCGGGTCTTGCATGAATGTTAAGCAGATAAGTAATGAGTTGAACAGTCTTTCCAAGCCCCATATCATCTGCCAGGCATGCACCGAAGCTATTATCACGCATGAAAGTCAGCCAGTTGTATCCGTCTTCCTGATATGGCCGCAGTTCAGCAAGTAAATCTTTTGAAATGCCGGCAGCAGGAAGACCTTTTTTATCGGACAGCATTTCCATATAACCAAGAAGTGATTTCTGCATCGTAAAAGCAAATAATGGATCATCTAAATCTTCATCTTCTTCAAGAGGGACTATTTCTTCAGGAATGTCTTGGAAAAGTAAGTCTTTAACAGT
Organism: Sporosarcina sp. Y838; assembly: GCF_056786515.1. Taxonomy (NCBI): domain Bacteria; kingdom Bacillati; phylum Bacillota; class Bacilli; order Caryophanales; family Caryophanaceae; genus Sporosarcina; species Sporosarcina sp. Y838. The sequence continues at coordinate 338,012 of NZ_JBXCJD010000002.1, read as the reverse complement.
CCATTCCCCAGCGTCCGCACGGTCCATCAGATCGCGAATTTTTCTCAGCCACAATGGGTCGATATGGAACCATTCATCGCCGGAGCGAATGTATTCACGGTTTTCATCGACAAGTTTACGGAAATCCTCGCGACCGATCGTATTACCGGCCAGTGAGAAGTTCCAATCGAAAGACAGCACTTCGTCTAAACCGGTAGCTGATTTATACGATTGCACACCCGCATTGGTCCGTATTCTCAATTTGGATTCTGTCACTGATTTCAGCCATGCTGGCAGGATGACGGGGTATCCAAATGATTGAAGCAAAGGCAAGTCATCCTGGATGAACATTCGTACTTCAGGATCAGACATCGGTGTTGCTAAGAAGCTTTCACTAGGAACAATGTCCACTGAACCTAGGAAGGATGTCATTTCAGATTGCTTCTTCACAATGTCATCCGCGTATGGCTTCCACTTGGCAGGAAGCGCTTCTACGGCAGGTGCATTCACTTTCCGCATAGCAGGAGACCAATGTGCCCCGCGTTCTCCTACAATAACCGATTCAAGAAGCCATTCCGTGTCAGTAGTCTCGACTGCTGGTTCAGTCAAGCGGAATGCAAGATTGACCGGCATTGTCGAAACGGTTTCACCCGGCCAGCCGTATGTCCGTAAATGGGGTAACAATGAAGCAAGCAGTTCAGGATTAATGCCAGATGTTGAAAGCTTACTACTCACAGCATGAGCGATTACGGCAGCTGCGCCTTCGGAAATACCTGCTTTCTTGCTATCAAAACGAATACTAGTGCCGTCTACTTCCGCATAGTTCCATAAGTCGGGGTCACTCCATGAATTTGCAGCTTCCCGAACGGACGTAAGTAACGCGTCGTCTTCAGCAGTAAACCCTTCGAAGGTAATATAGGGGTGCATCGCTGAAAAAATAGGCAGTAGCTGGTCTGCTTGCACGTAAGCAAAGTCTGCATCTGTATTGATAAGGAGTCCAAAAAGCGCACGTTCATTGTTAAAGAACAGGAAGGAAACAAGTTCGTCCGGTTCAATCTTCAACCCATTGCCTTCTTCCGCGGCAATGGAAAATAGTCCATCTTCCAGTAAGCGAATGCTCAAGCGGAATAGGCGATTTAATGTAAATGTTCCGGTCATAAATTTAAATTCCCTTTCTCCATTTCTTCCATCAATGCGCGAAGTCTGCGGTTTTTTTCACGCACTGTATCAATGTATTGATTCCAAAAGTCGATTTTGCCACTTTTTTTCGAGCCGGCTTTCATTTGTTTAAACAATTTGACGGCTCGCCGATAACTATGTCGGTTCTTTTCTTTTATGAAACCCATGGCAAACGTATGAAGGAGTGGCAAGACAGCTGCTGGATCTGTACTCAGTGCCAATTTCAAGCCGCCTGCTTCCGCCCCGTCATAAGGAACACCGTATCTGTGCATTAGCGCTGCCCATTCGGCAAAACGTTCACGTTCAACAAGGAAATCTGCATACACGTCGACGCCCGGTTCCCCGTATTGGGCAAACATGCCTTCACGGAGCTCTTCCGAAAAATCAGCGGCTTCAAATAAACCGTCGATTGTACGCACAAATGCAGGTCGGCCAGCCGAAGAGACAGATTCGTTAACGTAGTCACCAATATAGGGGAGCATTGCATGCATAATAATAGACAGTGATTCTACTTCATCATAACTTTCGGCAAGTTTTGCAAGAGGTAGCCATGTAATCACATTATCAGCTGTTACATTGTTGACCATTTCGGCCAATTCTTCATGTTTTCCTTCCGTTAGATGGAAAAAGGCGATAAAAGTTCGAGATTCCTCCGAGTTTTCTTTCGCAAGAATTTCCAACTCAACGCTTCGCGCGGCTTGATAGGGGAAGAGGTTCTCCCAAAAAAGACGGTAAACATGAAACCTTTCGTTGAACAAACCCGAATGTCCAAGGGCAAATGTCCGGACTAGCTCTTTCACTTGTTCATGAAAAGCGTCTGCTTCAAATAGTTTTGGTTTCGCGCCAATGGCTGAAACGCTATCGTTCAGTTTGCCCAGTTGCTCAGTTAGCCAGTTTTGTACATACCACTTACCGTAGAAGAATGAGGTCGGTTCACCGCCTAAATGGGCGTTAACATACGGCCACCCGGCATCCAGAACATGCAATCGATAGTAAAGTTCAAATAGAGGTTTCCACTCGTACTCAAAAGGAATTAACGGAGCCGCTTTTTGATCAATCAAGGACGTTTCATGGATGAACACACCTGGATTTTCAGCTGGCTCAATTGTGCGAAGTGGATTGGTTAGGCGCTTCAGTACATGAATCCATGCTTCAGGTGTGCGTTCAGATATGGAAAGCACCATCTGTTGCGAGTCGGTTCTGCGCCATTCGTGGAGCCATTCAGTCAGAGAATTCTGCTGTGAATATAAGTGGAATATAACGGCGATCCGGTGGGAACACCAGCCGGAATAGCCGCATGTACATTGGGAACTTTCATTATTGAAAAGAAGGCGGACTTGTTCCGAATCCACACCAAAGAGACTTGCAACCACTGTGTTTTCAGATGGATCGTATACATATGAATCGGTTGCGCCATTTCGGACGAGTGCGACTGCACGTCTAACTACGAGTGCTTCGGCATCTACCCCAGGCCGCAGTGCATGTTTAATGCCATTCATATATTCATCTATTTCATTTTCGTGCAAGTAGGATACACGTTCGACAGTTATATTCAACGGATCACTCCCTAAGAAAAGCATTCCTTCTATTATACCGCTTTTTAGCAGCGAGCGGAAATGATGTTATCCATATCTTGTACTTTTGCACATTTATTTATCTTTATTCAGCATTCATCTCTCACATCCATAGATGGAAGATGAATGCAGTTTTGTTTTCGTGTTCAGCGGTTGTCCAAACGCCTGCTGAACGAGGAGGAATGAAGTTCAATTCCTCCCTGATAAGCCTCCGGCGGATGTAACAGATTTAGAAAGGAGTTAATTCATTGAAGGCAACCTAAGATCGCCGCGTCCTGCGGCAACAAGGAAGGATGCAGTTCAATCCTTCCCTGTAGGCCTCAAGCTCGATTCAAAATCTGGACGCAATTACGCCGAGGCGTAATTGATTAGCCTTCAAATCGTATTGCTCGGTTTCGCAAAGGAACCGGTCATTTCAGTCAACAAGGGAGAATTGAATAGATGCTCGCTAGGACAAACTTGTTTGTATTAGGCCCCAAACAGCCAAAGGATTTAAAAGTATTAACAAGTAACAGCATATATACAAGCGGAATATAATAGATTAATGTATAGATGAAAAGTTAACAAAACATTCACAAAACAAAAGCGGATGTGGTAGACTGATAATAAGTAGAATATTCAATAAAAGGGAGGGAGAAAGATGCTATCAGTACAAAGGATGACACCCTTTTTCACAAGCCAAGAAGATTACCGTCTCCGTCTCGTATTTGCCTACCAGTATTTCTCCATCATAAAAGGAGGAGACGTATTTCAATTCATTCCATCGGAAGGAAAAGAAATCGTTGTCAATATGAGAAGTTTGCAAGTTGAAAATCTAGGAGAAGTATTTGTTTTTCAACGTGGGAATCGCTTTATACGCTTGCCACTCTACCAGTTGCTTCTTATTTCGGATCTTCACATGCATCTAACAGTTATCCTAGAAGGGAAGATGGGGATCGAATCACAAGAAAAAATGCCGGAAGTGATATCACTTGAAGCTGCAGCGATTATAGAACATTTAGAGGCGGAAAACAGAACGCGTATGATTGATTATGCGCTCGAAACAGATGACATACAATTATTCGATGAACTGACGGAAGGACTGCAGCAAAATTGAAAAATGAAACTTGAAACACACCTGTCGTTGGACGTTAACGGTAGGTGTTTTTTTTGTCTTTAATCCCAAGTGTTATCTATTCTCTCACACTATCAATTACGCCTTGGCGTAATTGCGTCCAGATTTTGAATCGAGCTTGCTCGATTGACTCCTTTCAAAATCTGTGACATCTGCCGGAGGCTTACCTTTGTTCAGCGGGCGTTTGGACACACGCTGAACAGGAAAACAAAACCGCATTCATCTTCCACCTATGGAGGTGAGAGTCTTCTGCTGAATAAAGATTACAATAACAAACCTGTCAAACAGAATGAAAAGGGATAATCTCCTTCAGAAACAACAATTCGACCATTGTCGATTTCCCGGGAAATAAGAGAAACAACATTTCCCATAATTTTTTTTACTGTGCTCTTTTATAGAAGGATAGACAAAAAGTTCGTTTCTTAAACAGTGAAAGAGGGGTTTCCGTCACTTGCAATTCCCTAAACTAGTAAACTGGACATAATTTTAAGCCTTCAAACATTGCAAATCTCTCAATTTTTGCTAAAGTAAGCATAGGAGTAGTTGTGACTTCAACAAATTCAGCCATAGTTAGCAGAAGGGGATTACCGCAATGTTTTTTGATTTTAAGTTTTGGCAATTCTTGACGAATCCGTATAAATTGGCGGACCAACTTCAAAATTCGAAGATGCGCGGTTTTAAAAAGCGTTTCTTATTCGTATTTCTAATCGGAGTCCTCTTATTCGCACTACGTGATATATGGGGCATGAATACGGAGTCTATTACATCGCTCCTTTCGACGATGACTACAACCGATTATACAATTGCAAGATATGTTTCACTGCTGGGCGCAATACTTTGGGCACTTATTTATATGGTATTTCATTTCTTCGGATTTGCTTACATACTAAGTCGATTAACTGTGATTCCATTTAAAAAACTAATGCCGTTGCAATTGCTTGTAACAGGTATTCTATTGCTCGAGAAAGCGGTTATTTTCTTTGTGTTCACAATGAAAGGGGCAGCAACTAGCGTGTCGTTTCTATCTTTCGGACCGCTTGCAGCAACTTTTCTTAATAACTGGTACATCATTCTTTTCCTCAATCAATTGACAGTGACGACCGCGATTATCATCGCACTTCAATATCAATTCATCCGTTCTTATACGGGCGGTATTGAACGTAAAGGGTTTTTCTGGGTTCTGATAGGAATACACGTAGCAATGGCACTCATTGTAGCAGCTGTTGGATTTATCCCGCTGGAAGACTTATTCCATTCCCTCATAGAAAGGGGTGTCGGCAATGAGTAAAGTAAAGAATATTGCTGTAACCGTTGCAATCAGCTCGTTTTTGGCAGCAAACTTCTATCTGCTCTTTTCTGATAAAAGCGTCATCACCAAATCAGTCTATGTTGATCAATTTGAACGAATGACAAGCAGTGATTACCAGGAGAAACTACCAAAAGAAGGATTTGTTGCGCCAGTTGAAACGTATACGGTCTACATTGACGGAGAAGATACAGTCGATTCTTGGCTCGTAAAAGAAGGTGACCCTGTCACGGTCGGGGATGAAATCGCGATTTTGCAAACAGAGCGTGCAGAAGGTCAACGTGCTGTCTGGGAAGCAGAACGTGATGCGCTTCTACAGCAGTACTATTCGGTACAAAGCATGATTTCCACTTTGGAATCCGAACGCCAAGATGCACAATCCGATAGTTCATCGAACGTCAATCGACAAGACAATGTCTCAGAAGGTGCAGAAGAAACCAAGCTTGAAGTCGGTTTGAACGTGGATGTCAATGTCGATGTGAAACAGGATGGATCTTTTGCGCAGGCAATTGCAGCGGCTGAACAGGACTTGGCAGAAATCGAACGTCAACAAACGGTTATCGAAGCACAGCTGGCCCAAAATCCGGACAGGCCCGCATTGATTAGCCCTGTGGACGGTGTCGTTTCCAAAGTGACCCGTATCGGTTCCACGCTTGCTGTCGATATTTTTAGTTCACAAAAGGCGATTGTCACCTATACGAAAAACGAAGAATGGCTAAAAATAAAAAACGGTGACCCAGTAATCATTCAAGGAGCGGGCTTCGAAAATGCTGTGGAAGGAACTGTGCTATCCGTTTCACAAGCACCTGCTTTGGACAATGAATGGCTAAATGCATATAAGGCACTTGACGATACACAGGTTACGAATCCGCTAAGCTATTATGAAGTTCGTATTTTAACGGACGAGGCAGTAGAATCTGTTCCGTACGGATCCAACATCAACGCAGTTGTTATCGTCAATGAAGCCACGGATGCCATCTCTGTAAAAGAAAAATGGCTAAATGACTTGTATAAAGAAAGTGCGTCTGTATGGATGATTAACAAAGAAGGACGTGCCGAAAAAAGAGATGTAAAAACCCCGTTTGCGTGGGAAACACGTGCGGTTGTGACGGAAGGTCTAACACTTGGTGATGTAGTACTCGAGGAACCATCGCTGGTGGAGTATGTATACGAACCAAAAGTGTTTCTACCGATACCTACCGACTTGCCTTCAAAGAAAGAATGGAGAGCATTCGGATGGAGAAATTACGTGAAATATATACTAATTCGATGAAGTACGAACCTCGCAATTTGCGGGGTTTTTTTCATTGTTTAAAACACATAGATTCATAAACTGTAATCTGTTTGTAACAGTTTACATGTTTCAGATGTGAGTGAAGGGGTATTTTCTAGACTAGCAAGCCAATTAGCTTTTCACAAAATTCTAGGAGGCGTTATGAAATGGTTACAAGACATGTAGTGGGACATTATCATACTGAGGCTGAAGCAATTGCAGCCATTGAAGATTTAAAAAGACAGGGTTATGGATCAGATGAGATATCGGTCATGAGTAAACATTCGGAAGACGTCGAAGCCATTGCAGATGAAACAGGTACACATGCAGCTGACGGTGCAGCAACAGGAGCGGCAACCGGTGGAATTCTTGGCGGCCTCGGTGGTGTTCTTGCTGGAATCGGTGCACTCGCCATTCCAGGAATCGGTCCAATCATTGCTGCCGGACCAATTGTAGCTGGTATCACTGGTGCAGCTGCTGGAGCGGGAGTCGGGGGACTTGCCGGCGCACTTATTGGTATGGGTATCCCTGAAGAAGAAGCGACACGATACAACGATTATTTCAATGAAGGCAAAATACTTGTGTTGGTAGACGGCGATTACACGCGTCCGGACGATCCATATCGCCCACTTATCTAACTAGGAATATCAAATGCTATCAAAAATAGATGCGATGTGTCGTCAACTAATGACGATCCATCGCATCTTTTCTATTTTATCCTGGTATTTTTCTTATAGAGAGAGGTGTGATACGGAGTGTGGATTGTAGATCGCTTGGCGCTCTGGGGATGCCTTTCGCCATGAGCCTGGATTGGCGCTTCGCATCCAGTCTCACGGCTTCGGAGACCCCTTGTCGCGCCTGCGCTGGAGTTTTCCATTATTGAAAGAGTTGCAGGTTCAGTGTGTGGATTGTAGATCGCTTGGCGCTTTGGGGATGCCTTTCGCCCTGAGCCTGGATGAGCGCTTCGCATCCAGTCTCACGGCTTCGGCTACCCCTTTGCCGCGCCTGCGCTGGAGTTTACATTATCGAGAGTGAGTTGTGATTCGGAGTATAGAATTTATACCGCTTGGCGCTTTGGGGATGCCTCTGGCCCTGAGCCTGGATTAACGCTTCGCATCCAGTCTCACGGCTTCGGCGACCCCTTTGCCGCGCTTGCGCTGGGGTTGTTCATTAAAGAGGGAGTGATTTTGAGATGTATGGACTGAGATATAATGTGTGTACTATTTGATGCTAATTTCATTTAAGAAGGACGCACTAAAGGCTGCAAATCTCACCCCCGACAACGAAATGCTTTCTAACAAGACCATCCAGCGAAGGCGCGACTTCGTGGTAGCCGAAGCGATAAGACTGATGGAGGGATGCAGTTCAATCCCTCCCTGATCTTCTTTTGGGCTTATCGCGGGAGGCATCTCGGGCACTGAAGAAGTTCTTTTTTATAGTAAGAACTAGTTGATTGTAGTGAAGAGCGGCGACTCCAGCGGGAACAGCTAGGAAGAGAAAGAAGTTCACTCTTCCCTGGCTGAAGACCCCGCAGGAACGCAGTGACGAGGAGGCTGAAGCCGTGCCCGCGGAAAGCGTCCGCTCGGAACGGAAATCAACGGGAATGAAGGAAATCGGACTTTTTAAGTTGCTTCGGAGGCATCCACAAAGCGGTATTATTGGGATTTCCAACTCTATCCATTGTATCGGGACACATATTAATCGCCGTAGCAATCCCCGATAACGAAATACGCTTCTTACATCTCTCATCCAGCGCAGAAGCGGTATTAGCAGAATCTCTAACTCCATCCTGTGCCGAAGCAATATCAGCACAATCTCCACTCCATAAAGTCCCATTGAACGATTTATCACAAAGTGTATTTTGTATCATTACCACACTAGTAAACTTATGGTAAATTAATGGTGTTACACTATTCTGACTAATTTGGCAAAGGGGGACTCAAATTTGAAGAAGAACACGTTCACTAAGCGGTTCAGTGCTTTCTTGGCTATCGCAATGATTCTATCATTACTGACACCGTTTTCAGCGTCAGCAAATGCAGAAACAGCAAGTGCACTGCCATTCAAGCCAGAAAATGCTAATGAAAGCATCATGCAACAAAAAGCGGCCATCGCGGAACAACTAAACAGACTTGAAGGCGGTTCCAAGCTGCACAAAGACCTACAAGGATTAACAGGAAGTGAGCAAATAGCCATTATTGTTCACCTATCCGAAAAACCCGTAGCCCTCGAAAAGGGGATCAAAGAGCTACAAGGGGAAAAACTTTCAGCAACAGAAGCAACTGCGATAAAATCAAAAGTGAAAAACCAACAAGCAATGGTGAAAAAAGAAGCTCAAATTAAAAACATTAAAATCAACGAGAAATTCGTCTATGATACGGTCCTTAACGGTTTCGCTGCAACAGTTAAAGCCGAAGACCTCGAAAAAATGCTCGACCTTACCGGCGTTACGCTAATCGAGCCGGATACGGAAGTCCACGCATTCGAAGAAACAGTCACGCCTGTATCCGGAACAGTCGATGCGGCAATGGATACAAGCATTTCTTTCCTCGGAATCGAAAAATTATGGGATGAAGGCATTGAAGGGCAGGGGATTAAAGTCGCGGTGCTCGACACGGGCATCGACAAACACCACCCGGACTTTGCTGGAATTTATAAAGGCGGCAAGAACTTTATACCCAACTCTTCCACATATACGAAAACGCGTGCAGCGGACGACGCATCAGAAACACTACCGTCTGAACGTCCTGCAGCAACGCCTGAATTCAATGCAAGTGGAAGCGCTTTCTACACGTCTCACGGTACGCACGTAGCGGGTACAATTGCTGCAATCGGAGACAATCCATACAATGTTAAAGGGATTGCACCGAAAGTAGATTTATACGCATACCGCGTTCTGGGTGCGTACGGCAGCGGATCCACATCTGGAATCGTTGCAGCCATTGAAGAAGCAGTGATCCAAGAGATGGATATAATCAATCTATCACTTGGTGGCGGAGCAAACTCTGAAACAGATTCAGGCTCATTTGCCATCAATAACGCAATGATGGCCGGAACAATTTCAGTAATCGCAACAGGTAATTCTGGCCCGAACCGCGGGACAATGGGGACACCTGCAACAGCGCGACTTGGAATTGCAGTCGGGAATACAACAAATCCTGAAGCGCATTTCGACAGCAATGTAACAGTAACCGTTGGGGACTACAAATTATCAAAAACAATGAACCTTATGGGAACGACATTCGGAGTAGATCTAGCTTGGCAATTAGCAGATGAGTACGAAGTCGTAGCAATACCCGGAATGGGTACAAAAGCCAATTATGCAGGCCTAGACTTAAATGGAAAAGTAGCACTTGTCTCACGTGGGGAAATTGCCTTTGTAGACAAAATTGATGCAGCAAAAGAAGAAGGCGCAATTGCGGTCTTGATTCATAACTTTGCTGGCGGCTCAAATGCGCCACTTGCATCAGGCACGTTCCTTGGCGATGCATTTGAATTCATCCCAGCGTACGACTTGTCTCAAACAGATGGCGAAGCAATTCGCGCTGCGCTTACGAATGGACAAGGCACAGTAACATTCTCAGGTTTCAATAAGACCATAACAATCGGTGACGAGGTAAACGCATCTAGTTCACGTGGTCCGTCAACGCCGAACTTTGATATTAAACCGGACGTCAGTGCATCTGGAACGAATATCATGTCAACAATTCCAATGTACAAAGACGACAACCCAACAGCAAATTATGACCAAGCATTTTCACGTAAAACAGGTACTTCGATGGCAACACCGCATATAGCGGGTATCGCAGCACTAGTTAAACAAGCGAATCCTTCTTGGAACGCGTTTGACGTGAAAGTTGCTTTATCCAACACAGCAAAAGTTTTGGACACAGCTAAGTATGATGTCATGGCGCAAGGCGCGGGGCGTGTAGACGCTTATGCGGCAGCACATCCATCTGCACTTGCTTATGCAATCGATACAGCAGTACTCGACAATAGCAATGCAGTGGTCGAAAACAAAAAAGGGACAGTGACATTCGGTCCTCAAGCCATTAAAGAAGGCAATATCTCTGTGACAAAACAGATTCTTGTGAAAGACGTGAAAGGCAGCGGCGGAACGTACAATGTAGCAGTCGATGTTACGAAATCCTTCGCAGACGCACAAGTAACGGTCGACAAATCTTCATTCACATTGAATGGTGAGCAATTACTGACAGTTACATTGACAGCTTCTCAACAAGCAAATGCGGTAGCGGGTTCTGAACTGCTTGGTTATATCCAAATCACAGGCGGAGACACAGAGATTTCATTGCCATTCGCAGCGGATTTCAGCGGAGTAGCTGCCGTACAATTCAAAGACTTTGAAATTACGGAAACGGACTTGTCATTTGACGGGGACGGTGTGCAAGATGAGGCAATGCTTTCCTTCACTGTAACAGGTGATCTCAACGCGAACTACCTAGAAATTTGGGATATCATGAATCCAGATGGCGGCGAATTCGGTGACGGTTACATCGGTTATCTCCATGCGGCGGCATCACTACCAGCAGGTTCATACCAGCTAGGTGTGAAAGGGCAGTATAGACCTTGGACTTCGGGCGCAGCATTGACAACCATTCCCGATGGATTATACACTTTTGATTTCACAGGAGATACGGTTTCAGGTACACCACCTATCGTCAACGGCTACGTCGGACCGATTGTTGTAAAAACAACGCAACCGGAAATTACAGGTTCGGTAATAAACGGACAAGCAACTGGGCAAGTGACAGACAAATACCTGGACTACAACGCGGAACTCGCAAAATATGGTCTAAACTATGATATTAATTCAAAACTGAAAGCAACTTATATTTTAACGCAAAATGGCGTAGCAGCAGAGCCTGTAGAATTTAAACTGGCTGCAGACGGCTCGTACTCATTCTCTGCACCTGCATTTAACGCGACAACGGACTCGCTTAAAGTAGTGATCAACGATGCAGCAGGAAATAGCGGTGAAGAACTGCTCGTCGGCGTCCCATCTGACGAAGTAACAGTCACTGTCAACACCGAAAACCTAGCACTTGAAATCGGTGCGACGGAACAAGTAACAGTAACTGAAACGACAACAAAACCGGACGGCACGAAAGAAGACAAAGACGTCACGCAAGGTGCAACATTCACGTCTGCTGATGAAACCGTAGCGACCGTCGAAAATGGTATCGTTACAGCAATCGGTGCAGGTACAACAGACATCACGGTCAGCTACAAAGAATTTACTGCAACGATTGCTGTTGAAGTAGCGGCAATAACGGAAGTTCCAAAACACTTAGTAACGGAAGATGAAATCGCAGGTCAAGTAAATGATAAAAAGGCAAAAGAAATCCAAATCACAGTTTCGCCGTCCGAACAGGAATCCACAATCGAATTCAGTGCTGCAATCTGGCAAACGATTGAAAAATCCGGTAAAAACCTAGTCATTACAAAAGGCGAAGCTTCATACAAATTATCGAAAAAAGCGATCGGAAAACTAGGGAAAGAAGCTGGCGGTGACGTGACAATCACACTCAACACGGCTGAGGCGTCATCAATCGCAGATGCGGTTTCCGAAAACTTCACACTTGGTCTAGAAGGTGGGAGCGGAGAGAATCGATTCGCATTGACTCATTTCAATGAAAAAATCGAAATCAACCTTCCAATCGACGAAACCAAAGTGAAAAAGACAAACAAAGTCGCTGTCCTCGACCTTCATTCGAATGAAACTTATAAAGCAAAATACAAAAACAATACACTCGAATTCGAAACAAAAGGTGCGGGTAGCTTCGTAGTAGTCAATGACTAACTATGTAATACACCTTCCAAAGAATTGCACATAAATCTTTGCTGTATGCTTTCCAATTAAGTAGCTGCAGTTGCTTGGAGTGCAGGAGCGAAGCGACGAGGAGGCTGAGGCAACGCCCGCGGAAAGCGAGTGCTGGAACGGAAAGCAACAGCCCGTATCATAGGTTAAATTCTTAAATTCATCTTATTACAATATCGTTTTAAAAAAGTGAGATTCCAATTCATCGTATCGGAATCTCGCTTTTTTATTTCCAATAAATTAATGAGTAACCATTGAAAAAAAGGGTATTAAGTAGTATAAGTAGAATTACTATTAATCAGAAAAGGAAACTACTGAAAAGGATGTGCCTATATGGCTGACTGGAATACAAAAGCATTCGAATTACTCGAAAGAAAGCCGAAACAACAAAACTGGGGCGCTAGAAGAGCGGCAAAGGATAAGAAGTATATAACATCATCAGCCTCCGTAAATAATTACATCGTACTCGACTTTGAAACGACAGGATTAAGAGCAGGTGCGGACAAAATCATTCAAATCGGCGCCATAAAATACATTGATCATGAAATGAAAGACATGTTCAATACATTCATTAATCCATACCGTCACATACCACTAGCAGTTACACACCTTACAGGCATTTCAAATGAATCAGTTCAACGGGCGCCAAGCATAGAACAAACAATTGACGAACTGCTCGAATTCATCGGAGACCTTCCGATTATCGCCCACAATGCCTCATTCGATATGGGTTTCCTGTATGCACTAGACAGCATAGAAGGCATCACAATCCCGTCGTTCACCGTCATTGACACCGTCAAACTAGCTCGGAAGAAAATCACACAAACACAAAACCATAAGCTCACAACATTGACCGAGTTTTTGCAGCTCGAACACGATGCGCATGACGCAATCGGAGACTGTCTCGCCACCGCCGCAATCTACCAATACTGCACGCAAAGTCATTTATAATAAACCCCCGCATAATCTGCTAAATCAGCAATAACGGTTAGCAGGTTTTGCTATGATGAAAATATGCATAAAGAAATGGGGCAGTGCGATGAAAAAAACTGTATTTGCCATCTGTACAGCGCTCGTGTTGAGTTTGGTTTTCGGCATACCTATGGGAGAGGCAGCAGTCAAAAAGCCAACCCGCCATGTAGGACTCCATGACCGATTACTCGACTTTCAAGACGTCCGCGTCATCGACAATGACATGAAAGTACCACTGAAAGACATCGCAAAAGTGCTATATCTTACAGTGGAACAAGAATCAGACATCACCCACATCCGAAAGAACGGCATCGAACTCAGCTATGACGACACCATGAAAAAAACAACGAAAAACGGCATAGAACTCAAATTTACACCCATTGTAAACGTCGACGGCGAGCTCTTCATCAGCGTCAAAAACATCGCCCGCGAATTTGGATTCAAAGTACAATACTTCCCCAACCTGCAGACCCTGCGCATTTATCGAGACGACTACAAGCACATGAACGCTGAAACTTACGAAATACACATTAAAAAGTTGTTGGATGAAAAACACAAAGTCAAACCACCAGCAAAACCGCCAGTAGTCAAAACGCCAAGTAAACCACCAGTAAAATTGCCAGTAGTCAAAACACCTATCAAACAACCCGCAAAATCGGAAACAAATGTCTACTTAACCTTTGACGACGGCCCCAACAAATTCACCACTATCAATAACGCCACACTGAAAAAATACAACACACAAGGTTCATTCTTCTTCCTAGGAAAAAAGATGATTGACAATGAAACCATTGTTAAAGCCGTCGCCAAAAACGAAAACTATATCGGCGCGCACAGCATGACGCACGACGCCAAAAAAGTATACAAAACACCAAAAGCATTCATCGGTGAAATGAACGAAGGCACGAAACTCATCCACAAAATCACAGGACGCAACGCCAAACTGCTCCGCGTCCCATATGGCAGCAAACCACACGTCACACCCGCCATGCAAAAACAACTGAACAAATTCGGATACAAAATGTGGGACTGGGACGTCGACTCCTTAGATTGGAAATACACAGACAAAGAAACAAACACCATCATCAAAAACGTCCGCACCGGCGTCGAAAAAGCCTACAAATCCGGTGACCGCAACATCATCATTTTAATGCACGACCGCAGCCAAACAACAAAAGCACTACCGCAAATCATCGAATGGCTGCAAGATGAAGGCTACACCCTAAAAAAATACGAACCCGACCACCACATCATCCAAAACTTCCTACAAGACACAACACTCTAAACAACCACCGCCTCGCATCCCGGGGCGGTGGTTGTTTGGTGGAATAAACTCGTACGCGCCCGCTCACATATGCCATCCAACCGCTCAAACCACACCAATCCCCCCAAACAAACTCCCCCAAATTCCACCAAAAATCCAAAAACTCAGCTATACTAAAACAAACAGCTCCACAAACACCCAAAACCAAAATCACAAAGGTGTCCGTCACCAAACAAAGAAAGAAGGCCACGAACATGTGGAAAATATATGCACTCCTGACCACCGCAATGCTAATCTGGGGATTCAACCTACCGCTCCTCAAATACCTGCTTCTATACGTGGGGCCCGTCACCATGACGACATTCCGACTCTTGCTAGCGGGAATATCCGTCTTCATCATCCTGGGCGCATTCAAACTGCTACGACTGCCAACCAAAAAAGAATGGAAATATATCATCGGGGGCGCAATGCTCAACGTCGTCCTCCATCACTACTTCCTAAACATGGGCCTCGTCCGTACATCTGGCACAAACGCTGGACTCATACTCGGCTTAGGCCCCGTCCTAACAGCAATATCGGTTTCGCTCATCATGCGTATCTCACCATCTAAAGTTCAATGGGTCGGCTTCATCGTCGGCCTCGGCGGCGTTAGTTCAGTCGTCCTCGCAGGTGGGGGACTCGCCAGTCTTGCACTTGGCGATGTATTCATATTCGTCTCCATCGCTACACAAGTACTGTCATTCCTAGTCATCGCCAAAGCGGCCAAAACACTCGATCCGCGCATCATGACCGCCTATATGATGATTGTCGGTAGCGCCGTTTTATTCATCATCAGCCTGATTCAAGAACCCAGTGAAATCAAAGCATTCGCCACCGTTCCGCCTATGTTCTGGCTTGGCTTCGCGACAAGTGCTGTAATCGGTACAGCCGTCGGACACATGCTCTACAATTACTCTGTCGGAAAAGTTGGCCCGTCGAAAGCCGCCATCTTTATTAACTTCAACACCCTATTTTCATTACTCGGTTCGGCACTATTCCTTGGTGAAATCATCACCTATCGCCATCTTTTAGGGTTCGTCTTAATCGTCGCCGGCGTCATTTTAGGATCCGGTGCTGCCGAAGAACTATGGAAGAAACGGCGCAAAAAAACTGAAGAAAATATCCAGTAAACGTCCGCACAACAAACTATCCGCCGTCCAACACACTGGGCGGCCTTTTTCATCCAATTAACCGTCCGAAATGTTTCCCTCTAATCCTGCATATACTTTACTCACCAATTAAAAAAAGACGGCCACCCACTCAACCCACGCCGTCACCAAAAAGGGGGAACCAATCGAATGGCACTCACCATCAACCCGCGCGTCCAGCAAATTGAACTTTCTGGCATCCGCAAAATCTCTAACCTACTTCCAAACTACCTAGATGCCATAAACCTGACCATCGGACAACCCGATTTCCCAACACCCGAAGCCGTCAAAAAAGCCGCCAAACAAGCCATCACGGGCGATAAAACCGGCTACTCCCATAACGCAGGCATGCTAGAACTCCGAACGGCAGTATCCAATTTCTTCACCCAGAAATACGGATTCACCTACAATCCACAAACGGAAATCATCATCACATCCGGCGCAAGCCAAGCGATGGACACCGTATTTAAGACCATTCTCGAAAAAAACGACGAAGTCATCGTACCCGCGCCCATCTATACCGGCTACGAGCCGCTCATCACACTCGCCGGCGCAGTTCCGGTCTTTCTCGACACCACAACAACCGGCTTCATCCCGGATCCCAAAGAACTCGAAAAACGCATCACTAAACAAACAAAAGCAATCATCTTCAATTATCCATCCAATCCAACAGGCGTCACGATTCCACGCAAGACAATGGACGAACTTGCCGCCGTACTCGCCAAACACGAAATCTTTATCATTTCCGATGAAATCTACAGTGAAAACATATTCGAAGGAGAACACCGCTCATTCGCCCAGTACCCCGAGCTAAAAAACAAACTCATCCTCATCCATGGCCTATCAAAATCGCATTCCATGACAGGCTGGCGCATCGGCTTCCTGCTCGCCGCCGAAAATTGGATGCAGCAAGCCGTCAAGGTACACGCCTACACCATTCTTTGCGCAAGTGTTCCATCCCAGTACGCAGCCATCACCGCACTGACAGACTGCCAAAATACACCCGCTGCTATGAACCCGGAATATATTCGCAGACGTGATTACATCTACAACCGACTCACCACTATGGGACTGCCAACCGTCAAACCGAACGGCGCTTTTTACGCCTTTCCTTCCATTAAAGAGTTCAACCTAACTTCCGAACAATTCGCCCACACACTACTCGACGAAGCCCGAATCGCCGTCGTCCCGGGTACAGCCTTCACTTCCTACGGCGAAGGACACGTCCGAATTTCCTACGCCTACGCCTTCGACCAACTCGAAATCGCCATGAACCGCCTAGAAAACTGGGTAACCAACTGGCGCAACAACGAACGCCATATTGTCCCGGATCCACCACTTATGTAAGAGATACTATTAAACTGTTGAAATTTACAATTACTTCATAGTCTATTTTTGATAAATCTGGTAAGGTAGAATAAACAGTTAATTATGTTAGCAAACTACTTTATCAGGGGGCCGACACATGTCTAAAAAATTGTATTTATCAACCGCTGCGGCTGCAGCGGCAATGGCAGTAATGATAGTACCAGTAGCGTCTGCAGACGAAATCACATTCACCGACGTATCCGAAAAGTACGAAAGGGCAGTAGCATTCCTTTTCTCGAATGGAATTACGGAAGGGTCTAATGAAACGAAGTTCGGCACGGAAACAACCATCAAACGTATCGATGCAGCTGTTCTAATTGCAAGAACAATCGGGTACGATGAGTCTAAAAAGTATAAAGATGCAGGTTTTACAGATGTTCCAAAACGAGCAGAACAGGCTGTCAATTTATTGGTGGAACTTGGGGTTGTTGATGGTAAAACAAAGACGAAGTTTGGCTCTGATGACAAATTGACACGAAACGAGGCTGCAAAACTGCTTGCAAGTGCTGGCCTGCTGGATGTTGACAGTTCTGTTGCGAAAACGAAATTTACTGATGTCAATAAACGATTTGCCCCATTCGTTTCGGCACTAATAGAAGGGGGAATCACACAAGGCAAGTCTGAAGTGAGGTTTGGTGCCGAAGATCCATTGAAACGTGGTGAACTTGCACTATTCATCGACCGTGCAAAAGCGCATTTCGGCTTCATGGATCTAGTGGTTATGCATATGAACGATTCACATGCCTACCTTGATAACTTCCCTTACGTTGCTACGGCAGTGAAAGAAACCCGTGCAAAAAATAAAAACAACGTTCTTCTCCATGCAGGTGACGTGTTCTCCGGAGACTTGTACTTTAATGCATTCAAAGGACAAGCGGACGTTGAACTCATGAACCACCTGGGCTTTGATGCAATGACATTCGGAAATCATGAGTTTGACCTCGGTTCTTCTGGAGAAGGCCATCAAGCACTTGCGGATTTTGTGAAAGCAGCGGAATTCCCTTTATTGACAGCAAATATTGACTTCTCTAAAGACAAGTTATTTGAAGGATTACAAACAAAATCTGTCTCAAAAGAGTATGAAGATGGTCAAATTTATAACGGTGTAGTTAAGGATGTCAACGGCGAAAAAGTTGGTGTGTTTGGTCTGACTACAGAAGAGACGCCTTTCATTTCTAGTGTTGGGTCTGTTGCATTTAGCAATTACATTAAAGAAGCAAAAGCCGCTGTTAAAGCGTTTGAAGATCAAGGTGTCGATAAAATCATTGCGCTTACACATATCGGATTTGATGATGCAATTGTGTATGACAATGACAAAGAGCTTGCGAAGTTAGTAGAAGGAATCGATATTATAGTTGGGGGACATACGCACTCAAGCATTGCAGAACCGTATGTCTCGACTGAATTTGATGCACCAACCGTCATCGTACAAGCGAATGAGTACGCGAAATATCTTGGAACGTTAGACGTAACATTTAACCAGTTTGGAGAAATTACAATATATCAAGGTGAACTTTTAAGCACGGATGCGAGTGAAGGAGCTAGGGATAAAACTCAATATGAGGCCGATCCGAAAGCTATGGAAATTTTAAAACCGTTTGCTGATAAAATCGAAGAAATCAAAAAAGAGTCAATCGGTGTGGAAGCACTTGTGAAACTTGATGCAAGTCGTGATAATGACAGTTCTGGCACGGCGAGCATCAGACATAGTGAAATGAACCTTGGAAATCTGATTGCAGATGGCATGCTTTATTCGGCAAAAACGCTTGTTGATGAAAATGCGGTTATCGCTCTTCAAAACGGTGGAGGAATTCGTACCTCTATTGAAGCAGGGGCTATTACGACCGGAGATGTATTGAAAGTATTGCCATTCGGTAACGGATTAGCGACTGTCAAACTTACAGGTACAGAAATTATTGAAGTACTTGAGCATTCGGTTGCAGCTGATTTAAGAGGGGATGGAGGCCTTAAAGAGAATGGGGCTTTCCTTCAAGTTGCAGGAATGAAATTTACTTATGACAGCTCTAAGAAAGTCGGCGAACGCGTTCAGCAAGTTTCCGTCAAAAATGGTACTGACTTCGAATCGCTAAATAATGAAAAGGAATATATAGTTGCGACAAACATCTTCACAGCTAAAGGGGGAGACGGCTTCACTACGTTCAAAAAAGCATACGAAGAGGGCCGTGTATCAGAACCTGGATTCTTAGACTACAAAAACCTAATTGAATACATGACGACATTTGAAAATGGGGTAGAACCTAAAGTTGAAGGTCGTATTATCAATGTTAATGCAACTGAAAAAGAATAAGTAGAACCTAAACTGTCCGATTGGCTAGTAATGCCATCGGATGGTTTTTTTCTGTGAATTTGATATTTAATACAGTAAGTCAAGAGTTTACTAGATTGGGAATAGCTATGTATAAGAGCGGATTTGCATGGTTTAATTACTAAACTAGTAATATATAGGTAGATAGTTATATAGAAGAATATTACTATTTAATGTATTCTATGGAGAGTAATGCGTATTAAAAGGAGGAAATTGAGTGAAAAAGTGGTTACTCATCATATGCGTCGCATTGATGGCAGTTGTTCTTACTCCAATAAATCACGGGAAAGCCAGTGCAATAAACTTCACTGATGTCGGTTCGTCACATCGTGCACAGGCTGAAATATATTATTTAGTTCAAGGTGGTATCACAAGCGGTGTCACACCCACACAATTCTCCCCAAATCGGGAAGTAACACGCGGGGAAGCAGCAATCATGTTGGGACGATCGCTTGGTCTAAATGGGGAAAGAGTTAACACAAAATTCCCAGATGTAACATTAAACAGTTCCGCTTCAGGATACATACATAGACTTGTGAATCTTGAAATTATATCAGGCTACAAAAATGGGAACTTCAATCCCAATGACACCCTAAGTAGGGGGGAAATGGCTATCCTAATCAGTCGTGCATTTGAATATAACGCGAATTCAGTTAGCGTAGCGACGTCTACACTACTTAACAAAGGCATTGCGGAAGGTTTAGCTGACGGTTCATTTGGTGAATCTTTAACGATTAAACGCGCAGATTTTGCCGTATTCTTGACAAGGAGCATCAATGCGGATTTCCGTACAACGCAAAAAGAAACATTCGATGTAGACATGTTCGTGAATACGAAAAATGCTACCACGTTAAACGTTCGGTCAGGCCCGAATACATCTTATCCTTCAATCAGTAACGTGAGTACAGGAAAGAATGTAAAGTATGCTTATTCAGTTGGGGATTGGGCTTTCGTACAGTTCGACGGTAAAAAAGGATTTGTCCACACCGCATATATTCAAATTGACAAACCATCGACGCCAACACCAGCACCAACGCCAGCACCAACACCAACACCAACATTACCGGGCGGTAAAGCATTGAAAGACATTGTCGTCATTATTGATCCTGGTCATGGTGGAAGAGATCCAGGTGCTGTAGGAATTGGTTATTTAGAAAAGAATATGGTATTAAATATATCGAAAAAAATGAAAACATATTTTGATAAGACCCCTATTCAGGCTAAATTGACGCGTACAACCGATAAGTTTGTAGAATTATCAGGCCGTACTAATTTTGCAAAGGCGAATAAGGGAGATATATTCATATCTGTTCACACAAACGCTTTCAATGGTAGCGCAAATGGACAAGAAACGTTTTATTATGCCAAAACAGCTGCAAATAATCCGCATGTAAAAGAATCACGGGCACTTGCTAAATACATTCAAAATCGGATGTTGGAGGCATATAATCTTAGAAACCGCGGTGTGAATCCTAATAACTCTAAAGGAAATTTCGCGGTACTTCGTGAAAATACAATGCCGGCCGCACTAGCGGAAATCGGATTCATCGATAGCCCGAAGGATATTCAACAAATGAATACAGAGGCAGGTCGTGAAAAGATGGCTAAAGCACTTTTCCTGGCCACGCTAGACTATTACTTATACTATGAAAATAGGCAAGACATCATACCATTATATAATACGGTCAATGCTAAACCGAGCGGTAAACTTCATTAATCAGTCCCCCTACTTAGTCCACGACTAGCTGGGGGAGTTTTTTTATATCCGTAATACCATTACATATGAAAATGAGGGATTATATTGAAAAGTATCATCACCGCGGCATTTCTATTAATATTGACCGTATTACCTATCTCTGCGTATGCAGAAGAGCAAACAAATTATTTATTGTATTCTCCCGATGGGGACGTTGAAATTATTAAAAAGGCTTTCCCTGATTTTACTAGAGGATTCGAATTACTACCGATGGTGGAAGTTGCATTAAGTGATAAAGAACTTAAGAAGATAAAAAACAATGATACCAATCTGCAAGTTTTCCCAGTAAATAACTATGAAGTAGCTGAAATAAAGGAGACCATACCGGCACAATTTGCACTGATTAATGCGCTTCCTAAAAACACCTCGCCTTACACGGGAAAAGGTGTCAAAGTAGCGGTGCTAGATAGCGGGATTGATGTCAGTCATAAAGATTTGGAAGTGACGGGTGGAATTTGCGCATTGCCAATAGAGGCGTGTGCAGAGGGAACGCCCTATTCAGATGATTTAGGGCATGGCACACATGTAGCGGGAATCATCGCGGCAAAAAATAATGGAATTGGAACAATCGGGATTGCACCTGATGTAGAGCTATATTCCATAAAAATAATTGATAAAAAAAATAGGGGGAAAACTTCGGATATTATTGCCGGTGTAGAATGGGCGATTAAGAATAACATCGATATCCTTAATATGAGTATAACGACAGATAAGGATGATCCCGCACTGAAACTGATGATTGAAAAAGCCTATCGGTCTGGGATGATTTTAGTAGCTTCTGCGGGAAATGAGGAATTTGGCGATTTAATAGATTCTGTCCAATTCCCTGCTAAATACGCTCATGTTATTGCTGTTTCGGCTATCATGCAAAACAAATCCCGTCTTACTCAATCTTCAATCGGCGCGGAAGTAGAAATGGCTGCACCAGGCGACAAGATTAGAAGTACTTACCCAATTTCACTAGATAATGACGGAATCCGTGATGGTTATATGGAGTTATCTGGCACGTCAATGGCATCTCCGCATGTCGTAGGAGTCATTGCGCTTCTAAAAGAACGATTACCGGAAATTTCGAATACGAAGATGAGAGCTATTTTGGCAAACACAGCAGAAGATCTTGGTGTGAAAGGGCGCGATAAGGAATTTGGATACGGTCTTGTGCGTTATCCGATGTCAATTGAAGAAATTCCAATCGCATCCCATTATAGTGAACGTGGTAAAATCGTCGTGGAACTGTCAAATGCAGATCGAACCACGAACCGAAAACTTCAGGCGGGGGACGTTGATATAAAAGAACTCGAGCCGGGAGTGTGGGAATTATATCGGTTCAAGGGCAATCATAAGCTAACGCTGTCTTACCAAGGTGTAAAAGGAAAAGAAATGACTGAGCAGGTCAATGTTAATGTAGACACTGCCCAATACAAAGATATAAACCAAAATAAATGGTATATCGGACACATAGCATATTTGGCGTATAACGAAGGGATAAGCGGCTATTTAGATAACACATTTAGGCCTGACGCTCGCATCACACGTGCAGAAGCTGTAGTTCTGCTAGGTAGGACGCTTGGACATAACGGTGAGAAACGAAAATCTGTTTTCACGGATGTAAATCCGAATAGCTTTGCTTCAGGTTATATCCAATCTGCGGTTGAAGCAAATCTTGTCGCTGGTTTCACAGATGGTACCTTCCGTCCTGATGATGCCGTCACAAGGGCAGAAATGGCATTATTACTTCAACAAGCATTCCAGTTTCCCATTGATAAATCACGGCCTTCTCAATTTACAGATATGACTCCGAATGTAACAAGTTATGAAGCTGTTCGTGCATTAGCGCAAACGGGTATTATAGAAGGTTACCCGGATGGCACCTTTAGACCTCAAGAACCGATGACCAGAGCAACATTTAGTGTGTTTCTCGCTGGGGCGAAAAGACCCGATCTTTTCAATTGAATGACAAAAAGGCTCAACCATTACCTAAAAGGTGATAGTTGAGCCTTTTTGTCGATAAACCTCTGTTACGTGATTGTAATGGAACTGTAATCTAATAAAGGTCTACAATCTGATACTATAAAGCTATGAGATAGTATATAAGAACACAAACTAATAGATAAATAGACAAAAAAATTAACGCGGGGTGTAAATTTGAGAAGAAAGTTCATACTTGTCGTCCTTACGGCTTTACTACTAACAATCGCACCAGTCACACAAATGCAGGAAGTGAGTGCCGCAACACCAAACGAAGTTGTCACTCAAGCTAAAAAGCTACTGGGCATCAAATATGTCTATGGCGGAACGACAACATCAGGCTTTGATTGTTCCGGGTTCACAAGTTATGTCTATAAAAAATTAGGCATCAACTTGAATCGTACAGCCGCCGCACAATACAGTCAAGGGACTGCGGTTAGCAAAAGTGATTTACAACCGGGCGATCTTGTTTTCTTCGCAGGCACTGGTGGAAAAGGTAGAATATCACATGTAGGAATATACGTTGGCAATAGCAATATGATTTCGGCAACATCAAGCGCTGGAATTAAAATTGATAATATCGACACGAATCCTTACTGGAATCCAAGATATGCAGGCGCAAAACGTCTTGACTCTGTGACTAATACGCCAGTTAAATCGGCAGCACCAACACCAACACCAACACCAGAACCAGAATTAGCGCCAGTCACGGATGGCAACTTTGCTGACGTTCAGGTCGCCCATGCAGCTTATGATGCGATAAAAGAACTTAATGTAGAAGGAATCATCAGTGGGTTCCCAAATCAGGAATTCCGTCCCGAAGCACAAGTAAGCAGGGGACAAGCTGCCGCAATGGTAAATCGTGTTTTGGAACTAAAACCAAAAAGTAACGTTATTTTCTCGGATGTAGGAACAACACACTCATTTGCAAAAGACATTGCAGCGATGAATGAGGCAGGAATACTGGCGGGATACTCGAATGGTAAATTCGGTGTGAATGACCCATTAACGAAAGCGCAACTAGCGGCAATACTAGAGCGTGCATTCAACATTTCAGATTCCGTTGAAGGTCAAGTGAAAAGCGCATCAATTTATACAGATGTACCGGCTTCGTACTGGGCATATGATTCAATTGTTGCATTGAAGCTATTGGATAAGACGACGGTTTTCCAAACAGCAAGCTTCTCAATCGATGCCAACACAACACGTGCAGAATTCTCCGCAGCACTCTATAGCGTTAAATAAGAAATGGTATAGTTGTAAAGTCAGCTACAAATAGAAGGGAGTCGCTCGTTACGATAAACGAACGGCTCCTTTTCTCTATTTACTTCTCGTACACCCAAGGGGTAAACTGATAGACAAGTATAGTAATAGTGATACGATAATAATAGATTTAGAGTAAAGCTAGAAAGTCAGAGAAAAACTACAATTATACAGGAGGAAAGAAATGACTAGAATTAGTAGTAAATTATTTGCAACCTTGTTAGTAATATTTACCCTTTCAGTTGGTCTTTCAAACATTTCTGCAAATGCGGATGAATTGACGGGACGCTCTCTCGAACTAGAAATGCGGGAAATGATTGAAAAAGGATACTTGAGCGGTTATGAAGACGGAACGTTTCGACCGACGGAAAACGTAACACGCGCGCAGTTTGCGGCAATCATCGCCAGAGCGCTTGAACTACCAGAAGCAAATGGGAGTTTCAAAGATGTTCCGCCTACATCGAAATTAGCCTCCGCAATCCATAAAGTGAGCGGCGCGGGACTCATGGTAGGCTCCAGTGATAATACATTCAAGCCAAATGATCTCATCACTCGTGAACAAGTAGCACTCACAATGAAGAACGTATTGGATTATAGTCAAATGGCTACAGTAGAAAAACGAATCGAGTTCACTGACAGAAAAGATTTCGTCTCATCCGGCGGATTCCGCGCCGTACTTTATAGCATCAATTACAATATCATTAGTGGATTCCCAAACAACGCAAAGGATCCTAACACAACTTACCGTTTCGAACCAAAGTCCAACGCGACACGCGAACAGGCAGCAGCATTCATTTCACGCTTTTTAAAAGCGAAGGAGTCCTATGGCGGCCCGGTAACACCGCCTGTTACACCGCCCGTTACGCCACCTGTTACACCGCCGGTAACACCACCCGTGGATTCCAACTTGTACACATTAGCCACGATAGAGAATGGCAAACTAGTAAAAGCGACAAAAACATATAAAGAATATTTGGGTGCAGCTGATGATTTCAATAATACGGCTAAATACCAAGCAATGTATCGAGGCAATGAACTTGTACGAGTTAAAACAGGGATGGCTTTTGGTGATAATAAAACAGCGAGCGGAGCGAAAGAGAATACAGTAGTCTATTCTGACGCTGCATTCAAAAAGCAAGTAACGTATATAGAACAAGGCAGAGAAATGCGTTATCTTGGTTCGACCGACAACTATGTGAAAGTCCAAGTTGGCGCTACTGAAGGCTACGTGAAACACTCGCAAGTAGACCTGATCCCACTTGCATTAGTAACAAAACGAGACAATTATTCTGTAAGTCAATATGGAACGCTAATCCATAATATATATAATTACATGGGTAAATCATCAGCTTGGTATGCAATCGGACCGGCACCCGACTTTTTGAAGCAAGGGGTAGTCTACTATAGTCCGGACGGTGTCCACTTTATGAATGAAAAAGGACAAGGAGTAGGTACGTATTTCCCATATTTCCAGTACTTATCCGCACGTACAGTAACGAATTATACAGCTGAAGAGTTAAATGAATATATTATTGAGAAATTGACAGAAAGAGAAATTGTATCTCCTGTCAAGTACGCTAAAGCGAGTGAAAAGTCCAAACTAATTGGAATGGGAACTTTCTTCAAAACCATTGAAAAAGAAAGAAGAATTAATGCATTGATGATTTTGTCACTTGCAATTCATGAAAGTGACTACGGAATGAGCGAAACTGCTCAACAATGCAACAATCTCTTCGGTCTTTATAAATATGATTCATTGACTAAACTATGCCCGGATCAAGGGACGTTTAAATCGCCTGAATTAAGTGCAGTAGCCTTGGCAGATGCGTTCTTAAATCCAAACTATATTAATCCCGCTAGCGGCTTAGGCCGAAACCTAGGAGCTGCATTTGGTAATAAAACGACGGGCTTCAATGTCAATTATGCATCGGACCCGACATGGGGTGCGAAAGCAGGAGCTCATATGTATGAACATGATAAAGCAATGGGCGGGAAAGACCTCCATGAATACAGTCAAATCGCAATTACCAAATTTGACATACCGACCCGAGTTAGAACATCACCTGATGCTTCATCATCAGCTAACGTTTTGTTTGAATACAAAGCAAGAAATGTAGGTGTGTATAAAGGTTACGCTCCAGGAGTCGGCTATCCATTAGGCTATCCATTGGTCATAGTCGAAACACTTAAAGGAGCAGACAACTATACTTGGTACAAAGTCCTTTCGGATCTACAATCCGCTGAATACGGCTATGTGCGTGAAGACGTAGTTAACGTAATTAGCTATCCAAAGAAATAACAACAAACAATAAAAACCCCAGTCAATCAGAATTTAACTGATTGACTGGGGTTTTTTCTTTTACGGTAGAAACTACCTGCAGCAATAAAGTAGAACATAGGTCAAGTGTGGAAAACCGTACAACCAGTGCAATGTAGTTTTGATACAAATCATTGAAGCCTCCAAGTATCCTCCTACCATAAAAAAAAGCCCCCAATTGGGAGCCCATCAAACTATTCCTCTAGCAAATTCGTAACCTTCTCAATCAATTCCGCGTCTTCACTTTCCAAGTACCCAAGCTTCGCATCGATCATCTCATCGAAATACGCATTTCGTGGCAACTTCATCTTCTCCAACAACTTCTGCGTTTCCAGAAGATCCAATAACGTTAGCTGTGGATAGTCATCACCGGAAAACGTGCCATCCGGTCTCGCTTGATACCACAGATCCCCAGTTTCTCGGATCCATCCGCCATCTGCATGACCAAACGACTCAATACCCGTTATGACATGCTTTGCAGCTTCCATATACTTCTGTTCACCTGTATCGCTAAAGGCGGTCAATAAAATCTTCAAACCACCCAGCTCATGATTCAAGGAAGCATGCGTCACCGGCGTCTTCGGATCTTCATCGAAATAATCGACAATGAGATAGCCATCGCCAGCTTCGATGATTTCACCAGCTTCAATGCGAGATAGTAAATAATCCGCATAAACAGGTACGTACAGTTCTGCGCCTGTTACGTCGCCTTTAAACGTTTCGGCGGTCTTGTCCAAGAAGAACGACACGAACTCATTGTAGCGTGTATCCACATAGGGAGCACGTACACCATAAGCATTACCCAGCCAAGTGCTCGTATACTCGGAAGGCCAGCGCGTCCCTTCAAACTCATCGATATAGTAGAGCAGATTGATGCGTGAATTCAACACCATCGTTTCAAAAAATACAGAACCTGATTTCTCGTACCATTCTAGCGCCACGTCATCTTCAATCCGGCCGATGACACGCCCATAGCCCATTTTAGTAGCTGGCTCGATTGAGAAAGGCAACTTCGTGTAAGGGCCGTCCATCGTTAACCAGTTCAACTGAGAAACCTGATTATGTAACGCGAAATCGATATAGTCATCCTCTTCAACCTCGGAGGAGAAAAGAGGCTCTTCTGCTACAAGTATCCAAGACTCTGCAATTTTTCCACTTCCGACGCTCGCTGACCTTGAAATCGCGTCATCATTGACTTCTATATCTTGGAATTCACGGTCCAACTCACGAATCTTACTCGCATTGCCGTTTTCATACGCTTTCACCATCGCTTTTGAAACGTATTGGTTTCCAATAAGCAATTCAAGCGTATGATCTTCACCGGTAGCCGTAATCCTGCCGTAAGGATTGACCGTCGGATCTTCCCCGAAAACATTATGATGCGGGTGGTCAACCGTAACGGGATTCCAATTTTTCGTGTTGAGATCCACACCGGCTTTAAAGTCGATTGTGGTACGCATGTTAAACCCTATCAGACCATCATTCTCTAGCCGTTCAAAAAGGAAGACGGCCCCGTTACCTAACGTTCGTTCTACAATCGAATACGTTCCTATATCTTTGCCGAACAGTTTTACATCAAATTCCCGAATAACGTCAACTGTGTTTTCCATTTTCCGTGTCTTCTCCTCGGAAAAAACGGCCTTCGCTGCGGAAGATGTCGTAAGGGAGGCAATGTAATCATCCCCTTCGTAGACAATCGTCGTATCTTTTATGAAATTGGGCAAAACGGCGACACCCAAGACTACAACTAGCAACACTAGCAAACCAACAATCCATTTCTTCAATCGAAAACACACTCCCAAAATTGACTCCCTTTAATTTCTAATAATTCATCTCCGAATAAGTCCAACAAATCGTCTGACCCCTTCACGGTAAAACAGGAACAGCATTCCTGCATAGACAGCAATCCCTGCTGGTACAAGCACAGCCAACTGTAACAACGCTGCCCACTCACTAGCCCCAAGGACAACCTTTAGTCCCCAAACGGCGAGTCCCATTACAATAGCAGGGCCGACAACCCGCGAACTCATCCGAGCAAATCGCTTAAACTCGGCAATCCCTAAATCGCGGTACACGACAATCATCGACACAACAAAGTAATACACACTCACAACAGACGCTGAAATCGCTAACGCCGGATATCCGTACTTATCAACCAACAACCAGTTCAGCAAAAAGTTCACGGCAATCGTCGTAACACTAATCCGAAAAACAACCGCCGTCTTGCCGCGTGCATACATCGACTTCGACAAAATGAGCTGCATCCCTTGAAACACGATAATCGGCAAATACAATAATAATGCCAGATGTGTATTCGCTGTATTTTCTGCCGTAAATTCGCCCCGTTCATAGATGAACGCAACAACCGCATCGCCGACAACTAACAATCCAATCGCAACCGGTAAAAGCGTTACCAACGAAATTTCCATCCCACGAAACACAGTATCTCTAAATTTCGCCACATTTTCCGTCTGCTCACTCATCAGCGTAAAGATAATGGCAGCCAAAGTCGTTGCGTAAATCGCATTCGGAATACTGATGATCAGCGAAGAGTTATTCAAATACGTAACTGACGCATCTCCCGTGCCAGAAGCGAAAAATCGGTTGACAAATAAATTCACTTGTCCAACGACAGAGTTCAATAAGGAAGGAACAATCAAAATCAAAAAAGCTACCTTGAAATCGCGCTCCATTCGAAACACAGGCTGCCATTTATAATCCGAGCGGATAAGGGCTAATATTTGAATCATAACCCCCATTACCGTTCCGGCGATAAACCCGTAAACCAAAGAGAAAATACCCCATATATCGCTGAAAAATAACGCGAAAAGGGCGGCCATTAATGTCGCAAGCAATTTTGAAACTTGCGAAGGAACGAAAATTCGCCGCGATTGCAAATAAGAATCGAGCAAACCGCTAAGCGCAATCATCGTCATAAAGGCAAAGAAAATCTGAGTCATTCGAACAGCGAGAACAGATGTCGCTTCAGTCATATTGCCGTAAATGAACGGTACAAATGCATCCGCGAAAAACCAGCCAAGTAAACTGACGCCGACAAAAATGAGCATCGTCCAATTCAATAACGCATTGGCATTCTGATCTCCACGCTCGCCGGCAGCCCGACTTTTCACATACATCGGTAAGAATACATTATTGAACCCTGTCGAAATCATGGCAACAACTAGGGTGATGAAGCCGAATGCAAGGAAATAGGCATCGGTCTCAGAGGAGGCACCAAACTCCTTTGCGACAATTGATTCGCGGATAAATCCAGATACTTTTAAAACGAGCGCAAGCGCTGTCGCCCATAACGCTGTCTTTTTCAATCGGTTCATAATACCCTCCATAATAGAAGAAGCTCCCAGCCGGGGCAGGGAGCTTCACAATTATTTATTCAATGCTTTAAGGTAGATCGCTTCATATTTCTCAGCTGCAGCAAAATGTGAATACTCCGCAATAATCTTCGCGCGAGCCGTATCTGCCAAGCGCTGACCTTCTTCAGGATCGCCAAGCAAGCGAATCATTGCGTCGCTTAAGGCTTCTACGTTCTGCTCTTCAACAAGCAGCCCGTCCACACCATCCTCGATAATTTCCTTCAAACCACCAACCGCACATGCAATCAATGGAACACCGGAACCCATCGCTTCGAGCGCCGATATCGAAGTCGCTTCCTCAACACCCGCAGAGTAAATTGATGGCACAAGCGCAACATTACTCGCCGCATAATACTCAACCATATCCGTATGGTCAACTGCACCAACCATTGTCACGCGGTCAGCTATACCCAGTTCTGCTGCTTTCGCTTTCATCGTCTCCATCATTTCGCCAGTACCCGCAAACACAACCCGCGCTTTCGGGAATTTCTCAAGTACTGCTGGCAATGAAAGAATCGGATAAATAACACCATTTTTCTTCGTCAACCTGCGGGGCACGAAGAAAATCAAGTCATCTTTCTCTAGTCCATACTTTTCACGGAATTCATCCCGACGTTCAATCTCGGGCTTAAACGACTCGACATCGATGAAGTTCTTAATCATATTGCCGACCACGCCTGTTTCCTTTTCGATATACTCCTTGATGCGCGTATCGACAGTGATTACTTCGCGCGTCGCTCTATACGATGCCCGCTCATCTTCCATCAATTCCTTCGCTTCAGGGGAGCCATCAATAACGGACCCCTTGGAAATACCTTCAAACGTCAAGTAACCGTGAACTGTGCTGACAACAGGGACATCGGAGGAAATAGCTGCAAATGTCGTAAAGACATCCTGCGCATTAACCAAGTCATACGAGCCATCCGCAACTTCGGCTTTAATGATTGCCTCAAGTCCTTCTTTCCGACGTTTCAACGACCAGACATAACCTGAGCCTTGTTTCACTTTATTCAATAGAAAAGCAGGGCCTCTCACGACACCTTCTTTTTTCCACTTAGGCACATCCGTAAACGACACAATACGCACTTCATGACCGCGTGATTCAAGACCCGACTTCAATGTCGTCAAATGAACCGACAATCCCCCTAAATGAGGATAATCATACGCAGTTGCCAATAAAATCTTCATTACTCATCGTCCTCCATTCAAAAACGTATCTCGTAACAAGTCAACATTGCGAAGCGCTTCAGAACGCAAGACGTCAACATTCGGTTCAATCATTGCTTTTAATTCATCCGAGTGATCAAGCGCATATAAAGAACTTTCAAGCAGTTCCTCTTTTGTGAACTCTCCGAGTGGGAACGATTTGTCCCACATACCTGAGCGTTTCAAAAAGCTCTCCACTTTGCGATCATAACTTAACCCGATATGCGGCACATTCGATAACGCCGCGAATATTAATGCGTGCAATCGTAGTGCAAGTGTTAAATCTGTCTTAGCTATGAAATTATAAAACTCATTGGGTGTAAATGATTCACCAAGCAAACGCGTCTGATTCGCATGCTTCATCTTGGCCATCACTTTTTTCGAAACGTTTGTATCATAAGGCGGTTCCATTGGCACGAACACGGGCAGAACACCACACTGTTCGATCAATTCATCCAATACCCATGCCAGTTTTTCAATATAGACATCTTCGTGTTCAAACCAAGGACGCGGTGCAACGGCGACAAGTCGTTCTTCACCCGTCAAACTAAGAGATGCATACGCAACATTGTCTTCACTTGGTTTAAAGGCAAATACGATATCGGCTGTCACGACCGTTTCAGGACGTTTCACACCTAGTGATATCAAATAATCTTTCGAATACTGATCGCGAACTGTGACCAAATCTGCCATATTGGCAAACAACCGCATTAAAAACTTGCCCCATTTACTCGTCACAGGACCGATGCCTTGTGAGAAGAACATTACCTTCGTTCCGCATAACTTCGCCAAGAAGACAATAAGTAAATAATAGGGAAGGGGACCAAACAAAAATTTAGTAGGATACGTATCCTGTAAAAGTCCACCACCGCCGGATATCAGCAAGTCCGCCTTACGCAATGCTTTCACTTTGTCCTTATTCCCATGACGCCATCCACGATAGACCGACTTTACACCATGTTCTTTTGCTGTCTCTTCAGGGGACAACGAAAACACTGTAATGTCCGGATTATCAAGTTCCGCACGTAAATTATCAACAATTGCTTTCAAAATCGCCTCGTCACCCGTATTGCCAAGGCCGTAAAAGCCGGAAAGTACAATTTTCAATACCCGTTCCTCCTCATAACAAAAGCCTCCACGTACTCGTGAAAGCATCATCCTCCTCAGATTTTATCACTCTTACAGATAGCTATGCAACCGCTTTGAGTTTCTGCTATACTAATACAATTGAAAGCGATGGAATTGAGGGTTCAACTATGAAGGATGCATACCTTGGCGTACATGTATCGCCACTTACATATGAAGGAATTGTGAAGGCTATAAAACTGAGAATGATTCGCGGGGATAAGTCGACAATTATCGCAGTCAATCCGGAAAAAGTGATGGCTGCGCAAAAAAATCCCGAAGTGAAAGAGCTTATTAACGGCTCCACATTTCAAATCGCGGACGGTGTAGGTATACTACTCGCATCCAAGCTGAAAAATGGGAATATCAAAACACGTGTAACAGGTGTCGACATGATGGCACGTCTGTTAAAATTCGCGGCAGAAGAAAGCCATCCGATCTACTTATACGGCGCAAAGAGAGAAGTTGTCGAAAGAGCTGCAGAAAACATTACTAGAGATAATCCCGGAATTGTGATTGCAGGTACGACTGACGGCTATGAACAAGACGAAAATGCGCTCATCGAACGCATAAACGACAGTGCTGCCAAAATCATTTTTGTTGCACTTGGCAGCCCAAAACAAGAATTATGGATTAAACGCAACATGGACAAGCTTTCAAACGTCTTAGTATTCCAAGGCGTCGGGGGCAGTTTTGACGTGTTTTCCGGAACAGTCAAACGGGCACCAGCTTTCTTCAGGAAAACAGGAACCGAATGGCTTTACAGGCTTATGAGCGACCCGAAACGCATTAAACGTCAGCTCAACTTACCACGCTTTTTAATGAAACTGTTATTCAATAGAAGAAACTAAGTGAAATGTAAAAGGAGCATATAAATGAAAAAATCAATTTGCGTAGTTGGACTGGGCTACATCGGTCTACCAACAGCTG
The DNA here is from genome assembly GCF_056786515.1 of Sporosarcina sp. Y838. Taxonomy (NCBI): domain Bacteria; kingdom Bacillati; phylum Bacillota; class Bacilli; order Caryophanales; family Caryophanaceae; genus Sporosarcina; species Sporosarcina sp. Y838. The sequence continues at coordinate 304,692 of NZ_JBXCJD010000002.1, read as the reverse complement.
TCATGTTTTCGAATCACGGACACATCGTACATGGTGTCGACGTCAACGAAAGTGTAGTCGAACACATCAGTAATAAAAAACTTCATATAGAAGAGAACGGCCTGCAAGAACGGTTAGACAAAGCAATCGATTCGAACGCTTTTACAGTGTCGACAGAACCTGTAAAAGCGGACGTCTTCATTATTGCTGTACCTTCACCTATTAAGGAAGACAAAACGGCAAATCTTGAATACATCCGTAGCGCAGCCAAAGCAATCACGCCGTTCGTCGAAGAAGGAAATCTTGTCATTCTCGAATCGACAGTGCCACCTCGGACTGTACAAGATGTCATCATTCCTGAACTTGTTCAATCAGGACTCGAAATCGGAACGGAAATTTTTGTCTCACATTCACCAGAACGGGTTATCCCCGGTCGTGCTTTCGAAGAACTTGTTTCGAATGATCGGATTATCGGAGGAGTGAATTTAGCATCAGCACGCATGACATCTGAATTATATCGGTCATTTGTCAAAGGGCAAATGCATGAAACAGATGACACCACAGCAGAACTTGTCAAAGTGATGGAAAACACCTATCGCGATGTCAATATTGCACTAGCAAATGAGCTGGCAAAAATTTCGGCCAATATTGGTGTTGACGTATGGGAAGCAATACGGCTTGCAAATTACCACCCGCGCGTCAATATTCACCAACCGGGTCCAGGTGTAGGGGGACACTGTATCGCAGTCGACCCATGGTTCCTTGTTGAGTTAAACCCGGAACTCGCACAAATCATACACTTATCACGCCGGACGAATGATGGTATGCCAGAATACACGGCCCAATTGACGTTGGATATACTAAAAGAAAAAGGCGTAGAACAACCAAAAGTAGCTGCACTTGGCCTTGCATTCAAAGGGGATATTGATGATATGCGGGAAAGTCCTTCCGTCGATGTCGTTAAACAAATGCTAAACAAAAATCTGAATGTCGTCGCCTACGATCCACATATCAAGACAAACAACATGGACGTGCAAACGCAAAATATAGATGAAGCATTAGAGGGCGCATCGGCAATTGTCATTTTAACGAATCACGACGAGTTCAAAACAATGGATCCGAACCAAGCAGCGAAGCATATGGCCTGCAAAGTCGTCATCGATACGAAAAATTGCATCGATCGACGTAAGTGGGAAGAGGCAGGATTTGATGTCCATGTCCTCGGAGATTCTAAAAACTAACATAGAAAACCTAAACGAAAGAGGAACTAGTCCCCATGGAATTTAAACAACATAAAATAATGCTTGCACTCGTTGCGTTCATTATTATCCAACCAATCATTGATATCTTGACGACTGCTTCAATCTTATTCATAGATATTCCGTTAACAATCGGTGTCATCATCCGTCTAGCCTATTTAGCAGTCATGGCTGGATGGATTATCTATGCCGCTACAAAAAGTAAACGGGCAAAACTCTATTTACTTTACTTAATCGGATTTGCAGGACTCGTCATTGTTAACTTTGTAACAAGTATGACTGTGAAAGAACCGTTTTTCGTCGTTGAAGAATTGACATTTTATACAAAAGTCGTTTATTTCCACGTACTGTTTTTCGGTTTCCTTCTATTAATAGAGGCACTAGCGAAAAATGGAACCGATACAAAGAAACAGCTCGTTAACTATTTCCTTATTGCATCGGGCATAATCAGTGCCGTATTCATCATTGCGCAATTGACTGGAACAAGTCTTGCAAACTATGCAAGGTCGAAAGAGGGATGGACAGGGTGGTTTTACGCGGGCAATGAAATCGGTGCAACAATGGCCATATTATTGCCTATCACCGCCCTATACGCAGTAAACAAAATGACTGCTGCAAAAAAGTTTATCCATTGGATGCCTTTCATTTTGCTCTCAATATCGATGCTTGCGCTCGGAACAAAAGTGGGATACGGAGGAATTATCATTGTTCTCCTTTCCGTTTTGATTGGCAGTTTAATCATGCTTCTTATAAAGAACAAGGATACCGACAAACAAGTGGTAAAAGCGAATATACTTGTTTCTATCATCCTACTCATTGTACTAAGTTTCACTACACCATTCACACCAGTGTTCGGAAACATGTTCGCCCATTTAAACATACTAGGCATTTCAATGGGGGACAAACCCGTTGAACTTGATGAATTTGGGGAAGAAATTGAGATTGATGAAGAAGAAGAGGAAGACCCATTCATAACGGGTAAACAGTTTGAAAATCTAGTGTTCAGTAGTCGGGAACAATACGCAGCTGATTACACTAGACAATTCGCAGAAGCACCGATCAGCCAGAAATTATTTGGTATGGGTTTCGCAGGTAACTATGACTACCCCCAACCGCACAAACCGCTTAAAATGATTGAAATGGATTTTCACGACTGGTTTTACTCTTTCGGTATCATCGGTTTCCTATACATGATGGCACCAATCGTGTACTTCGCTCTAAAATACGTCTGGCAGTTTATCGCCAACTTCAAAATTAGATTCACATACTTTGGAATCTTGACCGGAGTTGCATTCCTCATCGGAATAGGCATTAGCTATACTGCAGGGCATGTACTGACAGCACCATCCGTATCAATCTATCTCGCATTTCTTTTTGCGGTCCTAGTCTTCCAGGCACGAATTAGTACGGATACGATAACCAAATGACAAATTGAAAAAGCCCGAATCTCAAGTGTTTAAAAACATAGAGATTCGGGCTTTTTTAGGTGACAGGAATCTAATTGATCCAAATATATCGGTAGTAAATTTAAGATAATACGACTATATAACAATGCGTAATCTAACTAATTGTTTAGAATCATGTGAAAAATGAAGTGCTTACGAACGTGTTAATACGTACCTAGTAGATTGGTTTTTAGTGAGACAAATTGAACAAAGTCTTTATATAGCTAATGTTCATGCAGAGTGGCTTGTTGAAATAAAAGTTCATTAACTTGATAATCATCTTCCTATATTTTACTTCTCTATTATTTTGTTGAAATAAGTATTTAGAAACTAATTCAGATTCTTCTTGATAATTACAGAATTAGATGTATACTAGAATGAGAGTTTAGGTACTATTACATCCTTAGTAATCTATGAAATGTTTAGTAACATTTCATAGCCTAACGAATGGACAGATGGTATACTAAAACGGAAGAACACCGCTGATACATATCAGCACAAAACAGATACACCTAAAACAGGGAGGAATACTACACATGGCTTTACAATCAAACAATTACAAAAAATTCGTTACAACAGCTGCAACAGCAGCTCTAGTGGCATCTGCACTTGTTCCAGCTGCATCAGCATCAGTTACAACAGCAGCATTCTCAGACGTACCAGCATCATACACGGATGCAGTATCGTTTCTTGTTGAAAATAACTTTGCAGTAGGTCTTTCTGCGACACAATTCGGTATCTCTGCACAAATCACTCGCGGAGACGCTGCAGTCATCGTTGCTTCAGCGGCAGGCCTTATGGACGAAAAAGCTGCAGCATCTGGTTTCACTGACGTTCCAAAACGTGGTGCTATCGCAGTTAACTCATTAAAAGCTGCTGGCGTTATCAGCGGTACATCAGCTACTAAATTTGGTTGGGATCAGCCTATCAAACGTGGAGACACGGCAGTAATGTTCGCTAAAGCTTTCAAATTGACTGGCGGTTCAGCTGCAGACGTGAAATTCTCTGACGTACCTGAGCGTTACAAAGAAGCTGTTGCTGCATTATTAGCAAAAGAAGTTACTACAGGTATTAACGCTACTCAATTCGGAACAGACAACAACATCAAACGTGGAGACTTCGCTAAATTCATCTACGCGGTGCGTGATCTGATTGAACTTCCAGGTACTCCTGATGTAGTTGCAGAAGGATTGAATGTTTCTTTCGCTAAAACAACACTTGCTGCTGACGGTAAAGACAACACAGTCGTTACTTTCACTGTAACTGACGCTAACGGCAAAGTTGACGTAACTGCTGACGACATCGTTCTTGGTCTTGATGCAACTTATGGTAGCTTCGCTAACAAAACTGTAACAGTTCAAAACGGAGTTGCTACACTAGTATTGACTTCTGAACAAAGCAACAAAGCAGTTCAAGGTAAAGTTACTGCAACAGTTGTAGAAGCTGGAGAAGGCCATAAAGACCTAATCGGTAAAATTTCTGCTACAGCATTCTTTAACTTGGCAGTAAACGACGGTTCATCTGAAGTTCTTAACCTTACAGGTGCAGAATCTAACCAAGCTGACCGCTCAACTCTTCACTTTGACAAAGCTGTAAAACTTTCTGACTTTGTACAAACTCACAATGTAACTGGCGAAGTTCTTTATCAATACCGCACAGCTACTGGCTGGAGCGAAGCAGTAACTAAATCAGCAGTAGCTGGACTACCAGCAAAAGATGTTAAACATGCTCTTAAAGCAGGCGCATTGGCATTCACACAAGCTGGAAACACTCCAATTACTATTCTTGGTCTAAAACCAGTTGCTGGAGACAACAAAGCTCTTGAAGTAATCTTCGAAAAAGTAAATGATCTTGATAACAATAAAGCTGTAAACGTTGCAGCTAGTTATGTTTCAGATTTTGGAAGAGTTTCTAATTCTTCGACTACATTCACTTTGACAGATGCACGTACTCCAGAAGCTACTGCTGTAACTAACGAAGGCATGAGAACAGTTGCAGTTAAATTCTCTGAATCTATCGAAACAGCTACATTTAAAGTAGATGCAATTTCTCCTTTAGCTGGCGCAGTAACTTACGGTGAATTTGATGTAAGAAATTTGGAAGATACACGCAACATGGCTTATATCAAAACTACTAACTACTTAACTGCTGGACAACACAAAGTTGAAGTTTCAAACGGTTTGGACTTTGCAGGTAACAAAGCTGCAACTCAAAACTTGAACTTCACTGTAGCTGCTAACACAACTACACCAACAGCAACTGTAGCTGTTCAATCACCTGAGCAATTCCGTGTTACTTTCAACACTCCAGTTGATGCTGTAACAAATGCTGATTTCGAAATGCAACGTTACGATGAAGCAAACGATACTTGGGTAAAAGCAACTAATGTTCCATTGGCTGTTGAACTTGTAACAGGTAAAGAAGCAGTTATTGAGTTGACTAAAGACTGGACTCAAATTTATAACACTTCTACAACAAAAGAAAACTATTATAACGATAAATTCCGTTTAGTATTTGCTAAAGATGCTTTAGTTAATACAGACAACGGCTTAACAAATGACCGTTTTGTATTAGATCTAAGTGCAGCAGGTTCTGCTCTGACTTCAGCTGATATTACTAGCCCGACTATTACAAACATCGAAGCTACTAATACAGCTGCTGATTCATTCATCGTAACTGCAAGCGAGCCAGTTAAACTTAAAGGTAAAGATCTTGCAGGAGATACATTAAGCCAGCAACAAGTTGCTGCTAATAACGCACTTCCAGAAGCGAAAGTTCAGTTCCTTGGAACTGATGCTAAAGGAAAACCTGCTACAATCAATGGCACTATTGGCAATTACACTAACACTAACGATTCTTCATTCTCTGTAACTGCAAATGAAGATCTTCAAAAGCTAGTTGACGCTGGATATAACGAAAACTGGACAATCGTAGTTAGCCAATTAACTGATGATGTAGGTAACACTGCAACTACTGCAACTAAAGCTTTCAAAGTTGCAAAAACAGTAATTAACCCAGATGCTACACCATTCGCAATTCAAGCTACTTCTGCAACAGTTAATGCTGATGGAAGCGGTTATGTAATCATCGACTTCACTGAAGGCGTTCAACACCAAGGTGGAGCAAACGATGCTACTGATATCGAAAACTACACATTGAACGGTAAAGATCTTCTTCCAGGAACATCATTTACAATTGCTGATCCATTTGGCACAGTAACTGCAGGAAATAGTTCTATCGTTATTACATTACCAGCTGGATCTTTGGACAAAGCTAGTAACGTAATCAACGTGAAGAGAGACCTTGCTTCACACGATGGTTCATTACTAATTGGATCTAACGAAATCGTTATCCCAACTAAATAAAACTAATCAGTTTCGGGTACCGTGTTCTAACGCATTTCAGACAATTGATTTTCGTTAATACGGGATCGATTATTGAATAGAAAACAGTCCTTTGATCCTTTATGGGTGCATTTCATCCTATAATGAGTCAAGGGGCTTTTTCTTTTGCCTTCTATTCTATGCTTCTATTTTAATTTTAAGTATCTACGTATGACACTATTCAGTAAATTCACTATAATTGAACAAAAAAAGAAAGCTCAGCCATATTCACTTTGGCTGAGCTTTTTATTGTGTTTTTATATAGTTTTCTGAACGGTTACAATTGCGACTTGGACAAACCTTACATATTTTCTTGGTCTTCTTCAATATCCTGTTTATACACTAAGCAATGATTTTCAGGTGCCTGTGCTCGGCACTATTCAGTAAATTCAATACAATTGCATAAAAAAAAGAAAGGTCAGCCATATTCACTTTGGTTGAGCTTTTCACTTTGTATTTATAAAATTCGCTGAATTGTTATGACTGCGTCTTGCACAGGCGCCCAAACAATTAACGACTGCATCGCAACTTATACAATAAAGAATTCTATTTAGAAGCATTTGCAAAACTGTATGGAAATAAGGGCAGCCACACAAAAGGAATCAATGAAGGTACAATATGATATGAGTATGAAACGTATAGAAATAATCATTGAATAACTACAAAATCAATCGTATCAAGCTAATCCAGCACGAAGGGTATATATCCCGAAAGATACATTATATTTTAACGCAAAGAATTCAATAACCTTACATTCTTTACAGTTCTACTATTTAGGTTTAGTTATCTCTACTTAGGCAATAATAGAATTGTAGGCGATATAAATACTTACTAGTTGATAAACATCAACAAAAATAGAATTGCCTAAAACAGGGAGGAATATGACAAATGGCTTTACAACCAAAAACTTATAAAAAATTCGTAGTTACAGCTGCAACAGCTTCACTTGTTGCATCTACACTCGTACCAGTCGCATCAGCTTATGTAACAACAGCATCTTTCACGGATGCTACAGGAAACTATAAAGCTCCAGTAGAATACCTAGTATCTAATAATCTTACAAGCGGTTTGACTAAAACATCATTCGGCGTACAAAAAACAATCAAACGTGGAGACGCAGCAATCATTCTCGCAAAAGCGCTCGGACTACAAGATGAAAAGGCTCCTGCAAGTGGATTCTCTGACGTTCCCACACGTGCAGCTCTTGCGATCAATTCTTTGAAAGCAGCTGGCGTCATTAACGGTAAAACAACAACGAAATTCGGCTTCGAAGATAATTTGACACGTGGCGAAGTTGCGCTTATTTTAGCGAACGCTAAAGCCTACGACCTTAAAGGTGATACATCTAAATTGAAGTTCACTGATGTTGGTGCACGTTACGAATCTGCAGTAGCAGGCATGGTGGAAGCTGGAATCACTTCTGGTAAAACAGCAACTAGTTTCGGTACAAGCGCTGATATTAAGCGTGGAGAGTTTGCTGTATTCGTATATAAAGCAGAAACTCTTGAAGCAGGTACACCTGAAGTCAAATCGGTAACGGCGATGAACCATAAAGAACTAAAAGTAACTGGTTCAGGATTAGACCGTGTAAAAGCTGAAAACTTCAACTTACAAGGTAATGGGGTTGTTTCTTACAAAGTAAGTGAAGACAAACTGTCTGCTACATTAACATTTGAAAAAGCTTTTGAACTAGGCAAAGAATTAAAAGTGAAATATAAAGAGACAGTCAAAGGTGAGGAAGATAAAGTAACTGAATTTGCTTTCGCTTACTCATTAGATGTTGCCTCAATTTCAGCTTCAGATGTTCGTCTTGATGAAGAGAAAGATAAACAGTACCTTTCATTCATGATTAACAACGAAAGTGTTTCAGCTAATGTTGAAACATTAAAGCAAGCAGGATATACTGTTGAGTTTCAAGCAACTTCTAACGTATTAGTTGACGCTTCAACAGGTGAAATTGATGAAGCAAAAATTGCTGCTGGTGATAAATTTGCTTATAAAGTTGTAATCACTAAAGGTGATACAAAAGTTGAATCTGAACTTAAAGAAGTAAAAGTTCTTGATTTTGCAGCATATGTATCAACAATTGGAGAAACGAAAGTAAGCCAAGGTGACGTTGCTGTCAAGAGTGGTAAAGTTTCTGTTCAAGATGGTGCAACTACTTTAGATGTGGGTAAAGTAACATCTCTTAGTGGTGCCGCTGTTGAAGATCCAACTTTAACTTACAAATCTTCTAATCCTTCGGTAGCTACTATTAATGGAAGTGGAGAAATTACGCCAATTAAGCCGGGTTCAGTAGTATTTACAGTAACTTCAGATGATGCAAAAGTTGAAGTGCCATTAACTGTTACAAGTGGTGCTCGTGTTGCTACGACTGTAGATCCAAGTTCTACTTCAGTTAAACTTTACAATGGAAACAGCGATACAGTTGCATCTACTGTAGTTGACCAATATGGTGACGAGTTTGAAGGCACTGTTAATGTAGTATCTAAAAATACAGATATCACTAACGCATCAGACCAAGCTGTAAAGGTAGTCGACGGAAAAGCGGAATTTGAAGTTACACCAGTTGCTGCTGCTAAAGGAAATACAACTTTAGAAATTAAGAATGCAGATAGCACGAAAGTTTTAAAGACAGTTACAGTATCAATCTCTGACGATGCTAAAGTGGCTAGCAGAAAACTTGAAATAGCTAACGCTGGAAAAGACTTAAACCTAGATGTGGTATTTGCTTCTGATGATAACAAAGTAAATCTTCTTTGGAACACATACAATAAAGATGGTTTCAAAATTGGTTCTGAAGCCATAAGTGGTGGAACTTACGCTGTATCTTCTTCTAATGCTGCTGTTGCAGAAGCGGTAGTGGATGCTGATACTAAGACGATTGCGGTTACTGTTAAAAAAGCGGGTACTACAAATATCCTTATTAAAGAAGGAACTGTAACAAGAGGTTCAGTAGCAATCACTGTTTCAAATTCTACTCCAACTATCAAAACAGTACAATTTGAAGAAGTTAAAGATATTACAACAGCTGCTACGTTATCAGATTTAGTTGTATTGAAGCCATCTAATATCACATTGAGCGATAACACATTAAAAGCTCAACTAGATAAAAATGGCGATATCTATGTAGATCTTGATGAAGATAAGACTAAAGATGTTGAAGAAGTATTAGGTACTTTAGCTGTTAAATATTCAGGAACGGCATCTGATTTTACAACAGCACTATCTATCTCTTCAGGTATGATTGAAGGGACGGTAGCTAATAACGCAGAAGGAACATTAGTAGCTTATGTAACTGGAACTGGTGAAGTAGTACCTCTAGCAACTTCAACTATCAATGTAAAAACTAATTAATTGTTAAACACTAGGGCCATGTTGTTTTGGTTACTAGGTTATAACGCAGTTCAGACAATTCATTACCGATGATACGGGATAGGTTGTTGAATGGGAAACAGTCCATTGATTCCTCTACGAATCAATGGGCTGTTTATTTTGCCATAAATTGTATACTTCTATTATTGTAGCTTGTACTCGCCACATTATAAGATAAAACGCTAGCATCCAAAACTAGATCTGTTAGAGTTCACGGAAAAAATTAACAATTGTCGTAGCTAAATTGGATTAATTTCGGTATAATGGTAATTATAATCCATAAAAGAGGAGAGGGTATTAGGTGAAAAATCGTTGGATGTGGCGATGGATTGGATGCGTTGTTGTCGCAGTAGTTATGTCTCTCAGTATACAGGCGAAAGCTTTATCGCAGTCATTTAAGGACGTTCCTCCAAACCATCGTTTTTGGGAAGTGATTCAGAGCATGCAAGAGAGAGGACTGATTAATGGCTATCTGGATGGCACGTTCAGACCAAACGAAAAAGTTGCACGTAAGCATGTTGCCCAGTTATTGAACAATGAATTACAATTGGAAGCGAAGAAGGACACAAATATACGTTACAAGGATGTGCCTACGAGTCATCCCAACTACGATGCGATTTTAAGAGTTTCCCAAGCGGGTATCTTTAGCGGTGATCACAATGGAAACTTCAATCCTGACGCTCCGCTCACACGAATACAGATGGCTAAGGTGCTAGATGTAGCATTTGACTTGAATATTGAATCCTTCACAGTAATTTCGGACATATGGTATTACTATTGGGGCTTTACGCATGTTCAGGCTTTGTATTCAAACGGGATCACAGTTGGAGATCAGGGGTATTTTAAACCAAACGATTCCGTGACACGTGCTCAGTATGCAGCTTTTATGTATCGTGCGTTAAATGTACCTAAGGTTACAGAAGTTGATTCCAATACACCCTTGAGAAAAGAAGAAATACTGAATTTAGTCTACAGGTTACCAGTTACACTCGAAGCTACGATTAACAGTTTTAAACATCAGAAATCCCAATTCAGCATAGTTCGCACAGAACTATTGAAAAATGCCACTCAGCAGTTTATAGATTCTGATTTAAAAAATTATTATGCTAGTATGTGTACAAACTGTGATATGGGTCTTTTTCCAATTTTAATGGATGAAACAGATTATCGTTTCGAAATTCTTGAAAACACATCAAATCTAGTCCGAATTCGTACGATTTCCTTTGATGCTCCGCTTGCGGCTGCCGGTTATTTGGAGTATACGTTTGAAAAGCAATCGGGCAAATGGAAACTGTCAGGATACGACTGGAATCATGTAGGTGCGGGAAGCTTTGAACTTACAAAAGAGGAATCACTCCAAATCGTAAAAAATGATTACGAACGCTATGAATCGTCTCCTGTAAGCGTGAAGTTGCTCAATTCTAAGTACGAGAATGTATATGATATATACACGGATAAGGATTATCGTCGGCTTGTGTACCGGATGCAGGTGGATAGTGGGAAAAGTAGTTTCAATGTCACTTTTTATCCACATAGCGGACTTATCATTCAATAATAAACAGAAAGTTGACTCTATTTTATGGACAATAAATAACAGAATAAGAGAAGGGGAAATGAGCTCAATAATGGCTCATTTCCCCTTTTTTAAATTTAAGGCATGCATTCAATTTGCCGAATTAACGTTTCTAGACGAATTGCGGCTGGGATAATACCAATTAAAGGTGGTTTGGACGTAAAGTTACCATGATCTATTCATTAGGATTATAGTACAATTAGGAGTGATTATTTTATTAGTTTAAAAGAATTATATAACGATTAATTGGGGGATATATTAAATGTCTTTAAAATCACATCTTTTTTGTAAACTACTTGTTCCAGCAGTATTGGCGGTACTTGTTTCATCAGCTGTAGTACCGGAAGTTTCCGCGAATGGTGAAACATCCGCTTTCACAGATGTTTCAAAGATTTACTCAGAATCTGTAAATTACCTGGTCAATAACAACCTTTCACTAGGGATTACTGAAACGAAATTCGGAATTGATAACCAAATCAAACGTGGTGATGCTGCCGTCATTTTGGCAAACGCATTAGGAATGGTAAATGCTGATGCTCCTAAGGCGGGTTTCACTGATGTCCCACTACGTGCTACTGGTGCAATTAATGCGTTAAAAGATGCGGGTATCATTTCTGGGAAAAGTGCAACAAAGTTCGGATTCAATGATTTACTTAAACGTGGGGAAATTGCTTTGATGCTAACGAATGCCTCTGCATATGACCTTAAGGGAAATACGGAAAATATTAAGTTTACTGACGTTAATTTACGATACCAGGAAGCAATAGCTGGTTTGGTTGATAACCAAGTTACAAGTGGTAAGTCTGCGACAAGTTTTGGAACGAACGACAATATCAAACGTGGAGAATATGCCATTTTCGTTTATAGAGCTGAACTGATTAAGAATGAAAGGTCGTCTGATAAGGTAGCGCCTGAACTTAATACTATTGGAGAAACGGAAGTTACTATTAGTTTCGATGAAGAATACGTACTTCCTAATGTTACTGCAACAGACGATAAAGACGAATTCGTAGCAGTTACACATGTAATTATGCTTGAAAATGAGAAACAAACTGAAGTGGATACCTCTGTGCCAGGAGTTTACACAATTACTTTCAGCGCAAAAGACAAAGCTGGCAATAAGGCTGAAGATCTCATTATTAAAGTGACTGTTGAAAAAGAGGACACATTGACACCTGCTATTGAAGCGGCGGAATTAGCAATATCCGAACTACCTTCTATTGATGTTATAAAAATGTCTGATTCAGATGATATTCAAAAAGCGCGGCTACTAGTAACCAAAGTTCTTGAAATAGATAGTAAAGCTGAAGTAAATGGTTTGCCCGAGCTTATTGCTGCAGAAAAACAGATTAAGATATTGATAGCACAAGAAAAACTTATGAAGGCCATTGAAAACGCAGAAAATGCAATAGCAGCAGTACCTGAACCAAGTCAGGTGACGCTTGAAAATGAAGTGGATGTGACGAAAGCTAGAGATTTTGTGAGCGCAGTTTATACGTTAGATGCTCAAGCAATTATCGTCGGTATTGAAAAATTGGAAGAAGCTGAAGTGGTAATAGTTGAACTTAAAAAAGAGAAAGAGATTAAAGCGGCGATTACAAAAGCAGAAGATGCAATAGAAGCATTACCTGCTATTGAAAACTTAACAAACAATGATGTTCGAGCAGTGAAGACGGTCAGAGAATATGTTAAAGCGGCCTATACTCTAAATGCTCAAGCGATTATAAGTGGACTAGAAGTTTTGGAAGCTGCAGAAGCTAAAATGATAGAAATATACAAACCTGAAATATTTCTAAACACATATGCATCAATTACAATTAATAATCGAATTGATGCGTTAAGTACTTCTTTTCAAAACCTTAGTTCTGATGTATTAACTGTGAAGAACGTGGAGATTTTTAGTGGGACTGCATCTAGAGGTTCATATAACAAGGAACAATTAGAATCTAGTGGAATCAATACAATAATACATTCATACGAGCGATTTCAAATTTCTGTTACTTTTAGGATTGGCATATGGAAAACTGATAATAACTATGTTAAGTATACAATCAATGATGGAAATAAAGATTATGAGTATTTATCACAAGTAAAATAAGTGAATTGAAGTTCGCGTCCCAGGGATTAAAACAATATTTCCAGTTACGCGAATTAGTATGAATAGAGAAGTAGCCCCTTGATCCTTAATTGTGGATCAAGGGGCTATTTCTATTACCTCCTCTTACTTTCTTTTTTTAATTTCGACAAAAACACAATCAACAACGACATGATTTTATTTAACATACCTGTTATGATTAGGTGTACGCTAACTTTATAGAGTAAAGGTGACTTGCATCGTGATATTTAATTCATTTGAGTTTATTTTTCTATTCTTACCTATCGTATGGGTGCTTTATTACATATTAGGAAGACTTCATATCCCATTTGCAAAAGCATGGTTACTCGCAGCTTCGGTATTTTTCTATGGCTTTTGGAATCCAGCTTATTTACCGCTCATTATCACTTCGTTGCTTGTGAACTTTACAATAGGGGCGTTTTTGGGCAAGGATAAGGGTGGCAAATTTCGTAAGGTAGTCGCGACAATCGGAATTCTTTTCAATGTATTGTTACTCGGATACTTTAAGTACTATGACTTTTTCCTTGAAAATGTCAACTTCTTTTTCGATACGAATATTCCATTGAAAAATATATTATTGCCTTTGGCGATCAGTTTTTACACGTTTCAACAAATCGCTTATATAGTCGATTCATATAGATTGGAAACGAAAAAATACAGTTTTCTGAACTACAGCATATTCGTCATGCTCTTCCCGCAGCTTATTGCAGGTCCTATCGTCTATCATGGTCAAATGATGCCACAATTCAGCGATAAAAAGACATACTCGATCCAATTTGAAAACATTGCGAAAGGTCTTATTATTTTTGCGATTGGTCTATTTAAAAAAGTAGCGATTGCCGATGTATTTGCTAAGTATGCGAATAGCGGCTATGGCTCAGTTGATTCACTGACGTTTATCGACAGTTGGATTACATCATTATCCTATACGCTACAACTCTATTTTGACTTTAGCGGATACTCTGATATGGCGATTGGACTGGCATTATTATTCAACATTAAAATGCCAATCAATTTCAACTCACCTTATAAAGCGCTAGATATCCAAGACTTCTGGCGCAGATGGCATATTACATTGTCGAAGTTTTTAACGACGTATTTATACATTCCGCTTGGTGGGAACCGGAAAGGGAAATATCGGACGTATATTAATATTTTCATTATTTTTTTCGTCAGCGGAATTTGGCATGGTGCGGGTTGGACGTTCATCGTTTGGGGAACGTTGCACGGTGTTGCAAGCATCATCTGCCGTTGGTGGAAACTGGCCGGCTTTAAGATGAATAAAATGATGGCATGGATGACGACATTCCTTTTTGTTCACCTGGCTTGGGTGTTTTTCCGAGCAGCTACATTTACGGATGCGCTAACGGTGCTGAAGGCAATGTTCGGGTTGAATGGTGTTCAACTTACAGGGCTTTATACCATATTTAATGAAAAACTATGGATCATCGGGCTCTATTTGATATTTGGTTTACTTCTATCGTGGTTTGCAAAAAACTCGGTTGAAATTATGGATAACCAAAAACGCAGCGTGTTATTTGCTCTGTTTATTTCTATACTGTTATTTTATAGTACGATGCAGCTACAACAAGTGAGCGAGTTCTTATATTTCAATTTCTAAGGGGATCATCTTATGTCGGATAAAAAGTTTACAGGTACGATTGTCATTTTATTCGCTGTGCTCATAGCAAGTGTTGTGAGCTTCAATTTCTGGATAGACCCTCTCTGGCATTACAGTCATGCACATGCGTACAACGACGTTCAAAAAGTCATTAATGAGCGGGAGCAGAAAATAGCACAGCTGCAATTTGAAGAAAAGGATTTCGATACACTTTTAGTTGGGAGTAGCAGGTCCACTTATATTCATCCTACTGCATTCGGTAAATGGAATGTCTTCAATGCTTCAGTTGCGAACCTATCTATGCGTGAGTACCATAGTTATATTTTATATGCGCAGTCGCAAAACAAGGATATTGAACGAATTATACTCGGAGTCGACTTTTTTAAGTCAAGTGAAGAAGAAGCAGGAGCAGCGCGGTCTGTGAACAATTACGAAGCAAAAGTGAATCAACCTTTTTATCGTGCAAAAAACCTGTTATCTCTACAAGTATTGGGATACTCCATTAGTAATTTCAATCTATCAAGAGAAAATCTGATTTCTGAAGATAGGCTTTACAATAGGCAAGGGGAAGCTTTCGCAAAAAAACTGTCTGAAAATGAAATCGAAAAAATGACGGGTGAAAAAATCAATAGATTTGAAGATACTTTTTACGGAGAACACTACACGTATTATCCCAAATATGCGGAAATCATGGCTAAAGTGAAAAATACGATGCCCGATGGTGAGATGATTGTATTTACAACGCCCATCTCCACGGAACTGTTCAAATCACTCGTGGATACCGGTTTGTATGACGACTACGAAGTATGGATCCGTGACTTAGTAGAAGTCTATGGAGGCGTCTGGAACTTCATGTATCCGAATACTGTCACGAATGATATCAATAACTACTATGACGGTCATCACTTCTATCCTGAAATCGGGGATTTGATCGCTAATCGGATTGAGAACGGGACAGCAAGCTCGGCTACAGATGATTTCGGTGTTTACGTGACGACTGAAAACATTGAAAAACATTTGAAGGAAGTCCGTTCATTGGTAGCGGAATTTGAATAACAATTGGTTGAAATGAAAATAGGTGACTATCTAATTCTAGGATTACGCATAGAAAGGGGAATCGTTAATATGTCGTTTAAAACAACGATATATCGTGGATTTGTTACATTAGCGATCGTAATGATGGTGCTTGTTTCCTCAGCTGTTCCTGCGTTTGAGGCAACATCTTCCTTTAAGGACGTTCCAAGCAGCTATGCTGAATCAGTGGAATTTCTCATTGCGAACAATTATTCAAAAGGTGTTACTGCGACGCAATTTGGAACGGACCAACAAATCACACGCGGGAGTGCGGCAGTTATTTTGGCGAACGCCCTCGGTTTACCGGATTCTGGGACTAACAATACAAAATTCTCCGATGTTCCGAAACGAGCGACAGCTGCTATTCATTCATTGAAACAAGCAGGTATCATAAATGGTAAAAGTGCAAGTTATTTCGGTTTCGAAGACAATTTAAAACGTGGGGAAGTCGCGTTGATGCTCACACAAGCAGCGGCTTATAATTTGCAGGGGAATGTGAAGAACATTCATTTTAAGGATGTAAATTTGCGTTATCGGGAAGCCGTTGCTGGCATGGTTGACCACAACATTACAAACGGAAAAACTGCTGAGCGTTTCGGTACAGATGACCAGTTGAAACGTGGTGAGTTCGCAGTTTTCATGTATAGAGCTGAGATGCTTAAACTGACCGATTCACTCCCGAGTTCTTACAGCGAGCTGTCTCAGAAGCTGATGTCTCAAGAAACATCTTCTATTAAGCTGATTGGCGATAGTATCACGGCGGGGATGGGGGTGCAAGGACATTTCATTCCGAAAGATGGCCGGCTTATTTTCAGTGATGGTAAAGGTCAAGTGTACCGCGAAGCGACTCATTCGACAGACGTCTGGGCAAATCGATTAAGAGCGTATATGAAAAACCCGGAATTCGGTACGATTGATGTGATGAATGCAGGAATTAGTGGGAAATCTGCAGCATGGACATTGAAAAACAGTGATCAATTAATAAAGCAGAAAGAAGATGTCGTTGTTGTTATGATTGGTACGAACGACCGGATTGACAGTAGTTTACAGGAGTATGAAGCGAATATCCGAGAATTGCTCAAAATTGTCGACGTGCGTTCAGAATATATGATTGTCATGTCACCGCCACCTTCGACGAACGAGACGTATGCTTATCGTTTTTCAGCACAAAGTATCGACAATGTGCTGAAAAGGATCAGTAAAGAAAAAGGGTATACGTTCATCTCTCATTTTGACGCCATCAATGAGTATCTTGCCAGTAACCCCAAAGTTGCGTATGAAGATTTGATGGAAACACGAAGTCCCCATCCGACCGCGGCAGGCTACAAAGTCATGTGGCAAGAGATGATGGAGAAGTTGGAATTGAAGTGAATAAAGGAAGATGATAAGTACCCCTCACCGTTATTGGTGAAGGGTATTTTTGTATCCAACAAATGAAAAAACAAGTTTAGAACGGATACCTTCTCTCCGTTCTAAACTTGTACTCACTATTTCTCAAATAGTTTACTTCGTCCGAACTGATCGCCAAACAGCAGGTCGTATTGGATAAGCTGGTAGTCCTCTTTAGCCCTCTCCGCCTCATCGGGTGTAACCAATAGCAAGTTATCATTTGCGTCAATCTTGAGCTCCCGTGTATATCCAGGCATGACTTCTTTGAAGTTTTCTAACAGTGAATAATACAAGGGCTTATCAATTCCGGCCATATCGAAAACAGCGGGACCCAGGAATGTTGGACTGATTGTGCCCAGTTCGGGCGTTACAGCCCCATAATTATTCCAAAGAACGAGAGGTGTAGTCCTGGTTTTTCGGTAATCCTCCAATTCCCATTTGTCTTCTCCGGCTGTCCAAGGGACAAAATCAGCTAGTTTGTATAATCGGTAATCTTGGCCAATGGCTGGTAAATGGTCGCCGAAAAAAACGATGATCGTGGGTTCGTCGGAATCTTTGTAGTAATCCATTAGTTCTTTTAACGCTGCATCGGCATCTGTAACCCCTTGCGTATATGATCGGAGCATGTCGTTATAGATTTGATCTACTTCCGTCTGCATCTGTGCATTAACAGTGAACTCGTCATATTTATCCACGCTATAGCCGGTATGGTTTTGCATCGTTATTGCATAAATGAATGCCGGATCCTCAGCCATTTCGGTTTGCTCGATAATTGTCTTCGTTACTTGTTCATCTGAAACGAACGGTCCTTTGTAAATCGGGTTTTTGAAGCCATCAATGTCAATGAATTGATCAAAACCAAAATGCTTGTAAACTTCTTCCCTGTTCCAGAACCATTTAGGGTAAGGGTGGATTGCGGTCGTTTGATAGCCTAAGCTCGATAAGTATGACGGCATGGCAGGGAGTGGATCTTTAATGTATTGTTGGTACGGAACGGAACCAATTGGAAGAAATACGTTTGAAAAACCAGTCAGCGCTTCGAATTCGACGTTGCTCGTTCCACCTCCAAATGTCGGTGTCAGAATCGAACCGGATTGAGTTTCCCTCACTGTTGGCATAGGATCTGCATCGAATGTAACTTTATCCATCAGTGTCGGATCCCAGAAAGACTCGCTCATGATGAAGATGATATTAGGTTTCGTGTTTGGAGGATTCGTTTGTCCCGATTCTGATTTCTGCAGGTTATCCACGATTTTGTTTATATTCTCTTCGTTATAGCCTTTTGGTGGCAATACGATTGCACTTTGCATATTTAATAAAAGGGTTACAAAAAAACCGTTCGTTTTATAGTTTCGATTTTGGTCGAAGGTAAGATTGGTAACCCCGGCAAGCTTGAGTGACGATTCAACTTGCGGGACTGAACGGTAAAAGATGAAGGTACTTATGTACACAACACTCATTCCGACAAACAGTAAACGTATCCACCAATTTAAACGAATGACCCGTACCGGTTTTTTTACTAGGATATAGGTGAATATCGCGGAGATAAGAACGACTACGCCTATAATAACAACAACGACTTTTGTTATATTAGCTTGTTGATAGATGTTGGGCAACAAATTTAAAACGTTATTATAAAGAAGCAAATCCCATGGATATAAAAATTCACTTAAAAAACTAAACTTAAAATAACTCATCATTGCAAGAAAGAGTACAATTCCATTTGTAAGGATAAAGCTGATTACATAGCGATTGAACAACCCTAAAAACAGAATGAACAAAAAATAGATGATCATTAAGTTAAAAAAGAAAGCTTCGGTTTTTTCATTGCGCCAAACGAGTGTTTCCTCAAAACTTCCACTCAATAAGGTTTCGATACCGATTAGTAGAAAGTAGAAATAGACGATTGTCAGAAGTAATGTTACAAGAGCTCTATAGTTTACACGTAATTTCAACTAATCACCTCAATCGTAAAAGTAGTATCATCAATAATACAGTTTAACACGAATGAGTTCTGGAAACGAGTTTACAATACCCCTGAAATGAGCAACCAACACTTGGCCTTCTTATATTTGCGGAGCCATTGTTCTGTTAGGAAGTAAAAAAAGGACCATGACTAGACTCAATTGTCAGCCATGATCCTTTTTTTATTTTGCTTTAAATTCTGTTACATTATCTTTTACCATCGAAGTACCTTTAGAATTTTGGGCAAAATGCGTAACAACCAGTCGGTAGTTACTGCCTGATGTATAACCACCCTGTGGAGCGGAAATATCAACTTTGCGTGAATCCGCATTTGCTGAAACTGTAACAGGTTGACGAACACCGTTACGATCTTCTACATAGATATACTTATTTGTGAAAAAATCTTTTTTCATAGCTTGTGAAAATGTGACAGTGAACTTTTTATTCGTTGCCACTTCCCGTGCAGACGGGGAGGGAACAAAAGCTTGCTCTACGTAAGATTTATCAGTATAGAGTACTTGAAGTTTATCGAACAGCAAGAACCCTTTGTCTTTATTCGCTGATGATTGTTCGGCCACATAAATCTTGTTCAACGTGAGTGGTGCAGCGGCAGTTTGAGGAATAGCCGCTTCGACGTATTTCCAACCTGTCCAGTTCAAACCATTTTCTTTCGTGAAGTCTACAACGATTTCTTTTCCGGTAGTATCCTTCAGGGAACCGCGGAGCCAATGGTTGTTGCCGTCACCGTATACCCAAACACCGAGTTTTTTCGGCTGTGAGGCCAGTTGTAAACCGTTTGTCCATGTCATGTAAGCGGCTGAAGTTCCTTCTTTATATCCTGTAAAATCATAATTTAGCCGTACGGAAGCGTTTTGATCATGTGCTTGGATCTTATTCTCAAGCGCAAGTGATGCTGTCGCGCGCGCTGTCGTTGCCTGTAGTCCGCTGACTGATTCGAACGAGCCCAGGTAGAGGGGTTTGTCCGAAACGGTTACAGGTACGGTTTTGCTGACCTTGCCGAATGTTACTGTCATTGTACCTGTCGCTTCGTTGTTATTTGCGATGAATAAGTTACCTTCGATTGTACCTATATTTGAGGAGACAGAGAATGTAACTGCATCCGGATTAAGGGCCACTTTGTTGCCTTTTAGAACGCCCTGGACGTTTACAGTCATTCTTTCACCCGTACCTGTACGAATGTCGGAAGGAGTGATTAGTAGATCATCGATTGAATCTGTTACAGTAACGGGGATTGTTACGGATGCATCCCCGTATGAAGCAACGACTGCTCCCGAACCGGCTTTCATACCAATTAATTGATTGTTTTTAATTTTTCCGATGCCATTGGTTACAGACATCAGTTTCAATTTTTTCTGATCAATGGGAAGAACGTTGTAATATTGGTCTAAAACAGAATCTACTGCAAAGTCAGCGGCAGCACCGACCATTACCGGGCCTTGTTGTGCTTGACTTGCTTTGATAAAGTGCGGGTTACTGTAAGGTGCTGTACTCACTGCCTCAAGTATGGCGTTCACTGAACGCTCGCTGCCGCTAGTTGGACGGTTTGCAAGAGTAGGATAGACATCGCCGTATTTCCGTGTCACCATTGTTGTCGATCCGCCACCGTCTAAATTGATGGCGTTATAAGCGCCTACCTTAACGAGGTGGTTCGCAAATTCTTGTAGCGTCATGCCAGTACTGACGCCTTTAAGACCTGAGTCTGCTGTGACAAAAAATGCGCGTTTGCCGGTAGCATCTGTAGCTACAGCTGTGCGTGCAGTACGTTCTTTTGCGCGTCCGCTGTTAGGGTCAATCGTCATAGCGACTTTACCATTTTGGACGAGAAGCGGGCCCGAAGCCAACATGAATTTCGAATCTTTCCAGCTGGAATCTACGTCGTATGCAACGGAAACGCTGTCGCCAATTTTCATATTACGAATTTTATCGACTTCTTTTCCGTGTGCGGAGAGCACGAAACCACGTCCGTTTGCCGGAATAGTAGCGCTTGTCGCTTGTCCATTCTGGCGAATCCCAATGACTTTACCGGTAACTTTTTCACCTAGTGCAATATTTTGTTCGACAGAAGTTGCGGTTTCGACAACAACTTCTAATCCTGTAGCGTTCGTTCTTGTCCGTTCATATGGCCAACTCGATGTGAACAGGATGCTTTCATCTACATTTCGTTCCCTGTTTAGAGAAGTTAACCGAGCTGTTTTACCTGCATGTTCAACTTGGACTGACAAATCATACGTACCAATTTTCGCTGTGTTGTCGGAAGTCATTCCGAATGCAGCCGGCGTATGCATGAAGTCGTTATAATTTGTGGATACAGACCCAAGATGTTGTATAATGCCATCTTTCACCAACAAATAGCTTGGAAACTTATTCGTAAAATGGAAGAACGAAGCATTGATCGCGCCAACTACATGGTTCTGGTTTTGAGTATGTAGTTTTGCTAGATTTCTAACATAGGCGAGCTTGTTTATTGGATTTGAGACACCAACGTCAATCGTAGTGTAGGGCTGATTAAGATTGATAGATAGCTGGTTGACGGTCTGTTTATAGCCACCGGTGGTTATAGATTCCTTTGTATGATAGACACCGGGTGAAACATTAGCGGCAGAAACGTCAAGTACACTGACTTGAAAAAGGAACATTAACACAACAGTAAACGGGAAAATGATTTTCTTGAACATTTAAAAACTCCTTTGGATTTCAATGACTCTAGTATACGAAAATATACTAGAATCTACCATAGGCAAATTGGGCATACCGAAGGGTGGCGAGTCTATTGGTAGGGGATAACAAAAAAAAGAACCAAAGAGACAGAAGTGTCTCTTTGGTTCTTTTTCGGCTTCAAACGGGTAAACTATATTAAATAAAACAGGATTGTTCCTACTACTTCATTTTAACATATTTTTTAAAGAATACAATAACAATAACCTACATCTAAAGCATTTTAAGAAACATCTACAACCTCAGGTGGCTCGATATTTGATAGACCGTCAGCTTTATATATGAATATCGCGAATTCACCGCGCTTTATATGATCGGATCCGCCAAATTTTGTGGCCGACTTACCTTGCGTTATGTTATTTTCCACCAGTGCCGCAACAGATGATAGGAATCTTGGGCTTACATCTGTGAATGGAATACGATCTTGACTTGCCTTCAGTTCATATGCAGAAGCGATCACCTTGGCCATTTCAGACCGTGTCATCGTATCGTTGGAACCGTATTTACCAGGGGACTTCCCGCTAACGACACCTTTTGCAGCGAGTGCATTGACAGCCCATAAACGGTTAGTAGGAACATCCGTAAAACCAGCGGATGGGGATTTTGAATTTTCATTGAACCCCATAGCGCGCGCAACCATGACTGCTGCGTCAATTCTTTTGATGGATTCTTGTGTCCCAAACTGGGTAGGTGATATACCTTGGGCATAGTTATTTGCGACGATGTAATCGACCTCAGTTTTGTAACGGTCACCAACGTCACTAAAGGCAGCGGACGTTGTCGGCCCTTGAATGACGAAAGACAATAAGAGAATAGAAAGTAGTAGAGATATAGTTTTTTTCAAAATGAAAGCCTCCTTCTGATTTCTCAGTTTACACGTTTACTAGTATCATAGCAAAAGGATTTTTGCCTATATGTAAAGGCTAAATAAAGCTGTAAATTGTAAATATGTTATAATGGAGGAATACACAGCTTTAATTGGAGGTCACTATGAAAAAAGTTAAAAAAGTTATCATACCTGCGGCAGGATTAGGGACACGGTTTTTGCCGGCTACGAAAGCGATGCCAAAAGAAATGCTGCCAATCGTTGATAAGCCAACGATTCAATACATTGTAGATGAAGCAATTGCAGCAGGTATCGAGGATATTATTATTGTTACTGGAAAAGGAAAGCGCTCAATCGAAGACCATTTCGACCACGCATTTGAATTGGAAGAGAATTTGATTCAAAAAGAGAAATATGAACTTCTTGAAAAAGTGAATGCCTCTTCAAATGTAGATATCCATTATATTCGTCAAAAAGAACCACTTGGATTGGGTCATGCCATTTGGTGTGCGAGGAACTTTATCGGTGACGAACCGTTCGGTGTCCTGCTTGGCGATGATATCATTAGTAGTGAAGTACCCGCGCTTAAGCAATTGATGGACAAGTATGAGGAAACCGGCACGAGTATTATTGGTGTTCAAGAAGTGCCACTGGATCAGATTCATCGTTATGGCGTAATCGATCCTGTGTCAACGGATTCGAATTTGATGAAAGTGAAAAACTTCGTCGAGAAACCGACTCAAGAGGAAGCGCCATCCAATTTTGCGATTGTCGGTCGCTATGTCCTCACGCCTGAAATTTTTTCGTTTCTTGGAGAGAAAAACATTGGAAAGGGTGGAGAAATTCAACTGACAGATGCGATTGAAAAGTTGAATTCCATTCAAGATGTATACGGTTATCAGTTTGAGGGTAGACGTTACGATGTTGGGGAAAAGCTAGGTTTTATAGAAACGACATTGGAGTTTGCGCTCGAACGTGCTGATTTACGTGATGATCTTCTCGCTATTATGGAGAAACTTGTAGACGCTAACAAAAACACACCTTCGGAATTTTAATAAAATGTACCCTATAAGATAGACACTTTAAAAAAGTCTCTCTTATGGGGTACTTTTATTTATAATGGAAATAACAACGATTATATGTTGACATAAAGAATCCCACCAACAACGCTTGGCGCTTGGGGATGCCTCCCGCAATAAGCCAGACAGAAGACCACTGTCAGTCTTATTGCTTCGGCTACCCCAGTAAGGCGCCTTCGCTGGAGATTACAAGGAAAACATAAGTCCAACAGCAGAACTTATGTCAAAGATATTATTTACTGATCAAGAACAAAGAATACTGAAGAAACATCCATATGAAAAACGAGAGATAAAGAGTTATATGACTTATTACAATCATTATCGAGGTCAGTGGAATTTAAAGAAGATGACGTCTGCACAATACAGACATCACCTTCTTCAAGTTACCTAAATATGTTGAATGTATGATTCTTACTCACTTCAGCTGATTGAAGTGGAGAGCGGCGACTCCAGCGCTAGCGTTGGGAGCACGAGGGAAGGATGCCTTAATTTCTGCAAAGAACGCAGAAATACGGCAAATCGAACCCTTCGCTGTTCGATTGGCTGAGGCCGTGCCCGCGGAAAGCGTCCGCTCGGAACGGAAATCAGCGGTTGGTTAAATTCTTCGGTTCAACTTGTATAAGGTTTTTTTAAATAACTAAAAACACGGTTCCAGTCAAAATGAAGGCCACACCAGCGATTTTTCGTGCGGATATAGGTTCTTTTAAAAGCCATGCCGACAAACACATCGTCCATATATACGTAATGGACGTAAGTGGAAAGACGACCGTGTAGGGCAAGAAACGGAGTGCAATGATATTAAGAATCGCGCCAGTTCCGTAACTTACCAAACCGATAAATAGCCATTTTATCAAAGCGGGTCGATTTTCTTTGAAATCTTGTGCAGAAGCCTTTTTCAAGAAATAGCCGCCCAGTGCACCGCACCAGGTCATTGTAATGAGCAATGTCACAAATAACATACTAATTGCGATCACCCCCGATTAGCAGAACACCGATCAAAATAGACGTTGTCCCAATCAAGATATTTCGCGTAATCTCTTCTCCAAGAAAAAAAGAACCAAAAATAATCGCGAATACATAGCCGACAGTGAGCAGCGGATGCAAGACAGACAATCGGCCAAATCGAAAAGCGATTGTCATGAACACCGCGCCACAACCATAAAGGAAGAAACCAAGCCATAAATGCCAGTCAAACAGTCCATCGGCCATTTTCCAGAAGAGTTGACCGAGTGCGGTGCTGAGTGCAGCGGTCAACATAAGAGCAATACCGATGGATGACGTTTTCTTTCGAGGCTCTGTCATTTCACTTTACCTATCTCATCGAATTTGATGAAGCTAAAGAACAGCAGTGCGTACATGACAAAGGAGTTCGATAGTAAGTACCTGAAATCCTGTGCGGGGATTCCAACAAAGACGGCACCCGTATTGAGTGCAACAGGCAATAGAATCAGCCATGAACGCCAATTATTTCGCAAATAACTGATATACGTGAAGAGCAGCGCAAGTAACGTATAAAATGCGGGGCGCCAAATAATATCTTTCGCCTTGTCAGTCGTCTTCATATAGGTCAAAGCCGTATTTGTTACTTGCGCATTCAGCACAGTATTTACTAATCCATATTCATTATTCAAATAGATATTTGTCACATACCGACTCGTATAGCCGTCAGCGGGTTCATTGATTTGCCAAACAAGGGAAGTCTGTTTGAACAATCCTTTTGCTGCGAGATAGGGGTTCTGAGTGACTAATCCACCCCACATTTTTGCATACAATTTGGGATCATCATAAATGACGAATCGATCGTAATCGCCCCATGAGAATTTGATGGGATCTACGCTATAGGGATTGAATTTTTCAGTCCAAAGCGGGATTGGGAACAATCGATTGATATATTCCGTCTGTTCTTCCGTCATATCCCCTTCTTCCGTAACAATTGTTGCAATTTGTTGTGTAGGAATACTCAGCATTTCTTGCGGATCTGAAGGGTGGACTTTCAGTGCTGTATAGATTGGGCCTGTCACGATTTGGTGTGTCAAAATGAGTATGACGGTAATAGGGAGAACTCTTTTCCAATGCGTTCTGTACATAATTAGGACGAATACCATCGTAACGACGAAAACAGGGAAGCCGTTATGCCGGAAAAAAATAACCCCTAGACTTGCTAGGACAAATAAAATGACGAAAGGCCAACTGCTTAGTACTTTACCCGCCGTTTTCACAATTAGGAAGATGAGAATAGTGAAAAGGAACAACACCACACTAAACGAAACGTCTTTCCAAATGGTAATTGAAGTGATGGCATGGATTGGGCTAAGTGCAAAAATGATTAGACCTAACCAGATAAAGGCCTTCGGAATACGCGCGCGTTCTAAGACGTAGCCTAAAAGTCCAGTTGTGAAACTGAACATGAAAATCTGGAACAATGCAATAACAGCGGGTGTATCTCGGATTTTCAATAAGAGACCGATGAGCCACGAGTGCACAACCGGATGCCAATCCGTATATTGCTTCGATTTCGCCTGTCCCCATTGGGCAAGCGAATCCGGTGTCATCGTACCCGGATAGAACGCTATGAGGAAGAAGAGCGACACAACTAAAAATGGCAATGCATAGAGTGCGATTTTCCATATGGGTACCGATTTCTCTTCTTTGTCGAGATTGATGGACAGGAAGAAGCGTATGATCGCCATTGTCCCGATTAGAATGGAAGAAAAGACACCAAACCAAACTCCGAGAATGAGGATTATGTGATTATCCATTAAAAAGGCTTGTTCGCCTCGAATGCTCACTGTAAGCAGCAACGGATACAAAATACCGAAGATCCATAAACTCACTTTTTTTGCTCGGGTCATCTCTTTTGCAATTCCAATGAATCCAATTGCATAATGTACTAAAAATCCCAAGGGAATCGCTAAAAGTAAAATGATATAAACGGGTACATTTCGTATAGGTGTGAAAAAGAACAAAACCGAAAAACTGAGAAAAAGACTAATTCCCAGTAATCCGGCGATCCGTAAACTTATTGATTTCATTGGTTCAACGACCTCCTGAAGTGCGTTCTCTTATCCTGTTCAACTCCAGTTCATATCGTTTCCGGTGTGTGCCCGCGACTGTATCTAGAATGAGTGCGCAAGAGAAAGACAGCATCGCAAGAAGGACAAAACCGACTGCTAAAATTGCGGATGGAACTTTTGTAATGAAGTTCGTTTGGAAAAACTCAATGATGACCGGTGCACCGGCCCCAAGACCGAGTAGTAGGAAAAGGATAGACCATGACGTAAAGAACAGCATTGGTTTGTAGTCTTTGAAAAGCGTGAAAATCATGCGAAGTACCTTGATACCGTCCGTAATTGTATTCAATTTCGACTCGCTGCCTTCCGGACGATCCCGGTAATCGATGGCGACTTCTTTGATAAGAAATTTATTATCAAGTGCGTGGATAGACATTTCCGTCTCAATTTCAAACCCTGGGCTTGTGATAGGCATCGATTTGACGAACAATCGGTCGAATGCACGATAACCAGTCATAATGTCTGTTAAATTACTTTTGTAAAGTTTGTTGATAAGTCCTTTGACGACTTGGTTTCCGATTCCATGGAATTTACGTTTGTTTTCGTTGAAGTAAGTCCCGTTCGATAGACGATCGCCGATGACAAGATTTGCTTGACCCGTACGAATGGGTTCCATGATTGTATGGACAAACTCTGCTGGATACGTGTCATCTCCGTCCACCATTACATATATATCCGCTTCAATTTCCCGGAACATCGAGCGTACAACGTTCCCTTTCCCTTGACGGGGCTCGAAACGAACGATAGCACCATGTGCGCGTGCAACTTCTGATGTCCGGTCGGAAGAGTTGTTATCATAGACATAAATTGTTGCGTCAGGTAATTCCCTTTTGAAGTCATCAATGACTGTACCAATCGTTTGTTCTTCGTTATAACACGGTACTAAAATAGCGATTTCCATTTGAATACTCCTCTTTGCAACTGTAAAGATTGAGTGTTTGATAAGTAATGAAGGTGTGGCTTGTCCTCGAACGAGTCGAAGTGGTTAACCTACCAACTATCTAACACAACTTACTATACAAGTATTTTTTCATACAACATTGATATTACCACGTTTCTAGCTTTTGGTACAATTAGAACAGTGTAAACCGACATGAATATCGGAGGATAAATATTGCCCTCTATTAACGAACAGCGTATAATACACTGCATGTTTGCTATATTGACTGGGCATAATAAAATAACTGAATTTCTGGGAGGAAACAGCTCTGCTACGTACGTCGAAGAAGAACACTACCCTGTCCCTAAATACCACATTGCTCGACAACTTTGCAAAGAAGGACGAACTTGATGTGTACCGCGAAGAAGTAAGGCAAATCCATAGTCGGATGCACAATAAAATAGGGCGAGGTTCGGAATTCCTCGGTTGGCTCGACTTTCCACTTCGAAATCATGAGACACTTCTCACTACTATCGAAGAAACTGCGAAAGAGATTCGGGAAAATGCCACGGTTCTTGTGGTCATCGGTGTTGGAGGCTCTTTCCTAGGCGCCAAAGCTGTCAAAGATGCACTAGACCCGTATTTCAATATGGATAATGGAACGGAAGTCGTTTTTGCTGGGCAAAACATGAGCGGGGCATATTTGAACGGACTCATGCGCTATCTAGATAAAAATGATGTATATATAAATGTCATTTCTAAATCGGGGACGACAACTGAACCGGCGATTGCTTTTCGTATCTTGCGTAATTACATGGAGGAGCGCTACGCAGACGAGGCATCGCGCCGAATTATTGTTACGACAGACAAGAAGCACGGGACATTAAAAGAACTTGCCGATGAGAAAGGGTACCGTACATTCATTATCGAAGATGATATAGGCGGCAGATATTCCGTTTTGACCCCCGTCGGCTTGCTGCCACTTGCTGCATCGGGCCACGATGTTCGAGCATTATTGGAAGGTGCGCGTTACGCAGCACTTGAGTTACAGGATGAAGATGTTGAAACGAATAGTGCCTATCGTTATGCGGCAATCCGTCAGTTGCTTCATTCGAAGGGATATGATATTGAACTGCTCGCATCGTTCGAACCTTCGTTGAAGTATTTCCATGAATGGTGGAAGCAACTTTTTGGAGAAAGTGAAGGGAAAGGAAGGCAAGGGATCTTTCCATCAGCCGTATCCTATTCAACAGATTTACACGCGATCGGCCAATATATACAAGACGGCAGACGGTTCCTGTTTGAGACATTGCTCCATTTCCATGATGTAGGAAATGATCAAGCGATTCCCTTTGAAGGGGATGACCGGGATGAATTGAACTATCTAGCGGCCAAATCATTGAATGAAATTAATGCACTGTCGAAAGAAGGTACCGCACTTGCACACGCGGAAGGCGGTGTGCCTGTTATCAAGATTGAATTAGCGAAGCTTGATGAATTCAATCTTGGATATCTGATTTACTTCTTTATGAAAGCCTGTGCAATGAGTGCCTATTTGTCAGGCGTTAATCCGTTCGATCAACCCGGAGTCGAAGCATACAAAAATAAAATGTTTGAGTTACTTGAAAAACCTGGCTATTTATAAGGTTTAAGTCAATTGTACGATTACTTCTCCCGAGAAACAGTTCGGGAGTTTTTTTATCGTCTAAACGCCAGCAGGGAGGAATTGAACAAGCGCTTTTGCTTTTGTTCTTCAAGCGCCTAGTTGGGTATACTAAACGTAGTGTAGGAAATGGGAGGAATGAAGATGGATACGACGACTGCGGAATATAAGAAATGGTTTGGCTCGGGATTAATCCCCGAAGAGCTACGCGCAGAATTACAAACAATCAAATTCGACAGCGGTGAAATCGAGGACCGGTTTTATCGCTATTTGGAATTTGGTACTGGCGGGATGCGGGGCTTGCTGGGCGCGGGGACAAACAGAATGAACATCTTTACGATTCGGCATGCTGCAGAAGGACTTGCGCTACTGATCAAGGAAAACGGGATGGATGCAATGCGTCGTGGTGTCGCAATCGCCTATGATACACGGCATTATTCATTCGAATTTGCAATGGAAGTTGCCAAGACGTTAGGGAAGTACGGCATACATATCTACTTGTTCAAAGAGAGTCGACCAACGCCTGAGTTATCGTTTGCAATTCGGCATTTTAATGCGTTTGCGGGCATAGTCATAACGGCGAGCCATAATCCAAAAGAATATAACGGTTTCAAAGTATATGGCGAAGATGGTGGACAACTGCCACCGGAAGCGGCAACCGAAATTCTTACCTATATGAAGACAATCGATGATATCCTCACGATCGACGTAGATACCGAGGAAACGCTTGTTGCGAGTGGTCTATTAACCTATGTACTTGAAGAAGTTGATGCAGCCTACCAAGAACAACTACTGACATTGCGCTCGGCTGACCTATCTCGCGATGCGTTAACGATTGTCTATTCAGCTCTCCACGGAACGGGTAACATCCCTGTCCGGCAAGGATTGCAGGCGTTTGGGTTTGAAAATGTCCATATCGTGCCAGAGCAAGAACTACCAGATCCTGATTTTTCAACGGTTCTGTACCCGAACCCTGAAGAGAAAGAAGCATTCGAGCTAGCAATTGAAGTGGGGAAGAAAGTGAATGCAGACCTACTTATGGCGACAGATCCCGATGCGGATCGATTAGGCGTGGCGGTACTTACCGCTGCAGGGGATTATGAACTGTTAAGTGGCAACCAGTTAGGCGCAGTGCTCCTTCATTTCATTCTCATGAAGAAAAAAGCACAGGGTAACCTACCTGCAAATGGCGTCGTCATGAAAACAATTGTGACATCTGAAATGGGCCGGGCAGTCGCGGCGGAATTCGACATACCCACAATCGACACGTTAACAGGCTTTAAGTACATCTCGGAAAAAATCGAGACATTTTCGAAAACAGGTGAACACACATTCCTTTTCGGTTACGAAGAGAGTTACGGTTATCTCATTGGCGATTTCGTCAGAGACAAAGACGCTGTTCAAGCTGCCCTTATAACGGCAGAGGCGGCGGCTTATTATAAGGCGCAGGGCTCATCTTTGTATGAAGCATTGTTGGCATTATATGAACAAGTCGGTCATTACCGTGAGTCATTGAAATCACTGACAGCTTCTGGAAAAGACGGAAGTGAGAGAATCAGACGCATCATGGCAAACTTCAGAAACACCCCACCTAAAGTCGTTGGTGGCATCTCTGTATCTTCAGTAGAAGACTATCAATCCCGTACCGTAAAAACAGCAGAAGGACATCAATCCGCAATCGATTTACCCGTCGCGGATGTCGTTAAATTCCATTTGGAAGACGGTTCGTGGATTTGTATACGCCCATCTGGGACTGAGCCGAAATGTAAATTCTACTTTGGCGTGAGAAAGGATTCCTGGCTAGAGGCAACACAAGCACTTGAAAGATTAGAAATTGAGGTTATGTCAGTTGTGGATTCAATTGTATAAGTTGAATGTTAAAGATGACGCAGGTAATAAACTGTCCATTCCTACTAGTATCGTAGTGACTCCATAATTTTTTATGAATTTTAGATTTTTAGATAAACTGGATAAATACACAAACGAAAAATCAGCCGGTTCCAGATTGGCTGATTTTTCGTTTTTCACTGCAATATTCATGGTAGCAGACCTTAGTATCTTAATTCATAGAGTAAAACCGTTTATAACTGTCAAAGTGTTTACCCCAATAGCTATCGTTCACGCTTGAAATCTGGACACGGTCGCCACCGGCATGGATAAATTTATTGTCGCCGATATAGATACCTACATGGGAGATCCCTGAGCGGTATGTATCTTTGAAAAATACTAGATCACCGGCTTGCGGATTGCTAACTTCATAGGAACGTGCATCAAACCCTGTTGTATTTGTCCGCGGTACGCTAACACCTGCCGCATTATATACATGGTAAATATAACCGCTGCAGTCGAACCCACGAGCAGTAGTTCCACCCCATATATAAGGGGTACCGAGGAATGAGTTAGCCGTTGAAACAATCGTTCCGACTGTACTTGGAGTAGCTGAAACAGGCGGAGCTACGACGGATGCCGATACGGCTTTCGTATTCGGAACAGTCGCAACAATTGAATTTTCAACCTTCAATACTTGTCCAACACGGATGAGACTGGACGTCAAATTATTCCAGTTCATAAGTTGTGTAACAGAAATCCCTTGGCGGTATGCGATACTCGATAAAGTTTCACCAGCTGTAATGCGGATTGTTCCATCTGTCGAAACCGCACTAGGGGAAGCAGATATCTCCGATGGAGGCGGCGTTGAAGCAACTGGATCTGATTTTTTAACCGCTTGGACTTTGCCAGTTACCTTCAACACTTGTCCAGTATAGATAATATCACCGACAAGCCCATTCAGTTGTTGGATAGCGCTTACGGTGGTTTTATGTTGGTTAGCAATTTGAGATAACGTATCACCAGACGTCACCAAGTATGTGCTTGTAGATGTAGCTGTTTGTGATACAGGTTCGCTTTGACTAATCTTAGCCGGTGCATTTACTGCCGAAGCCACAAGCTTCAATGTCTGATTAGGGTAAATCACATCCGACGTTAAATTATTCCATTGTTTAAGATCCGCCAAAGAAACTGTGTTTGTTGAAGCGATTTTCCAAAGATTATCACCAGGTTGCACGGTATACGAACTTGCTTCTGAATCTACAGCACCAACGAAAAGTGCCAACGAGCCTGAGGCGAATGCAGAAAAAACAATTTTCTTCATATATTCTCAATTCTCTCCTTCATTTTGTGCTTTTTTTAATAGTTTTCTCAGTAGATGCATAGAATGCGAGTTAGACTCTATTCTAGCCAGGAAGAAAGAATTAGGCAATAGGCAATATATCTAACGGCTAGGTGGCTCGCCAAATAAAGATCCGAAGTATCCAATCGACTGGTTAAGTTATCCAACCTACTAGACTCTCCCTCTCAAAATACTTTCAGTTTAATTGCTTAATAGATTTAAATTATGGTATCTTTACATAGGATGTGGTCATAGATGGATATCTTCTAATTGATAAATAACCCTTTGCAATGATAAAGAACCTCTTAATCTGCAAATAATTTGTCAGTTGTTAATATTTGTACTATTATACAAAGTAAGTGAAAAAATAACAAGATGGGGTGAAAAGTTGATCAAGAAAAAGCACAATACTAAACTATTGAAAGCTGTTATGGCAGGAGCGGTGGCATTAACACCTGTAATTGCAATTGGCTTGAATGTCGACAAGGCGAGTGCAGCGACCGGAAATGAAGAGGTAGACACACTAATCTCGAAATTAAATGCTGCATATGATCAATTAAACGCAACACAAAAGGGTCAATTACATTCTGCTTACAAAAAAGTAAATGACCAAGTTTCAGGAGGTTCTTGGAAGTCAGATTTAGCGGCAATCGCTAAAAAAGATATTACAGGAGCCCAAAAAGTAGCCGTTGAAAAAGTAGTGGGAGAATTAGTAGTCCTATTGGCAACATCGTCAACCGGTTATAACATGGAACAAGCATTTATTAAATTCAATGCAAGTATTACCAATGAGGATATCAAGGCAGCTTTCGGTAGCGATATAACTAAAGCTCAACTTATTGGATTTTTAGTTTATGTTGAATCAAATGTTTTCGATAAATTGAATACATCACAACAAAATTCTACATACTTTGATGTGTTTGAAAAAGTTATGATTGAAACATTAGACAATAATGTGCAAAGACCAGTTGCTCTAGCTATTGCCCAAAATGTGAATGTGGCTCAAGTTAAGCCGCTATTACAGAAAATTGTATCTAGTACAGGAATTACTGCTGAAGAAAAAGCGGCATTTATAGCTTTAACTAAAAAATATGTTCCTGGTGGCGAGGTAACTCCAAATCCACCAGTCAAAGGTGATAAAGAAATAATCACTGATAAGAACACAATTGAAAATTCTCCACAATCTGTAATTGATTTAATCAATAAAGCACCGAAACTAGAGAAATTAGTTATTAACATACCTTCAAACGCTACGGAAATCAGTATTCCTGTTAGTGTGTTGAAAGCTCTAGAAACAATAAATGCAAAAGCAGTCATTCATGTAAATTATGGAGATGTTTCATATGGATTGCCGGTAAAAGCAATCGATGCAAATGCTGCTGCTGAACAATTGGGGGCTGCGGCTTCTGATTTGAAGTTGGTTATTACAGCGAAAACAGTAGACGTTCCAGCAAAAATCAAATCAACTTTCAAAGTGCTTTCCGAAACAGTGGACTTTGATGTGAAGTTTGTAGCTCCAAACGGCAAAAATGTTGCAGTTAACGTATACCCTACACCGGTCAAACGTACAATACCTGGGACAAACCCTCTTGATTTACAGACAACTGTTGGCGTAACTGTAAATGCTAATGGTACAGTGACAGCGATTCCGACATATGTTGTAGACAACAAGGAATCAGCAGACCTCTATCATTCTGGAAACACCGATTATACGTTGGTGGAGTATTCTAAAACGTTTATAGATGTGGACAAAGGTGCAAATTGGGCGGAACAATATATTGAAAAATTGGCTTCCCGGATGGTCGTATACGGTAAAACAGATGCAAAATTTGAACCTACTACAACGATTACACGCGGTGAATTTGCGGTAATTCTTTCCCGCGGTTTGGGAATTGTTTCTACTAATACAGACAAGAATATTTTCAAAGACGTATCTAATAAACAATCATTCAATAAAAATAACGAAATCGCAGCGGTTGTTGAAGCTGGAATCGTATCAGGCTTCGGAGATGGTACATTCCGCCCATTCGAAGAAATTACACGCGATCAAGCTGCAATCATGATTAGCCGTGCAATTAAATATGTCGGAGATGAGAAAATAACATTTGATACGAATAAGAAAATTTCTTCATTCAAAGACTACGCGAAGATTGGCGCTTCTTCCCGTCCACACGTTGAACGTATCTATCAAGCGGGTATCCTAAGCGGATTTTCTGATGGTACATTCCGTCCAACTGCGGATGCAGACCGTGCACAAACAGCAAAAATTCTTTACTCTTTCTTAGCTTCTGTAAAATTCATTAACTAATTGACTACAAGTTAACGATAATAATAGAAACAGAAACAGCTCCATTCGGATTAAGAAGCCGAATGGAGCTGTTTTTTAAATCCAGAAATTATTTATCAGAGTAGTGTCCGATTCCACTCCTGCACCCACCCGTATCGCGTGGGAGACCGCCCATATATCGAGAGTGTGCGCCCGAAGCTTACGTCGTACCGCTCATATATCGTGAGAAACCGCTCAATCCCGCGATGCGACTAACAAACCTCCAACCACCCCTTACCCAATCACAAAAATCACTCAGAACTCTGACCCGGCACCACTGTCTGCACGCCCCGCCGAATGAAGACAAACGCCCGCAAAAAAACAAAACGCAAGACAACCCCACCACCCAGAACTATCCCAAAATGTCGAATAGTGCACATATGGGTACTCCTCATTCTGCCTTTCTGGTAAACTAGTAATTATGAACAGAATGAAAGGGGTAGCTTATGAATAAGAAATTGAAGATTATCTTATCAATCCTACTAATTGTCATCTTGGCCACCGCGGGGACACTGCTTTATTTCTTTAAATTCAAAGAGTACGATGTTGCGGATGAAGAAGTGACGAAAATCATCGAAGATCCGTATACGCTTGAATTACCGGACGGAACGACGATTACATTGGACGGAAATGGAGAACTAGTGGAATCCAAGGGGAACGCTGAAGCGCCTGGCAACGAGGGGACGTCGTCTGACGGAACCGCGATGGAAGACAGAAAAGCTGAAGGAAGCACTACAGAAGGCAGTAAAACAGCAGGATCCGCTACAGACACCACCAAAGTAGAAGGAACCTCCACAGGCAGCAATACCACCGAAGGAACCAACACAGACACCAACACAGACACCAACAAAGCCGAAGGAACCACACCCGGCAAAAAAGTCCCTACCGCAACAACAGGGGGCAGCAACACCAATATAAAAACATCAGTCAGTTCCGTCAAACAAAAATACGTCCCAACCCTAGAAAACCTCCAATCACAAGCCGATGCCAAGCTGAATACATTGGTGGGTCGTGCGAAGAATGAGTACAGTGCGAAGAAAGCAAACGGGGAAAAAATCAGCTACGGTTATTTTTACAATAAATACGCAGGTGCTGCAGAGGGACTTGAAGCAAATACCGATG
The DNA here is from genome assembly GCF_056786515.1 of Sporosarcina sp. Y838. Classification (NCBI taxonomy): domain Bacteria; kingdom Bacillati; phylum Bacillota; class Bacilli; order Caryophanales; family Caryophanaceae; genus Sporosarcina; species Sporosarcina sp. Y838. Next base: position 268,641 of record NZ_JBXCJD010000002.1, on the reverse strand, counting down.
CAGTATTCAATGGCGTCATCAAAGCAGTGGAGAAAGATTTAGTAACAAACGGTTACGATAAATCCTACGCCCAAAACTTAGTCGATGATTACAACGCGGCGAAAAAGGCACGAAGAAGCAGTCTATTGAACAAAGTAACTGGCTTATAAAATGGAAAAGGCAAGAGTCGCTTTACTCAGCGGGCTCTTGCTTTTTTTCTCGATTTTTTCGGTTTCGGCTGTTTCAACAAGATGAGCGTACGTAAAATGACAAGGAACACAGCTGTAAGGGGATTTCTTTCTGTTTGCCGATAAAAGCAGACAGCATAACCATTAATTATCAAAGTATCCAACCACTGAACAGTCAACAATAAATCAATAATCCCTAAAGTATTGGAAATTCAGGGAAACATCCCTATATAAATGGTATAATAAAACTGTATTAAATAGGAAGATAGAAGTGGTAAACACGTTTTAATCATAGTCAACTACCCACCACTTAAACGTAAACAATTGTTGAAATGGGGGCTTGAGAGAGTCCAAGTTGTCTAGCCTTAGTCTTTGATAGACTACGTTGGTTCGGTAATCACACCCTGGAATAATACCCTAGTTCCTTGCACTGTGTCGGCACTGTAAAAGCTCTGTTGGGTCGGAGCGGTCAACCGAAATTGGCGACATTTAATGTCGGAAGCCTTACCAACATTGGCAAAGGGTTACAAACTCCAAAAAAGGAGGGAATACGTCATGCTCGTATTCGTACTAAATCGGCACGGGGAAGCACTCATGCCTTGCCAGCCGAGGAAAGCAAGAATGTTACTGAAAGAAGAAAAAGCGAAGATCATCAGTTATCAGCCGTTTAGAATCCAGTTATTGTTTGGGTCCAGCGGCTACAAACAGCCAGTTACAATCGGTACGAAACTTGGAACCAAACATATCGGCATTGCGGTTACATCCGTTGACCAAGTACTTATAAAAGGTGAAGTCGAGTTACGGACCGATGTGAAAAGACTGCTCGAAACACGTAAAATATACCGGCGCTTTCGCAGACAGCGAAAAACCAGATACCGGAAAGCCCGCTTCCTGAATCGAAAGAAGCCGAAGGGGTGGTTGCCACCGAGTTTGGCAAGCCGAGCAGATAATATATTTCGTTGGATTCATCGTTTCCGCATTTTGCTGCCGAACCCGACGATGCATTTCGAAATTGGCAAGTTCGATTTGCAGAAGATCATAACTCCAAGCGCTGAGGGCGTTAACCAGCAATTGAATCATCGTGCTGGATATTACGAAGTTCATTATTTCGTACTCGCACGTGACAACTTTACATGTCAAGTATGTCAACAGAATAACAAAATATTAAACACCCATCATATACACTATAAAAATGAAGGTGGCAGCAATTCTGCAAATAACCTAATCGCCGTTTGCACCGATTGTCACACGAATGAAAATCATCGACCCGGCAAGATTCTTTGGAAATGGATGCAAGGTGAAAAAAAACTGCGTGTTTACAAAGAATCCCCTTTTACAAATAGTTTGCGAAACCGCCTTTTTCGACAATATCCGGATGCGGTAATTTCGTATGGCAGCGAAACGACGCCACATCGTAAAAAGATTGGGTTAGAAAAGTCACTTGTAAACGATGCCATCGCAATAACAGGGATTCCAACGATCAGGAAAGCCACCAAAACATCCTTCCAGATCAAGCAGTTCCGTAAAAAAAAGCGAAGCCTGCATGAAGCGACTGCACGTAAAGGACGGAAGCTGCCGAACACCGATAGTAAGCGCAACGCGAAGAATACCAAGGCATCCGGAGGTTTTTTTCTGAATGACCTAGTGCAAACACCTTGCGGAACCACCGGCTACATCAGTGGCTTCACAGGAAAAAACGCCTGTTACGTCAAGTCAATCAGTGGCGAGTACATCGTTATTCCAGAAAAAAAGTACAAACAGCAACCGCTTTCGGGACTGATAAGGCGAAGTCACCAAGGCAATTGGCGCTATCAAATCATCCATAACGAAGAGACAGTCTATTGAACAAAGCAATCGGTCTTTAAATTGAAACAAGCAAGAGCCGCTTCTCAGCGGGCTCCTGCTTTTTTTCTCGCATTTTTAGGTTTCAACTTATTCCGCGGATTCTCCACCCACAAAATACGCAATTAACGCATCCGACCAAGCCGCAACCCCAATCTCAGTAGGAATCTGCGCATCATCAACAAACGTCAACAAGTCATCCGACCCCGTATCCGGCCAATTAGCCCAATGATCTAAATAAGGAATCCCGCGCACCGCTGTGAACTTCTCAAGCGCCGCAATTTGCGTCAAATAATAACCCGCCTGGTAAATTGGTTGGGGCGGTGTCACAAGGAAAGAGACATCCGCTACATGACTCTCCGCGAGCGCCTGCACGTCAAGTAGATGCTGCTGTTCATCTTCAATGACGACGATACCGTTATTGTGCAACGTGAATGGCTCGTACAGGACAATGTCATAACCCGAATCCCAATCAATTTCCCCGCTCTCAAGTACCTCCGCGACAAATTGTTCGGACGTCATAGTAAACGTCGACACATCAAGGCCAATTAAATCGCCATACACCTCTCCAAGCACACTCGCAAACCGATCCGCTGCACCCGCAATCGCATCGGAACCAACAATCAGCATCTGGACAGATTCACCGGCTTCTGCGCGGGAAACAATCACCTCAAGCGTTCCTTCATCAAGTGTCGCGCCAATCTCCCGTATGTCCTCTACACTCAACTTCTGTACGGGTGACGTCTTTTTAGCCGATACCCCATCACTTTCAAGCGCTTTCTGTGAATCTTCAGTCCCCTGACCACTACGCGCCCCTGCACTTCGGACTTTTTCTTGCCGAGTCGAAGCGCTGAACCAAAGGAGTCCCACACAAATGACGGAAAGAACAATTACTAAAATGGATTGACTCTTCATACCTGCACCTCTTTACTTACGTTTTAGAATAGCTATAATATCCCATAAAGATTGTGGATAATTGTTACAAAAATAAATCCCTTTATGATATACTAGGGCAAAGTTCTACAATGTAAACGTAAAGGGGAAACTATAATTCATGGAAGAAACAATCAGTTTACAAGAATTAGTCAAAACACTGAAGAAACGGCTTGTGTTGATCATCAGCGCAATCATTGTTGCTGTAACCATTGCCGGAGTTGTCAGTTACCTCTATTTGACGCCGATCTACCAAGCAACAACACAAATCCTGGTCAATCAAGAGAAAAAAGAAACACAACAATTCAGCACCCAGGACATTCAAACGGATCTACAACTCATCAGTACATACAACGTCATCATTAAAACGCCAGCAATCCTGTCGAAAGTGATTGACAATCTAGGCCTTGATACAACGCCTGCTGGACTCGCTGCTAAAATTTCAGTGAACAGTGAGCAAAACTCACAAGTACTGAACATCAGCGTCCAAGATCCTGAAGCCTATGTTGCGGTGGATATTGCCAACACGACCGCTGAAGTGTTCCAAGTCGAAATCCAAAAGTTGATGAATGTCGATAACGTTAACATCCTATCGCCGGCAGTCCTTGCGGAAAACCCATCACCCATTAAACCAGATCCACTACTCAACATGGCAATTGCCGCAGTGATTGGTCTGATGCTAGGTGTAGGGATTGCATTCCTGCTCGAATACTTGGATACATCAGTGAAGACGGAGCAAGATGTAGAAGATTTGCTAGGCTTGCCGATACTCGGCCTTGTAAGCGTAATTTCGGAAAAAGATGTACCAGGCGATAAAGGTGCCTTAAAAAGTAGAAGGAAGAAGAGGTGACCGTCATGTTCAACAAGAAAAAAAAGTCCGTACAAGCGGTTGCGCGTAAACTTGTGACCAGTGTGAATCCGAGGTCAATCGTTTCGGAACAATTTCGCACGGTCCGGACCAACATCAACTTCTCAATGCCGGATAAGGATATAAAAACACTGCTGATCACATCGGCCTCTCCTGGGGAGGGCAAGTCGACGTGCGCTGCAAACATAGCCATCGTCTTTGCGCAGGAGGGGAAAAAAATCCTACTCATTGATACGGATATGCGCAAACCCACAATGCATTACACATTCCACACGATAAATTCGACTGGATTATCCAACTTATTAACTAGGAAGTGGGACCTGCAAGATGTCCTGGTCCATACGGAAATCGAAGGGCTAGACCTGGTCACATGCGGTCCGATACCTCCGAACCCTGCGGAATTGCTAGGCTCCAATACGATGGATGCGCTGATTGAAGAATACGCTAACAGCTATGACATCATCATTTTCGACGCGCCTCCGCTTCTATCTGTTGCCGATGCACAGATACTCGCAAACAAATGCGACGGTACAATCCTTGTGCTCAATTCGGGGGAAACTGAGAAAGCAAGTGCTGTCAAAGCTAAAGAGGCATTGGTGTCATCGAATGCCAATATCATTGGTACTGTGCTGAATAATTTTGTTTTGGAAAAAGACCACTATTATTACCAATATTACGGAAATGGAGAGCAAAAAGATTAATTAATCTTTTTGCTCTTTTTCCTTTTTGAGTAGAAACTTCGGGAACGGGGTATTGCTTATGGATACCTGTCACTTATGCTACTTAATAAAAGGAGAGATTTTATGATCGATATGCATAGCCATCTTCTATTCGGCGTCGATGACGGCGCGGAGACGATAGAAGATACATTAAGAATTGTGGAAATGGCAGCAACAGAAGGGATTACGGACATGATTGCCACGCCGCATGCATTCAGTCCGCACTTCCACGTATCGCGCGCTGAAATTGAAAGTCAGATTGGTTTGCTACAAGACACACTTCGGGCGGCTAAAATAGCTGTTACCCTTCATAAAGGTCAAGAAGTTCGACTATGCGATGACCTCTTAGAAAAACTAGCAACTAAAGAAGCGCTAACACTCGCGAACTCGCGCTATCTGCTACTTGAACTTCCGTCACAAACGGTACCTGCATATACCGTGAATATGATTCAGGCCCTGCTGTGTGAAGGCTACATCCCGATTATTGCGCACCCTGAACGCAATCGAGCGATCGCGGAAAAACCCGAACGGCTTGAGCGGTTGGTTAGACACGGGGCTTTAGCTCAAATCACAGCAGGAAGTGTTGCTGGGCATTTTGGAAAGAATGTGCAAAAATTGTCTATCCAATTATTGGAGGCAAACTTAATCCACACTTACGGATCAGACGTCCACAATTTGAAAACGAGGCCATTACTATACAATTGCGGGCTTGACTATATGGATAAAAAGAAGCTACATAACATTGCAGACATCTTGCTAGAAAACAATGAACGTATTTTACAAAACAAGCCTTTATTTTTACTGGAACCTGAAGAATTCCCTGTAAAAAAGTGGTGGCATATTAGTTGATAAGATGATATCATTAGTTGCGATAGAAATGGTAAACTAATAAGTATATAGTAACAGTCATGAAGTCTCTAATAGATAAGTCGAACTAATAAATCTACATAATCTGAAGCGAAGGCGGCTACTGGGGTAGACGAAACACTAAGCCGGACAGTGATTTCCTGTCCGGCTTAGTGTGGGTGGAATACCTAGCGCCAAGCGTTATAGGTAGGATTCTTTATTACTCTATTGTTACATATAAAACTACTGTGAAAGGAGAAATCACTGCAATGTCAATGTCCATGAACAAAAGAATGAGTCTACTAGTCATTGTTGACTCACTAATCGTATTGTCATCCATCTATATTGGTTATTATATATTGCATCCATACATCAACATCTTCACAAACAAAATGTTGTTCATCAGTGTCATTGCAATCTTCATTGCACATCATACATTCGCGTGGTATTACGGACTCTACCGCAAAGCATGGTCTTATGCGTCTATCGGGGAATTGAAGTCCATATTCAAAGCAGTGACGTTAACAATCATCGTCGTCGCGTTTGTGCAAATTGCCGTGATGCAAGATGTCTATATGAGAGCACTGGCCCTTACATGGATGCTGCACATCTTGCTCATCGGGGCATCGCGGTTGTCATGGCGCGTTTTCCGGGATACGTTCAATCGCCATGGAGACTTAGATGCCAAACGAACACTGATCATTGGTGCGGGACAAGCCGGCAGCATGATCGTGCGTCAACTGTCGCAAAACCCTGATTCAGGCATGAAACCAGTCCTTTTTGTAGACGATGACCAAGCGAAACACGGCTTAGAAATTTACAATGTAAAGGTAGCGGAGGGCACGAAACAAATTCCCAGCCTTGTCGAAACACATGATATAGAGAAAATCGTCATTGCGATTCCTTCCATGACCAAACAGCAAATGGCTGATTTGATGAAAGTGTGTATCGACACGGGTGTCAAGACACAAACCATTCCACGCATTGAAGACTTAATGACTGGGAAGGTATCCGTCACGGATATGCAAGACGTCAAGATTGAAGATTTACTCGGCCGAGATGAAGTCCAACTCGACTTGAAAGCCATCGCGGACAAGTTAACTGGTAAAACAATACTTGTCACTGGTGCAGGCGGTTCCATCGGTTCTGAAATTTGTAGGCAAGTGAGTGCATTTAGACCGAGTCGCTTACTCCTTTTAGGACATGGTGAAAGTTCGATTTACAATATAGACATGGAACTGCGTCGAACAGTTTCAACTGATATCGAAATCATTCCAATTATTGCGGACGTGCAAGATCGCATGCGCATTTTTGATATCGTCAGCGAATACAAACCAGACGTCATGTACCATGCAGCTGCGCATAAGCATGTTCCTTTAATGGAAGCAAACCCAATGGAAGCCGTGAAGAATAACATCTTCGGTACGAAGAATGTCGCAGAGGCAGCAGATACATTTGGTGTCCCACACTTCGTTATGGTATCGACCGACAAAGCAGTCAATCCACCCAACATCATGGGTGCGACGAAGCGCTTTGCTGAAATGATTGTGCAGAACCTGGCGAAGGATAGCACAACAAAATTCGCCGCAGTGCGATTTGGCAATGTACTTGGGTCCCGTGGCAGTGTTGTTCCTTTGTTTAAGAAGCAGATTGCCAGAGGGGGTCCAGTAACGGTTACGGATCCTGAAATGACACGTTATTTTATGACAATACCTGAAGCTTCGCGGCTTGTTATTCAAGCGGGAACGCTTGCAGCTGGTGGAGAAGTGTTTGTGTTAGATATGGGTGAGCCTGTGAAGATTGTGGATCTCGCGAAGAACCTGATTAAGTTGTCGGGGTATAGTGAAGATGAGATTGGGATTGCGTACTCGGGGATTCGACCTGGGGAGAAATTGTTTGAAGAGCTGTTGAATGACAATGAACGGCAGAGTGAGCATGTCTTTCCGAAGATATTTGTTGGGAAGGCGGAACCGGTTAGTGCGCTTGAGATGGAGTTTGTTTTGAGTAGGGTGCTTGAGATGGATAATCAAGAGCTGAAGGAAACGCTTGTTGGGTTAGCTAATCGTAAAATACCCGTGGTTAAGAAGGAAGTTACGACTGCTTAAAATGGACGGCGGGTGGCTCTTGGCAACGACACCTAAGTAAATCACTATATGGAGGTGAAGCATTGGCGCATATAACGTTTGATTATTCGAAAGCAAGTTCTTTTTTCGGGAGTTATCAACTCTCCTTCTTGGAACAGACAGTGAAATCCATCCATCAAGAAATGCACAGCGAATCTAGTGTTCATAGAGAGTATTTAGGATGGGTAGACCTTCCTGAAAACTATGACAAAGAGGAATTTGAACGTATTCAAGAAAGTACCCTCCATATTAAAGAAACGAGTGACGTTCTTCTTGTGATTGGAATCGGCGGCTCCTACTTAGGCGCTCGGGCAGCCATTGAGATGCTGAACCATAGCTTCAACAATATGCTGCCTAGCGACAAAAGAGGATATCCTCAAGTCATTTTCGTTGGTCATAACCTTAGCTCTACTTACATAACACATGTCATTGAGTTTTTAGCAGAGAAGGACTTTTCTATAAACATCATATCAAAGTCTGGTACGACGACAGAACCGGCAATCGCTTTCCGGATTTTCCGAAAGCTGCTTGAAGAGAAATATGGAAAAGAAAAAGCAAGAAAACGAATCTATGCGACAACAGATAAACAACAGGGCGCTTTAAAAAAACAGGCCGATAAAGAGGGGTATGAAACATTCGTTATCCCAGATGACATCGGAGGCCGTTATTCAGTATTGACCGCTGTTGGACTTTTGCCGATTGCAGCAAGCGGAACAGACATACGCAGCGTTATGGCGGGTGCCATGCATGCACAAAACGAGTTAACAAACCCGTTGCTGGAAGAGAACGCAGCCTATCAATACGCGGTGATCCGCAACATCCTGTTTCAAAAAGGCATGGCCATTGAAATGTTCGTGTCGTATGAACCAGGCTTGCATTATCTTGCAGAATGGTGGAAACAGTTATTTGGCGAAAGTGAAGGGAAAGACCGTAGAGGGATTTTCCCTGCCTCCGCCAACTTCTCGACAGACTTGCATTCATTTGGTCAGTACATTCAAGAAGGCCAACGTAATTTGTTCGAAACAATCATTAAAGTAAAAGAACCTATCTGTGATTTGCTAATCGAAAGTGATGAAGAGAATATAGACGGCTTGAATTATTTAGCTGGAAAAACGGTCGACTATGTGAACAGCAAAGCATTTGAAGGTGCATTAGACGCACATATAGAAGGCGGCGTACCAGGCTTGGTGTTTGAGATACCTAAGATGGACGCTTATACATTTGGATACTTGGTGTATTTCTTTGAAAAAGCCTGTGCGATGAGTGCTTATTTATTCGGTGTGAATCCGTTCGATCAACCAGGCGTGGAATTGTATAAGAGTAATATGTTTGAGTTGTTGGAGAAGCCGGGGTATGAAAAGATAAAAGAGGATATTACTCTAGAAACAATTAGTGTCCGGGAATATTAACAGAAGCAAAAAATTAAGTAGGAGGCGCATTTTAGTGAAAAAAATAACAAAAGCAATCATTCCAGCAGCCGGCTTAGGAACGCGATTTTTACCGGTGACTAAAGCCATGCCGAAAGAAATGTTACCGATTGTCGATAAACCGACCATTCAATACATCGTTGAAGAGGCAATTGCATCCGGCATTGAAGATATTATAATCGTTACCGGAAAAGGGAAGCGAGCGATTGAGGATCATTTTGATAATAACTTTGAATTAGAAGAAAGCCTTATTGAAAAGGAAAAATTCGATTTATTAGAGAAGGTTAGACAATCATCAAATATAGACATCCATTACATACGTCAAAAAGAACCGAAAGGACTTGGACATGCTGTTTGGTGTGCACGTAAGTTTATTGGGAATGAGCCGTTTGCAGTGTTGCTTGGAGATGATATCGTGCAAAGTGAAGTTCCGAGCTTGAAACAACTTATGGATCAGTATGATGAAACGCATGCGTCCATAATTGGTGTACAAACTGTACCAGATAATGAAACACATCGTTATGGCATTGTAGAGCCTTCTATGCAAACGGGGCGAAGGTATGCGGTTGAAAACTTTGTGGAGAAACCTGCGAAGGGAACAGCTCCATCGAATCTTGCCATTATGGGTCGATATGTGCTCACTCCAGAAATCTTCATGTGTTTAGAGAAGCAGGAAACTGGAGCAGGTGGGGAAATTCAGTTGACGGATGCGATTCAACAGTTGAATAAAATTCAGCGTGTGTTTGCTTATGATTTTGAAGGTAAGCGGTATGATGTTGGAGAGAAGTTAGGATTTATTACTACTACGATTGAGTTTGCTTTGCAGAATCCGGAAATTCGGGATGAGTTGATGGTTTATCTTGAGGAATTGATGGAGAAGAGGTTGGTTAGGTAGTTAGTGGTTTTGGGCCCTTGCTCGTTCTTGTTTGATGGGCGAGGGGGGTTGTGTTGTGTAGATGGGGTGAAGTCTCGCTATTTAGGATTAGAATACAATGTTTAACATTCATTCGTATCTAAAATGGGGTGAAATATAAACCTAGTCGTTAGGATAATATGGTTGGATGAAGAATGTGATGTGGATATAAATTAGATGTAATTTCTCTTTAGAGGATTAGTAGTTTGTTGGACAAGAACACTTCTGGAATCCAATCAAGTACTAAACTACTAAAAATTTTTTCAATTCTAAAACCAAATTTTAATAAAGCGAGGTAAATGAAATGATTGATAATAAATTAAGAAATATTTCTTTCTCACCCCCGGATATTACCGATGCAGAAATTGAAGAAGTAACAAAAGCAATGAAGTCTGGTTGGATAACAACTGGCCCAAGAACAAAAGAGTTCGAAAAAAGAATAGCTGAATATGTTGGTACAAATAAGGCAGCTTGCTTAAATTCTGCAACAGCTGCAATGGAACTTACTCTTCGCATTTTAGGAATAGGACCTGGAGATGAGGTCATAACTTCAGCATATACATATACAGCATCTGCCTCTGTTATAGATCATGTAGGGGCGAAAATTGTACTAGTTGATACATACCCAAACTCTTTTGAGATGGATTATTCAAAACTTGCGGATGCCATTACAGATAAGACAAAAGTGATTATACCTGTCGATATAGGTGGGAAAATGTGTGATTACGATACCATATACGAGATAGTAGAGAGTAAAAAAGAATTATTTAGGGATAATAATGAACTTCAATCGTTATTTAATAGAGTAATTATTATGACTGATGCTGCCCATGCTTTTGGTGCTGAAAGGAAAGGTATGAAATGTGGACAAGTTGCCGATTTTACTTGCTACTCTTTCCACGCAGTCAAGAATTTGACAACTGCTGAAGGTGGTGCTGTCGTATGGAAAAATGATCTAGGATTAGATGATGAATGGCTTTATAAACAATATATGCTGTATAGTCTTCATGGCCAGTCTAAAGATGCATTGGCAAAAACACAAATTGGTGCATGGGAGTATGACATTATCTATCCTGCTTATAAGTGTAATATGACTGATATAATGGCTGGGTTTGGCTTGGTGCAGTTAAATAGATATGAGGGTCTAATGAAAAGGCGTAAAGAGATAATTGGGATGTATGACAAAGCTCTTTTACCATTAGGTGTTCAAAGATTGCAGCATTATGGTGAGGACTTTACTTCCTCAGGACATCTTTATTTAGCTAGGATACCTGGTATTAATGAATACCAGAGAAATGAAATAATCGTTAAGATGGCAGAAGTTGGGGTTGCGTGTAATGTCCACTACAAACCATTGCCTATGTTTACGGCCTATAGGAATTTAGGTTTTGATATTAAGAATTATCCTAATGCCTATAAGCAATATATTAATGAAATTTCATTTCCACTTCATACTTTGTTGAGTGACGAAGATGTGGAGTATGTGAATAAGAGTTTGAAGATGGTGCTGGAAGAAGTTCTTTAATGGGAAGTAGACTGGTGAATGCAAAATAGAGGAGTAGAAAAGTGATACTAATAAAGTGGGAAGACTTACCTGGTAATATGAAAAATGATAGTGTGAAAAAGTATTATGACCATTTATATAAGAAAAGATTTGGCCTATTTACCAAACGGGTATTCGATATAGTAATTGCTATTCTAGCTATCGTTATTCTATTTCCTGTGTTCTTTATTATAAGTATTGCAATTAAGAAAGATTCTAAAGGGCCTATTATGTTTCGTCAAGTAAGAATAACACAATACGGGAAAAAGTTTAGGATTTATAAGTTTCGTACCATGATAAACCATGCAGATAAGATTGGTACTCAAGTAACAACAAAAAATGATGATAGAGTTACGAAGGTTGGAAAATTCTTAAGGAAATCAAGACTTGATGAAATTCCTCAACTTCTTAATATTATCTTAGGGGATATGAGCTTTGTTGGAACTAGACCTGAAGTAGTTAAATATGTTGAGAAGTATACAGATGAGATGATGGCAACATTACTACTACCAGCAGGAGTTACTTCTGAAGCAAGTATTCAGTACAAGAATGAAGAACTGCTTTTAGCTAATGCTGATGATGCTGAAGAGACATATGTTAATCATGTTTTATCCGAGAAGATGAAATTTAACTTAAAGAGCATAGAAGGATTTAATTTTTTTAGTGATATTAATACGATGATAAAGACTGTTTTTGCAGTTATTAAGAGAGATAAGATCAGTGAGAACTCTGTAAATGATTTAACTACTGAAAATAAGAATGAGGTAGAGATGTGATGAGGGATATAATTTCTATAATAATGCCTACATATAATAGTGGTGCATTTATATCAGAAACAATAGAGACCGTATTAAAACAAACTTATCGGAATTGGGAAATGGTTATCGTTGATGATTGTTCTACCGACAATACAATAGAAATTGTAGGAGAATATATTAAACAAGATAATCGAATCAAGTACCATTTACTAGAAAAAAACTCAGGGGCTGCTGTAGCCAGAACGAAAGCAATGGAATTGGCAACCGGCTCATATATGGCCTTTTTAGATAGTGACGACTTATGGACCGAAGATAAACTGGAACGGCAGTTATCCTTTATGGAAAATAACGGCTATTATTTCTCGTGTACTGCTTATGAGCAGATTAATGAAGCAGGGAAATCTCTGAAAAAAATTATCAAAACAAAAACTAAAACGAATTACAATGGTGTATTATTAAGCTGTCCTGTTGGTAATTCGTCCGTTATGTACAATGTTAAGAAATTGGGGAAGTTTGTTGTCCCGAATATCAGAAAACGAAATGATGATGCTCTCTGGCTCCAGATGTTGAAGAAAGAGAAGTATATTTATGGGATGCCAGATGTTTTAATGAAGTATAGATTAAGAAGTAATTCGATATCTAGTAATAAGCTGGATTTAATAAAGTATCACTGGTATTTATACAGAGAGATAGAAAAACTTTCAATTATTCGTTCAATCTTCCACATAAGCTACTGGGTGTTTATTAAAATTATGAGAATTAAGTAAGGTGGAGAGGGCAAAAATATGAATAGACAATTTAAAAAAAGAATTATTAATAATATAAAAAAAAATGATGAGATAGCCTACAGATTAAAAGTTTTGAGTCTAAAGTTAGCAATGTTTAGCACTAAGTTTATAGACAATCAGAAATTTATAGAAAAACAGTATAAAAAAAGAACAGGCTCAGAAATAAAATTTGGAAATCTAGTTACATATAATGAAAAAATACAATGGTTAAAGCTGTACTACCAGAATCCAATTCTAAACACATGTGTGGACAAGTATGCTGTAAGAGACTATGTAAAGGAAAAAATCCCGACATTTGGTGAATCGCTACTTATCCCACTAATCGGTGTTTATAAAAATATTGATGAAGTGGATTTTGATCAATTGCCAAACAACTTCATTATGAAATTGACTAATGGGTCTAGTTTTAATTATATTTGCCATGGTAAAACTGAAAAAGAAATAAAGAAAATAAAAGGAAGATTTAAGAAATGGATAAAACTAGACTATTTTGCATATGGAAGAGAATGGGCTTACAAGGATGTTGAAAATAAAATTATTTGTGAGAAGTTACTTACGCCTAGTACTGGTAATCCACCGGAGGATTATAGGTTTTTTTGTTTTAACGGAATAGTAAGATCGATATCTATAGATATCGATTCAGTTATCGAAGGAGTTAAAAACTCAAATTATTATAGAAATATTTACGATAAACATTGGAATAGAATTGATGCACAAATAGCATACCCAAACAAGCAAAATTATGATGTACAAAAACCAAAAAGGCTTAAAGAAATGGTTGAAATTGCGGAAAAATTATCAGAAGACTTTCCTGCAGTAAGAGTAGATTTCTATTATTTTGATGAAAAGATTTACTTTGGTGAATTAACGTTCTATCATGCTTCTGGCTATCAAATAATGAAACCAGATAGTTTTGCAAAGCAAATGGGGGATTGGTTAGTTTTGCCTAAATAAAGAATAGATTATGATTTTTTCGTGATATTAATTTTAATCGAGGAAGTGGATTTATGCGCATATTACATGTTGTTGATAATTTGGCTATTAAAAGTGGAGTATCTTCAATTGTAATGAATTTATATAGAAATATTAACAGGGAAATAATTCAATTTGATTTTTTGGTAATGAAGTACTTTGAAATATCTTATGAAGATGAAATAAAAAAAATGGGTGGAAATATTTATCATATAAAATCACCTTTATCTTTAAAAACTGTATGTAAGTCTAATTATGAAACAAAAAAATTCTTTAAAAAACATGCAAGCGAATACGAGGTTGTACACCTGCATTCTCCGACTACTAATTTTTTCAATCTACGGTTTGCTAAAAAATATAAAATATCAAATAGAATTGTTCATAGTCATTCAACAATGTTTTCTAGCAATAAGCTTAAAAGTTTTATTAATTCTATTCTATGTTTAAATCTTAAGCGATATGCAAATAAATATTGGGCATGTTCAGAAAAAGCGGGTGAATTTTTATATGGTGAAAAATTCATGAAGAATAAAAAAATTGAGATAATCAGAAATGCTATTGAACTAGATAAATATAGATTCAATATAAAAATTAGAGAAACCTACAGACAAAAATTAAAAATTACAAATAAATATGTCATTGGGCATGTTGCTAGTTTTAATGAAATAAAAAATCATGCATTTTTAATAGAAGTATTTAATAATATTTGCAAATACAGCGATGATTTTGTCCTTGTTTTAGTAGGAGATGGAGATACTATTAAAAAAAGTTTAGAACTAGTAAAATCTAAAAAAATTGAGAATAAAGTATTGTTTCTAGGATTTAGAAAGGATATTAACGAGTTATTACAGTGTTTTGATGCATTTGTTTTGCCATCATTGAAAGAGGGTTTACCAGTTGTTGCTGTTGAAGCACAAGCATCAGGTTTGCCATGCTTTTTGTCAAGTAGTATAACAAAAGAGGTTGATTTAGGAAATGTGACCTACTTAGATTTGGAAGTTAATAAATGGAATAATGCCTTACAAAGAAAAATAATTAATAATAAGAGGTCTGAATTTCACGAAATAATAAAATCGTCTGATTTTGATATAATAAAAGAGGCGAAAAGAGTACAAAATATTTATATTAATATGAATGGAAGAAACTAAATTATGATTTTTTACGCTTGTTTGATGATGTATATTATAGTTTTTTGGTTTTTACTCAGTGGAGTTGAAATTAAACTTCGGAATAAAATTTATTGTTTTGTTGTTTCTTGTGTTTTGTTTTCATTAATGGCATTTAAAGGCGCTGATATTGGCAATGACACCATAACCTACATTGATTTATATAAACAATTGCAATATATCGGAGATTTCAGTAATTTATTCTACAATCCAACAAGATTTGAATTAGGATATGTAATTTATAATAAAATTATTTCTTTGTTTTTTTATGATTATCAATTCTTATTTATTATTACTTCTTTTATTGTAATGGTAGGCATAGGCATATTTATAATAAAAAATTCCTCTATAGTATGGATGAGTTTTTATCTTCTTGTTTCACTTAGATTATATTATTTCTTCTTGAGTGGTTTGAGGCAGACAATTGCAGTAATAATAGTTTGTTCAAGCTACTTTTATATAAAGAAACGAAAACCATTAAAGTTTATTTTTCTAGTTTTATTTGCAACTATGTTTCATAGTAGTGCGGTATTATTTTTAATAGCTTATCCAATTTCTTTAATAAAATTTAATAGAAAAGGTATTTATATTATATTATTATCTACTGGAATAATGTATTTCTTGTTTGAACCTTTAATTTCGTTGATATTTAAAATTGTACCTGAATATTATTCGCATTATCAGTTCTCAGCTCAATTTGCTTCAAATAATCTCGCGAATTATCTTAATGGGTTAGTTATTCTTGTATTTCTTTTACTTGGTGTGTTTTACCGATACTCGATATCAACAAAAGAGACTAGAAGTGAAATAAAAATAAATGATACTTTTAATGTTAAATATAATGAACAACACACACTTTCTTATTTTATGTTGATTGCCTTTGCAATATCAGTAGTAGCCTTTAAGGCATCAATGATAGATCGAATGTATATATATTTCTGGATATTCAGCATCATTTATATACCTAATGTTATAAACAATATAAAAAATGAAAAAGAAGCATTATTTGTGAAGTATTGTATTATCGTATTAACCTTAGTTTATAATTTAATAATTTTATACTATAGACCAGAATGGAATAGAATAATACCATTTAAATTCTTTTGGAATGAATGAGGAGGTTTCTAATTGGATAGAATATACACGTTATATAGAATAGAAAGGTTCTTTTATTTAAAGAAAATGTCAATAATCTCTTTATTAATTAGGGCGATTATTAGAATAATATTCTCATGCGATATACCTTATAAGGCGAATATTGGGAAAGGAACGACTTTTCCCCATGATGGATTAGGCATTGTAATTCATCCAAATGCTGTTATAGGAAAAAACTGCAAGGTATTGCATGGTGTAACAATAGGCGGTAGAGGAGAGCATGTAGAAGTACCTACTATAGGAGATGATGTTCTTGTAGGAGTGCATTCTATGGTCTTGGGACCTATTCATATTGGTAATAATTCTATAATTGCTGCTGGAGCAGTTGTAATTGATGATGTACCGGAAAACTGTGTAGTAGCCGGAGTGCCCGCAAAGATTATTAAGAGTCATATATAATTAGATAATAAATATATGTAAAATAATTATAAAATTTAGTGATGTTCAACTGATAATTTATCGAATCCATTAAATATTATAAATCCACCATTTGAGAGAACTATTAAATATTTTCGTTCTTGTATAAACTACTAGTGAGATCAGATAAAATTTTTGTGAAATTGAAACCAATGATGGAAAAGAGCAGGGGGATTACATGCTTAACTGGGCTGCAGATGTATTCAGGGATAATGAGTGTAGAATAAAGTATATCTCAGATTTGAAAGGATTATTGAAATGACAACGAAAAGAATATTACATTGCTTTAGTAGAAAAATGGACCGTGGTGGAGCAGAGACTTTAATAATGAATATTTATAGAAAAATAGACAAGGGAAAATTTCAATTTGATTTTTTAGTGTCATCAACTGATAAAGGGGATTTTGATGATGAGATTATATCATTGGGGGGGAATATTTATGTTATACCAAGACCCAAAAAGTTCGGTGGATTTTACGGCTATATTAAAGGTTTTGAAAAATTAATAAAAGAAAATAAATTTGATATAGTTCATAGTCACATTCATTACTTTTCAGGAATAAATGCAAAAATAGCAAATCGCTCTGGAGTTAAAAACATTATCTGTCACAGTCATAATATAAGCGATGGGAAAAAGGATTCTTTGCCGAGAAATATATATAGAAAATTTATGCGATTTCAAATGCTGAAAAATTCAAATCATCTTCTAGGTTGTAGTCGAGAAGCAAGTATTGATTTATTCGGAGATATTAGTAATCCAAGAGTTGTTCAAGTTAATAATGGAATTGATCTAAATAAGTTTGAAAATATTAACAAAGATAGAACAGAACTATTAAATAAATTAAATATTCCTGTTGATGCTTTTGTTATTGGACATATTGGTAGATTTAACGATCAGAAGAATCACAAATTTATTATTGAGATATTTAATGAAATGATAGAAATTAAAAGAGATTGTTATTTAATTTTAGTAGGAAAAGGAGATTTGCAAGATGATATCAAGAAACAGGTTAAAGATCTTAATATTGAGAAAAATGTAAAGTTTTTGGGTTTAAGAGATGATATTCCTGAAATTTTAAACTGTTTTGATATATTTTTATTCCCATCTTTATTCGAAGGATTAGGCATAGTCTTAATTGAGGCTCAAGCTATAGGTCTCCCATGTTATGTATCAGATACTGTTCCGAAAGAGGCGGATATGGATATGGGTTTAGTTAAATTCATTTCACTGTTAAAAGATGATTCCACATGGGCGGAAATCATTCTAAAATCAAAAATGGTCAGAAAAGAAAGAGGATATGAAAAAATTCTTGAGAAAGGATATTCTATTGAAAATACAGTAGAATTAATACAGGGGTTATATTTAAACTGAATGGGAAATCCAAATAGACTATCATGATTATAAATGAGGGAACCATAGAAAAAAGAAGTTAATCAAGATAAAGTTCTACTGATGCAAGCCAATGACTTTCTCAATAATAGGCAAGCTATTAGTGAGCAGATTTAACATACTGGAATACAAGAGAGAAATAAAATGATTTGCAATACTATTAAATGTTTCCTTCAATAAGTTTTAATTTCAGGTTGTATAAGAACGTTAGTAAAGAAATAAGGTGTCCAGCTTTTAGTGCAATATATTTAGTTATTTTTATTTGTTTAGATTGTGGTATTAAATGCAACAAAACATGAAAATACCTATATACCATGAATCAGACGATGTTGGCAAGTTCATCTGAAAAGCGCTCTTCTGGCATTATGGTAGCCTAGGATTTTCCTTGGTAGATTATTGCACCAGTTCTCAGCATAGCGAATCGTCTCTTCCGAAACAGAACTGATTGCTTTCCCTTTGGGGATGAACCGGAGGATGAGTCCGTTGTGACACTCGTTCGTTCCGCGCTCGCAGGTAAGTTAACGGGTGCGTAAAGAAGACATCGGTATTTTCTGTTGAGACCGACTCAACAAGCTTAGCGAATTCAGATCCGTTATCAGATGTGAGGGTTTTGAACACCTGTGCAAAGTTTGCGCTTTATTGCGTGCTCAGTCCATCAATCGCCCGCGTCACAGAATCACTGTCCTAGCCGTCGATCCGAATGATGATTTTTTTCGCGTCTTCCGTTCGGTCAATGTCAACAAAGCATCATCTTGACTTTTTTTCGATAACCAAATCCTTTCCGTTCATCAATTTCACCAGGACGCTCTTCGATACCCCGTCCTAGAACGTACTTGTTTACGCGAATTCATCTCTTTTCGTATTAAAGTGAACTTTCATCGGTAGGTCGATATTTTCCACCTTGAAGTAGCCGATATTGATGTAATTATATACCGTTTTGTGCAGACCGGTTACTTATCAACTAGATCGTGTAGCTTCGAAATCCACAGACTGCATCGGGTGGCCTCTTGTCCTTCAAAGTCTTTGTATCAAAGAACTGAATGAATTCGATTGTGTCGTCTAGCTTAAGTTTGGCACCTCAGGCTTTTCGGTTTTCTACGTACTTCGCTTTAGTGGTCACTGGAAAGTAGGCTTCGAAAGTCTTTCGATCCGACTTCATTTGTGTCAATGTACTGCGCTTCAGTTCTTGGTGGATGGTGCTTCGGTTAAGATTGATGGATTTGGCAATGGCGGATTCGGATTTTTCTTTTGCATCGAGCGCTGCATTTTTTCCACGTCCAAAGGTAGTGAGATGCGTAAACGAGCGTTTAGATGAGGTAGAATTTGATTGTGCCATGTATAAACCTCCGTATAGATTGTGTTCTAGTCGACCTAATCATACACGGTTTATCTGTGGATGTTCTTGTTTTCCGTTAATTTTTACTGTTGCATTTCATTTTACAAGTTGCTTTATTTTTGTTTGTTACTTTCATGAGAAAAGCTAACTTGCATCAAGACATTCATGTCAACATTGACATAGTAATGGGCTCTAATAGCTACTACTGTATTTATAAAATATAATAAAATCAATTTAATAAATTTAATGTAATGGAGAGGTAAAAAATGAAAATCACAGTAGCAGGAATAGGCTATGTTGGCTTATCCAATGCAATATTATTGGCTCAGCATAATCAAGTTATTGCTTTAGATATTATCCAAGATAAAGTCGATATGATTAATAATAGAAGATCTCCAATAGTTGATAATGAGATTGAAGAATATTTTGCTACAAAAGATTTAAACTTGACAGCTACTACAGACAATAATAGAGCTTTTAAAGATGCAGAGTATGTTATCATCACCACACCGACGAACTATGATCCGGAAAAAAACTATTTCGATACAAAAACCGTTGAAGCCGTAATTGCTAATGTTTTATCTGTTAATTCAGAAGCTACAATGGTTATTAAATCAACGGTTCCTGTAGGTTATACAGAGATAGTAAAGGGGAAATTCAAAACAGATAAAATTATTTTTTCGCCAGAGTTTTTAAGAGAAGGAAACGCTCTTTATGATAATTTGCACCCATCAAGAATTGTAGTTGGTGAAAAATCCAATAAAGCTAGAATATTTGCTGATTTACTTGTAAAAGGTGCTATAAAAGAAAATATAGATGTTTTGTTTACAAACTCAACTGAAGCCGAGGCTATTAAATTATTTGCCAATACTTATCTTGCTTTAAGAGTTGCTTTTTTTAATGAACTAGATTCTTACGCCGAGGTAAAAGACTTAGATACTAAACAAATTATCGATGGTATTGGGTTAGACCCAAGAATAGGTAAACATTACAATAATCCATCTTTTGGTTATGGTGGTTATTGTCTTCCTAAAGATACAAAGCAGTTATTAGCAAATTACGAGAATGTTCCTAATAATATAATGACGGCGATTGTTGATGCAAATAAAACTAGAAAAGATCATATTGCAGATATGATTATTAAAAGAAGTCCAAAAATTGTAGGGATTTATAGACTTACTATGAAAACGGATTCTGATAATTTTAGACAATCAGCTATACAGGGAGTTATGAAGCGTATTAAAGCGAAGGGTATTGAAGTTGTTGTATATGAGCCAGCTCTCAATGAAGAGAATTTCTATAATTCTAGAGTGTTTGCTAATTTAGAAGAGTTTAAGAAAGTTTCAGATGTAATTGTAGCAAATAGGCTGTCAGATGATATTAAAGATGTTGCAGAAAAAGTGTATACGAGGGATTTATTTAGTAGGGATTAAAAGTAGATAACTTAGATGACGTTAAAACGAAAGGTGAATCTGTAGAAAATCCGCTAGCATATTATAATCTTGTTAGCACTACGATACTAATAAAGGCCCGTTTGTAAATAGAAAATTGCTATAAAACTGCACTTTACATTACTACTATTATTAAGGTAAAACAAAAGCTGTTAGTGAGCAGATTTTACTTACTGGAATAGCAAGGGCGAAGCCACCTTTCACTTAGTATCTCTACTTAGATATTTCATTCAGGACGGAGATTATAAGAATAGTTTATGTAATAAATTCTTCATGAAGGTCACGTAGCAACTTTAAAAGGATGAAATTGGTACTAGCTAAGGCGTTGAATCTTGGTATATTTTTAATAAATAATTGTCCTATTCTCAAAATAAAGATTTTCAACAAATCGGAAAGATGTGTTATCAGTAAGCTATCTGTAAAGCAAAGTGATCTGGATTTCTGTTTAGCTCGCTTAACCTTACTACCTTTTCAGGAACATCATCCGTGGTTGTTAGCCACTACTTAAGTAGATTTGAATATAAGGCAGGTTTAACTTTTTTTGTTCAAAATACTGACGTAGACTAAGATGTCAATAAGGGGAAATATTATATGAAAATAAGTATTATAATTCCAGTATATAATGTTGAAAATTATTTAAAACAATGTATCGAAAGTGTCTTAGCGCAATCTTATACAAATTTAGAAATATTATTAATCAATGATGGTTCTACTGATGATAGTGAATTAATTTGTAATGAATATAAGGAAAGATATTCAAATATTCTACTTATTAACAAAAAAAATGGTGGCTTATCTGAAGCAAGAAATGTTGGAATCCTAAATTCTACAGGTGACTATTTAATATTTTTGGATTCGGATGATTATTGGGGAATAGATTTCTTGAGCGATTTAGTGAATTATATAGAGGGGAATTCATACTTAGACTTCATTTTTTTTAAAAATCGTTGCTTTTATCAACAGAAAGATATTTATACAGAATCTGATATAAAAATTAGTAGTAATGAAATTGATGGTATAAACGGAAAAGAGTGTTTAAAATATATTTTTAGTAATAATAAATATTATAATTGGTTTGCAGTACTTTATTTGGTGAAAAAGGATTTTATTATTTCAAACAATCTTTTTTTTGAGGTAGGAAGAAATTATGAAGATGTGCTATGGACACCTCAAATTTTTCTGAAAGCTAAATACGTGAAATATTATAATAAACCAGTTTATGTATATAGACTTGAACGTGATGGTCAGATAACCTCAAATTTCACTAGTAAAAATATTAAAGACCGTATTAATATATCTATATTTTGGTACGAAAAATTAAAGAAATATGAAATTAGTGATGATTTAAAAGTAAGTTTGTTAAAAAATTTTGCCAATCTATATTTCGAGTCAATTCGATTTACAGGATTATTAAATAAGAATGAAAAAGAAGAGATAATTAATTTATTAAAAGATAATGATAGGATTTTAAATTTTGCTCAAGGTTATAAAAATAAGATTATTTTTTTGATTTGTAAAATAATTGGATTCAAAGCATGCACTTGTATTTTTAAAATATTCATAAAAACAAAATGGATAATGAGAGATAAAATATTAATATTTCGGAACTAGTTTCTTAAGATTGGAATAATTATTCTTGTCACCAAAAAGTCAGGAATTTCCGATGTGTAAAAACTGTATCTAAATTCTAAACAGGTACTATTCATAGGATGTTCGAAATCCCGGTTAATCTAGTTATAGTAAAATAAGTATTTTACAGACTAATGGGGGTATCGGTAAATGAAGGGAATTTTAGAAATAATATGAACAGACAAAGACAACTTACAATAAATCTATCCGCAAGTATTGTAGCGTTTATTGTTAATATTGGGATTAGTTTTTTTTTAACTCCATATATTATTAAGTCGCTTGGGGTAGAGGCATATGGATTTGTACAATTAGGAACTAACATTATAAATTTTGCGAGTTTGATAACTATTGCTTTGAACTCAATGGCTGGAAGATTTATAACTATTGAGATACATCAAAATAACTGGAATGCAGCTAATAAATATTTCACATCTGTAATAATGGCCAATAGTATAGTAGTTGGGATAATGGTTATTCCTGCAATGCTATGTATTTTCTATATAGATAAAATTGTGTCAGTCCCAAGTGGAATTCTAGTAGATGTAAGGATTCTTGTTTCTTTTCTATTTGTAAATTTCCTTATTAGTCTATTGGTTTCTTCGTTTAGTGTTTCTACTTTCGCAACGAATAGACTTTATTTGAGTTCTCTTAGAGCAATAGAGTCTAATATTATTAAATCAGTAATACTAATATTACTATTTGTATTTTTCAACCCAGCAGTTTTTTATATAGGATTTTCTGCGCTAATAGTAGTACTTTATATATCCTTATTTAATTTTTATTATATGAAGAAATTTTTACCTGAAATTAAGATAAATAAAAAATATTTTGATTTGAAAGCAGTTTTTGAACTTTTTTCGTCAGGAATATGGAATTCAATTATACATCTTGGAAATATTCTTTTACAGGGCTTAAATTTGTTGCTTTCTAATATTTTTATTAGTGCATCTGCAATGGGGATGTTAGCAGTTGCAAATACAGTTCCAATGGTTTTAGCGACATTAATTGGAACAATAGCGGGTGTGTTTATGCCCGATTTTACAATATTATATGCAAAAAAAAACATAGAAGAATTAGTAATTTCTATTAAAAGATCTATGAAATTATTGGGGCTTATAACGAATATACCTATAGCAATTTTAATAGTATTCGGAGAGGAATTTTTTAGACTTTGGGTCCCAAATCAAAATTCAGAAACGTTACAAATTTTATCGATTTTGTCGGTATCAGTCTTTGTAATAAGTGGATCTATAAATAGCATATACGGAATTTTTACAGTAACAAATAAAGTAAAAGTAAACGCAATGGTGTTAGTTTTAACGGGAGTGATAAATGTTTTAATTGTACTTATATTACTTAACACAACAAACCTTGGTATATATGCAATTGCAGGAGTGAGTAGCATACTAGGAATAATAAGAAATTTAATTTTTACAGCCCCATTTGGAGCGAATTATTTGGGACTTAAATGGCATACGTTTTTCCCCGAGATTATCAAATCAATTTTAGGATTTGTTATTATCACAATTGTTGGATTAAGTATTAATTCTATGTTTAATATTAGTAGTTGGTTGTCACTTTTTGTTTTTGCAGGAATAACATCAGGGATTGGTCTGTTAATTAATGGAATGGTTTTACTTAATAAATCAGAGAGAAGCTTTCTAATTAATAAATTAAAGAGAAAGGGGTGATGAAAATGGAAAGTAGAAGAATTTATTTGTGTTTTACTTATTACCACGTATTAATTTCTTTAATCAAAGAGGTAACTAAAGATAAAGTAGAGGCAGATATCGTTATTTGTGATACTATTCCAGAATATGAAAAACTAATTGAAACACTAAAAGAAACTGATATATTAAAAAATGTATATATGTTTAGTGAAAAAAAATACTATAATAATTATAGGAATACCAACAAGTTTGGGAAAATAGGGAGTTTATTTTCCAGTTATAGATTAAATAAAATGATTAAACCAACATTCGAATTAAAAAAGAATACTTATAAAGAAGTGAATATTTTTAATGACTGGAGTCATTTAGGATCTTATTTAAGAGTAAATAAAATCTATTACAATTTGCTAGAAGATGCAAAAGATTCTTATAAGGTATTAGATAATTATGTGAAAATAGACTATCATAAGCCGTTGATAAAAAGAATATTAGGTTTTATATTAGAAACTCAATATTCTTTTGGTAAATCTAAATATTCCAGAGTTGTAGAAGTAAATGACAGAGATGGAATGAAAATTCCTAAAGAAAAAATAAGAGTGAAAAATAAAAATGAAATATTTAATGCACTGACTGAGGAACAAAAGCAACAAATATATATGGTCTTTGTAAGTAAAGAAGTAGAACTATCTACGCATGATGATGCTGTTCTTATTCTGAGCCAACCACTATTTGAGGATTCAATGGTTCAAACTGAAGAGATACAGAGAAAAGTATATCAAGAAATTATTAATATCTACTGTAAAGACTTAAATATTGTCATTAAACCACATCCAAGAGATAATTTTAATTACAGAGATAATTTTAATAATGTACAAGTCATGGATAAAAATATACCAACGGAAATTTTAAACTTTAATTCAAAAATTAAATATAAAAAAGCTATTACTGTAAGTTCCTCCTCAATAAATGGTATTAATTTTGTTGATGAGAAAGTATATTTAGGGTTTGATTGGCTGAAGAAGTATCAATGATTGATTTTTGTAAGTGATCTAATTCTCATAGATGAAAGTCGGAAATAGAGGGGCGAGAATATTGAATAAATTAAAATTACTAGATTGCACTTTACGTGATGGTGGTTATTATAATTCTTGGGATTTTGAAATTAATTTAATTCAAGATTACTTAAAAGCAATGGATGAAATTTCTATAGATTACGTAGAGCTAGGACTCCGTGGATTTAGTAAAGAGGGCTTTAAAGGAGCTTGCGCATATACTACGGATAATTTTATTGAAAGTTTGGAAATTCCAAAAGGCCTTAATATAGGTGTAATGGTAAATGCTAGTGATTTAGTAAATCATCCCGAGGGTGTCGAAGTTGCCTTATCGAAACTATTTGCACCAGCATCTAAATCACCTGTATCTTTAGTTCGAGTAGCTTGCCATGTACATGAATTTGAGAAAGCATTACCTGCTTCGAACTGGTTGAAGGAGCAGGGGTATATTGTTGGTTTTAATCTTATGCAGGTTGCTGATCGGAGTGTTGATGAGATTAAGAATTTGGCTTCCTTAGCGAATGACTATTCTCTAGATGTATTATATTTTGCAGATAGCTTAGGTAGTTTAAATCCAGAAAAAGCATCTAAAATCATCCAAGTTATCCGTGAGGTTTGGAAAGGTCCAATGGGAATACATACACATGATAATATGGGACATGCTCTTGCTAATTCTATGAGAGCTGTAGAAGAAGGTGTGACTTGGATTGACGGAACAGTTACTGGTATGGGTAGAGGTCCGGGGAATGCTAAGACTGAGTATGCTGTAATCGAGTTAGATAATTATAGAAATCAATCAATCAATATAACACCCTTATTAGAATTAATACGGAAAAGTTTTCATCCGATGCAACAGAAATATGGATGGGGAACAAATACTTATTATTATTTAGCTGGTAAGTATGGTATACATCCGACTTATATCCAGGAAATGATAAATGATTCTCGATATGATGAAAAGGATATATTATCTGTAATTGATCATCTGAAATTAGAAGGTGGGAAAAAGTTTAATTTTGATACTTTAGAAGCTGCAAGAAACTTTTTTGCAGGCGAACCAGTTGGTACATGGAATCCTGCTGTTGAGATTTCTAATCGAGAAGTAATTATTTTAGGGACTGGTCCTGGAATAATTAAGCATAAAGAAGCTTTAGAAGAGTATATTAGAGTTGCCAAACCATATGTTATAGCATTAAATACTCAAGAGTATATTGAAGCGGATTTAATAGATATAAGAGCTGCTTGTCATCCTGTAAGATTAATGGCGGATTATAATATACACGCAAGACTACCACAACCACTTGCTACACCGATATCAATGTTAGATGAAAAAATAATTGAAGCTTTTAAAGAAAAAGAAATAAAAGATTTCGGTATTAAATGTGAAGAAAACACATTTAGTTTCGATGAAAATTATTGCACAGTACCAACTGCTTTAGTAATTGCTTATGCCTTATCTATTGCAACTAGCGGAAATGCAACAAGAATATTATTAGCTGGATTTGACGGATATAGCTCAGATGATAGTAGAAATGTGGAAATGAATGAGTTATTAAAATTGTATGCCAACAGTGAACAAGCACGTTCAATTGTTGCAATAACACCAACAAGATATCAAATTGAGAAAACCAGTGTATATCAATTGATAGGAGAGTATGTGAAATGAAGATAACCTGTTTTTTGCCATGTCGTAAAGGAAGTGAAAGGGTGAAAAATAAAAACATTCGTCCGTTTTCATCTTACAGCAATGGTTTATTAGAGATAAAATTAAAACAGTTGAGCGAAGTAGAAGAAATTGAGACTATTATATTGTCAACTAATGATGAAGAGATAATTAAGTATGCTGAGCTTTCAGGGATTAAAAATTTGGTTATTCATCGTAGAGAAGAGGATTTATCTTCAAGCCAAACAAGTACAGACGATTTAATTACTCATGCTCGGACTCTTATAAATGATGGTCATATTTTATGGACTCACGTAACTTCACCATTCTTAAATTCTGATGCTTATAAAAAGATTATTATTTCTTATAAAGAAAGCCTTAAACAAGAGTATGATTCTTTAATGACTACTTCACTTATTCAAAGTTTTGTATGGGGAGAGAATGGTCCAATTAATTATGATCGTAGTGTTGAAAAATGGCCTAGAACTCAAACACTTCCCCCGTTACATGAGGTGAATAGTGCAGTCTTTTTATCAAGTGCAGATATATACTCAAAGAATAAAGATAGAATTGGGGATGTACCTAAATTATATCCATTAGATAAAATTGAAGGCATGGACATCGACTGGCTTGAGGATTTTGACATTGCAGAATGTTTACTTAATGCAAAGCTAGCTAGTATATAATTTTTTAATGTATAGCAGTAAAGTATACTTGTAAAGAAGGTAAGGTAAATGGACTCACAAATTTTGGAACGTTATGATATTGTTATTTTTGATTGTGATGGAGTGCTTATAGATGTGAATCTATTAAAAAGTGAAGCCTTTGGGAAGGCTGTAGCAAACTACCCATCAGATATTGTAGAAGAGTTTGTTGCCTATTGTAAAAACTCATTTGGAGTTTCGAGATATGTGAAATTTAGAGAATTTTTAAATGACTTTGCAAAAGAGTCTTTTCAAGAAGAAAAATATCACGATTTTTTATCAAAATATGCGAATATCTGTAAAGAAATATATGGCTTCGCAGAAATTACTCCTGGGTGTGAAGATTTATTATTGGGGTTGTCCAATTTAAATAAAAAACTGTATGTAGCATCTGGAAGTGATGAAAATGAATTAAATGAAGCATTGAGTGGTAGGGATTTGAGTAAATATTTCACTGCAATTTATGGTTCTCCAAAGACTAAAATAGAGTGTACTTCAATTATTTTGAATAATAATCCTAATAAAAAAGCTGTATTTATTGGCGATGCATTATCTGATATGAGGACTGCTAAACAGTATGATTTAGACTTTATTTATATGAGTAATTTTACAGTTCAATCTGAAGAGCAGGATTTATTATGTAGAACTGGAGCTATTAAGGTTATTAGTACTCTTGAAGAGCTTATGTAAAGCTTCTTTAAATCTAATGAATACTGAGGTATTCCAAGACCCTTTATGCATGGAGGAGGAAAGACTTAATAATGAACATCCTAGTAACCGGCGGTGCTGGATATATTGGTTCCCATACATGTGTGGCTTTACTTGAAGCGGGTCATTCAGTGATTGTAGCTGATAACCTTTGTAATAGTAAGCGTGATTCTATTGATAAAATACAAAAACTTGCAGGTAAGGAAGTTATCTTCTATGAAATCGATGTAACGGATAAAGCCACATTAGAAGGTATTTTTCAAGGTCATATATTTGATGGTGTGATTCATTTTGCTGGTTTGAAAGCTGTAGGTGAATCGGTAGAGAAACCGTTAATGTATTATATGAATAATTTGGTGAGTACTATGGTGCTGGCTGAGGTTTGTTTGAAGTTTAATGTCGGACGATTTGTCTTTAGTTCTTCTGCTACGGTTTATGGAGATAATCAGGTGCCGTTTGTGGAGACGATGAACTTATTGCCAACGACGAATCCTTATGGTGAAACGAAGGCGATGAGTGAGCGTATTTTAACGGATATGGCAAACGTTAATCCTGGTTTTGCAGTGACTCTTCTACGTTATTTTAATCCAGTGGGCGCGCATGAAAGTGGCTTAATTGGCGAGGCACCAAATGGTATTCCAAATAATTTAATGCCTTATGTAACGCAAGTGGCAAAAGGGAAACTTAAGCAGCTACGTGTATTTGGTAATGATTATCCAACAGTTGATGGCACAGGTGTCCGTGATTATATTCATGTCATGGATTTAGCTGCTGGGCATGTAGCGGCAATCGAGCATTTGACGGATGGTGTTAATGTCTATAATTTGGGCACAGGTCGTGGCACAAGTGTGTTAGACCTAGTGAAAGCATTTGAGGAGGCTAATGGTATGGAAGTTCCTTATGAAATAGTGGATCGTAGACCAGGGGATATTGCTTCGTGTTATGCCGATGCTATGAAGGCTGAGAGAGAACTTGGTTGGACAGCTAAACTTGATCTTGTTTCGATGTGTCGGGATTCATGGCGGTTTGAGAAGGGGAATGGGGAGTAATGGTCCATTCTCCTTCTTTTTTCCTTTTGGTTTTTATTTTTGTGCCTTGTAGTCTAGCTGTGAAACCATTCGGCTCTCTAGATATCGAGGTATATAAGAAAGAGGCGTTGAATTGTTGGGAAATTTTTATTGTATGAATAGGAGGTTTTAATCTTGGGAACATATATGCATGTTTTTGAGAAGTGGATGCGAGAAAGTTCAATACCAAATGTGTTGCAGCATGATCTAAAACTCATTATGCATAATAACGAAGAAATAGAAGACAGGTTTTATCAATATCTTTCGTTTGGGACAGGTGGAATGCGTGGGTTGCTGGGAGCAGGGACTAACCGGGTGAACGTGTATACTATCCGTCGCGTCGCGGAAGGACTAGCTCAGCATATCATTGCGTCTGGAGAAGACGATATGCGACGTGGCGTTGTGATTGCCTATGACACACGTCACTATTCGTATGACTTCGCTTTAGAAACCGCAAAAACAATAGGGAAGCATGGCATTCGCGTTTTCTTGTTCAAAGAAAGTCGACCAACACCTGAATTATCATTCGCAATGAGACATTTGAATGCATTTGCAGGCGTCGTCATAACAGCAAGTCATAACACTGCACAGTATAACGGTTTTAAAGTGTACGGGGAAGACGGAGGACAACTACCGCCGGATGCAGCAGACGGAATTGTTCAACATATGGTAGAGATTGAAGACTTGTTTGCTATTCAAACCGCTAACGAGGAAGCGCTACTTCTAAGTGGAATGCTGACTTATATATTGGAAGAGATTGATGAAGCTTATCAAGAATGTCTTCTTACATTGAGGGAGGATACAGAGGCTATTGAAGCGCATGGGAAGGACATGTCCATCGTCTTTACACCACTCCATGGATCAGGGCTTGTACCTGTTGCTGAAGGGCTTCATAACTTCGGATTTAACAACGTACATGTTGTGCCAGAACAAGCTGTACAGGATTCCCGATTCCCAACGGTGGTCTATCCTAACCCAGAAGAGCGTAATGCATTTGAACTAGCCATTAAGCTTGGACAAGAAAAAGGTGCCGATTTGTTACTAGCGACAGATCCGGACGCAGACCGTCTTGGCGTGGCAGTCAAAAACCAGGATGGGGAATATGAATTGCTCACCGGGAACCAGCTTGGCGCACTTTTATTACACTACCTACTTATGCAGAAAAAACGAAAAGCTACTCTACCGGAAAACGGAGTCGTTATGAAGACGATTGTCACTTCGGAATTCGGTCGTGCTGTCGCAGCAAAATTCGAGATTCCTACAATTGATACTTTAACTGGCTTCAAGTATATCTCCGAGAAGATTGAGGAATTTGAAAAGAGTGGCGAACATCAATTTTTATTCGGTTACGAAGAAAGCTACGGCTTTTTGATAGGCACATTCGCACGGGATAAGGATGCAGTCCAGGCTGCGTTGTTGACTGCGGAAATGGCAGCTTATTATAAGTCTATTGGACAATCGTTGTACGGTGGCTTAATGGAGCTATATGATGAGCTTGGTCATTACCGGGAAGCGCTGGAGTCGTTAACGCTTACAGGGAAAGATGGACAAGAGAAGATTGCAGTGATTATGGAAGCGCTTCGTCAGGATCCGCCGCTATCCATATCTGGTGTTGCTGTTAGTGCTATTGAGGATTATCAAGCGGGGACAAGACGCCTTGGGGATGGAACGATTGAGAAATTGACTTTGCCAAAAGCGGATGTTTTAAAGTTCTTACTTGAGGATGGTTCTTGGGTATGTGTTAGGCCGTCTGGGACTGAGCCGAAGTGTAAGTTTTACTTTGGGGTGCGGAAGGATACGGCGGAAGAGGCGGAAGCAGCTATAGAAGTTTTGGTGGAAGACATATTGGATCGTGTTGATAGTCTGTAAGCCCCCAATCAAATAACGCATATCCAAACGTAGCACCTCCTTGGTACGATCAATGTATCAATTTTAGGAGGTGCTGTTTCATGTCTCAAGAAAAATTAACGATTGTCCCCGTCACACTCCAACCTGATAGCAAAGATGGATTCTCCCATGCGACCTCGAATACCTCCGGTATGTGCAAAATCAAAACCGGTACCACTGAAATCTTCTTTTATAACGGACTGGAAGAGCGCATCATCCAAAACGGTATTGAGGGAGTTGAAGCATCTATGAAGCAGGATTATACCAGTGTGAAAAATATCTACATCGTTTGTGGGAAAACGGATATGCGAAAAGGCATGGACGGTCTTGCCACGCTGATTCAAGACTCATTTGAGCTGGATCCATACAGCGATTCCATTTTTCTGTTCGCGGGAAAAAGCAAGGATCGATATAAATGTTTATACTTTGATGGAGATGGCTTCGCCATGCTGTATAAACGGTTCGATAGCGGAAAGTTGCAGTGGCCTAAAAACGAACTAGAAGTTCGGAACCTGTCACAACAGGAACTTCGATGGCTGCTAGAAGGTTTGTCCATCCAACAGCCAAAAGCTATTCGCTCTTCGCCTAAAGGAGTATTTTAAATTTAATATTTATTTCACTGCTCGAACCCGTTATACTAATAAAAATGAAGTTGAACGGAAAGTGGTGAATGTGATGTCAGATGTTTCTTCTAAGAATGAAAAGCAGATGGGAAAATTGATTCAGGTACTAGAAGAGCAATTGGCCCATTCGAATCAGCAAAATCAAGAATTTTCAAAGCAAATTGAGGCGCTTACACAACAGGTGCAACATTTAACCAAGATGTTATTTGGCTCCAAAACGGAGAAATCGAAATACCAGATGCCCGATGGGCAAGGATCCTTGTTTGATGATGAATCTTCTTTTACAAAACCTGAGCACACAGAAGGACAAAGCCAACAGACCATTTCCTATACTGTTGTTCGAAAACAATCGAAGAAAAAGAGGAACGATTCCTTGCGTAATGATGTGGCAGTAGATGTCATCCATCATCATCCAGAAAATATTTTGTGTAATTGTTGCCAACATCAAATGACGGAAATAGGAAGTAAGGTAGCCCGTGAAGAGGCGAAATTCATCCCAGCCAGTATGATGAAAGTGCAACACGTAGAGCATACATATGAATGCAATGAATGTAAACGAGATGTCTCCCAGCCCGCACAAATGAAACGGGGAAAAGCTCCTTATTCAGCTATCCAACGGAGCCTTGCCGGTCCAAGTGTACTCGCTAAAGTGATCTATGATAAATTTGTGCAGTATCTCCCCCTTTACCGTCAGGTGAAGGAATGGATTCGTTATGGTTTGGAGACCAATGATAAGAATCTATCGAACTGGGTCATTCGCGTCGCCGGTTTATGATCGAATGAAAGAATGGATGATGATAAAAAACGTTCTGCATGTAGATGAAACATACGCTCAAATTATCCGTCGTTCCGATGGAAAGTCGGGTCAGACCAACGCCTATAATTGGGTGTATCGCACGGTGCCAAGTCAGGGACCCGTCATTACGCTATTCCAAAGCTCATTATCTCGTGCGAGATCAGTATTAGAAACTTTCACGCAGGGATTCAAGGGGACGATGGTGTGTGATGGATATTCTGCTTATGGGAACTTGGCAAATGTTACATTTGCCAACTGTTGGGCTCATGTTCGACGTTATTGGTTAAAAGCGGATAGCAAAAACGGACAACTCGGTGTAAGTTATTGCGATAAATTATACCAGTTGGAACGAAAGTTCAAACACTTATCTCCGAGCAAACGCCGAAAAATGCGGAAGAAATATTCGAAGCCGATTGTGAAGGAATTCTTCCAATGGATAGATACGTCGCCCTTCTTTGGTAAAAGTGCACTCGCGATAGCGGCAGAATATACCTTAAAGAGAGCGGACGGATTACAAGCATTTTTGTTTGATGGTCGGATTGAAATCGACAATAACTCTGCCGAAAATGCCATTCGTCCCAATGTAATCGGGAGAAAAAATTGGATGCATTCCGTTAGTGAGGCTGGGGCAAGGGCAAACGCAAACGCTATTTGTTTGAGTCTCGCAGAGACAGCAAAAAGTAATGGCATCGATTTCTATGAATACCTGAAGAAGCTACTGATAGATCTGCCAAATTTGGATATCCATCAGAATCCCAAAATTTTGGATCAGTATTTACCCTGGTCAAAGGTGATCCAGACAACATGCAGCAAGCCATAAAATAAGCCGCCTATTCGATTTGAAAAATCGTCATAGACGGCTATTTGTCATGCACGCCAAAGAAGTGTGCTTTTTTTATAGTTCGGGCTTACGATAGTCTGGAATTTTAGTGAGAATAACTTTTGTTGTGTGGTCTTATTAATTAATATTATTTAACTATTATGCCTCAGTTGTAGCTTATACAACTGAGGCTATTATTTGACTGGAATAAATAAACTGAATACTTAGTTACTTATTGGCGAAGCCTAAGGCTTCATGTGCCTTTATTGATAGAATTTTGGGTGCCTGTATATAAACTAATTTCAGGTATGATTATAGCCAATGAAATGTACCATCCATGACATGTTTTTTACGAACGAATAACAATAAATGTACCAGTAAACGACAGGCATTTACCACTTATGCGTGAATGTCTGATCTTTGTTCCTATATTGCGTGGTTTAACCTACATAACTTTACAAATCACTATTTTATTTTGCAAAGTTGAAAATAAAAGAAGGTAATCTCATTTATGTGTCGAATTGGGATGAATAGGAAAAGGTTTGCGGTGTATTGAGAGTAGATTCATAGTTGTGTGTGAAATTGAATCCAAATAAACGAATTATAACAAGTTACTATTTGAAAGATGACAGTACATAGAAACTACTCGAAGATGCGCCCCTTGTCAAAAAACTATGGAAAAGGAGGAAACGGGTAATGGATAACAATTATAATCTTGATCAGTCGTTTATTCCAAAGGAATTAAAATTATTACTTCAAATTATGCAATCAGAAAAATCCGGATATCTAGGAAGCCACTATGATGACTTTCTCACAGGAATTGACTGGGAGTTATTCCTTCAATTGGTCAGGCATCATCGGATTTACCCATTGATTTATTCAAAACTGAGTAACATGGATGAGAAATTAATCCCTTTACATGTACTTCATACCTTGTCCGAAGAGTACAAGGCAAATACGTTTCAAATGCTTAACTTAAGTGGGGAAATGGAACGGATTAGTAAAATATTTACCGAAAATAGGATTCGGTCTATTTTTTTGAAGGGTCCGGTAATTGCAGACGCGATATTTGGCGATATTTCCCTCAGGACCTCCAAAGATTTAGATGTTTTGGTACCCAAATTGGATGTTAACAAAACTGAAGAACTATTATTAATTTGTGGATATGAAAAAGAGGAGACGCATACTACATTTAAAATGGACATGTGGAGAGCTCACCATGTATGTTATTACCATTCTCAAAAGAGAATTCAAATTGAAATTCATTGGAGAATCTATCCACCCCCGGCGAAAGAGCCTAGTTTTGATGAATTGTGGGAGAGAAAAAGGCTTAGTACGCTCACAAGCTACCCTGTCTATTTCCTTGGAGAAGAGGATTTATTTTTATTCCTTGTTGGTCATGGGGCCAAGCATGGGTGGTTTCGTCTTCGGTGGTTGGCTGATATTGACCAAATCATAAGGAATAAAGACGTTCCATCAATGGTGAAATATGAACGTCATTTAGTAGGCCAAGCGCTCATTTTATCGTCTCAGCTATTTAACACCCAAATACCTGAAGAGTTAGCACCACTTACAGCAAAAAAACGTTCAAGAAAACTAGCTAGACTGTCAATATATTATCTTGTGAACAAGGGTCATTTCATGATTAATCAATCGTCCAAAGATCTTTTAGATAATAATGAAAGGATTCATAAGGCTCATATAATGTCATTCATGCATTATGAATACTCAGTGAAAACCAATATCCAGAAAGCCATTTTTGTTTTACAATTATTTCGTCCGAGTTCCAGGGATATCAAGTTACTGAATTTACCTAAGTCTCTTTACTTTTTATACTTTCCGTTACGGCCTTTATTATGGTTATTGAGAAGGTCTAGTAAGTTTACGAATATACTAGAAGGAAATAAATGATAGTAATGGGTATTCGAAAAAGGTTGTATCATGTCAAATAAGCTCAATATTTAGGCGCCCATTTTATTCTTAGCGAATAAAATGGGCGCCTAATTTGTTTTGGTGCATCGAGATAACGATCGTTGCTTTTATGGTTTTGCCATTAGTGCTAGAAGGAAAAAATGAATATTTGGATTGCCGATTATTATTGGTGTAATGAACTGAACTGAAAAGTGGATTTGAAAAAGCGGTAATGAAATTCATTCATCTACCGCAAGTCAAATTTAGTTGAAATTGGAGTAATAACCGTTAAATCAATTGTCGTAATGCTGAATAGTAAAGATCATCTTCTTTTTCATATGCTAGGGGAATAGTTTCACCATTGTCGTTTACGAACAGCATCTTATCCCGATGTATTTTTCCACTAATAATCGAGAAGGAATGACTATTATCTTGTACCATTGACTTCGCAAAATGAACGACATCATGAATATGGGAAGATAATTCATTGTAATTGGTAAAAATGTAATAGTCATTCACCATATAAGCTTTGATTGTCATCACCAACTTCTATCGATTAAGTACGGCAATATGTAACTCTATTGCTTTAACGAGTGTATGAATGGCATTTGCAATTTCATGCTTGACATAAGCCTTATTCAAGGCGAAAATCTTTCTTTATCCGGGTAGAATTTACGAAGCTCAACTAGATGACTGAGAATTTCTCCCATCCCAGTTAAAGTGTGAATAGGGAAAATAATCTAATACCATAATTAAACTACATTTAGGAATTTCTTTCAACGATTCTTTATACCTGTTGTTAATAGATATAAAATATTTACTGGATTGAATCTTTATACCTATTGTAATTATATGTGAAGATTACTTTCTTGGAAATGCATACACGTTTCCGATTGAACCTGAATCTGTTTTTCCGTTTCGTTCAATTGGTCAAATGAATTCTTTAGAAAAAACCATTTGGCTTAATTATATATACATGCGGTTAGTCACTCTTTTGATGAAAATAGGGGATCTGTAAAGGCATCAGGGGTCTATTCATAATACGGTGCTGGAGGAAGTATTATTATCCGAAAAAAAACACCTTCTCTTGTATTTTATGGATTGCACCATTTACAAGTAAAGTGTTTTTTTATGGGGCATAAAATAAGATACTTATTCGGATTCCCTTAATCCAGACATGGTTTGTAGAAAAGCAATAAGTGCTATTTTATCGGCATTTTGGAGTTCGAGGCCTTGATATGTCACCGGCATCTTCATAATGTTCTCCATTGCAAATTGTTCTGCGCATTTTGGATGATCACCGACATACTTCTCGACCCGTTGCTTCGCCGTTTCGTGTTGCTCCGGGAGAAACCCCGCAAGCATGAGTAGCTCATCCATATCAGCGTCCAGTGGAGTTGAAAGAGAATAAATGGATTCCCTAGAAGGATTATACCTACCTTTTTCCAAAGAAGCGATAAAGGAATAACTTAAGCTCGATCTTTCAGCTAAATGTCGCAAAGTTAATTTTTTTTCCTTACGTAGTTGATGTATTCGATTTCCAAATTTGTTCAAATAAAATCACATCCATATCCATTTTATTCCATTTGTGATTAAACGATACAACATAATTACCCCGATTCTCTGGGATGCAGGAAAATCACGAATTAAATTGGAAAGGTACCTACATACATAATAAACCAAGAACATGAAAAGTAATAGAATAATATTGCGGAAAACAATGAAATTTGTCATATTAAGCCGAATGTACTAGTAATCCCTGTCGAAAGTCTGTTGATTTATTAAGAAAAGAAAAAAGAAGTATAAAAAACTCGCACTTTGGGTTGACGTGATAAATAAAAAAAGATACAATGTGTTGTAATACGAAACAAAAGAGGGTTATGTGGTAGAATACTTAAATTATTGACTAACAAAGTTTAAGGTATTCCTCAAGAAGAAACGAAGATACATATCGGTATTGGTTGAACAGCCCTCTCAAGAATAGAAGATGCGGCATACTTTCCAAGTACCAAGACGATAAAAAAATATCGGATTACTTTAATGTATCGATTGGTGATTTTTTAAATACTAATGTTTCGCAAAACAGCACAAAGGTCATGTTGAGGACGGATCAATATGATGGTTTGCTGAGGGCAAATGAATAAATGACTTCTGATTGGAATATCGTTGAAATAAGAGTGGCAAAGTATGGCGTGAATGATCGGCGCTATGTCGATAGATACCATACTGTCTAGTTATCTTTAAAAGGGTACATAAAAAAACATATAATTGCCTAAACGAGGAAGGGGGAGAGGAATATGAGTGCTATAACCGGTATTTATCATTTAAATGGAGAGCCAATACATATCCAGCAGGGCCGTGATTTGATGAAGGCTTTACAGAAGTACCCTGCTGATGCGATTCAAACATGGCACTCGGAAAATATTTTTCTCGGATGTCACGCCCAATGGATTACCCCTGAATCTGTAGGAGAACAGCTTCCGTTTTACGATTATGAAAGACAGTGTGTCATTACTTCAGATGCAATTATTGATAATCGAAAAGAATTATTTGGGAGATTACAAATTGAACCATCGTATCAAAAGCAAATCACAGACAGTGAACTCATTTTACGTGCTTACTATAAATGGCAGGACGACGTCCCAAAATACTTGGTAGGTGATTTTGCCTTTATGATTTGGGATCAGAAACAACAAAGGCTTTTCGGGGCTAGGGATTTCTCGGGAAGTCGAACGCTGTATTATCACAAAAGCTATGACAAGTTTGCGTTCTGTACAACAATTGAACCTTTATTCGTATTGCCGTTTGTTGAAAAAAAACTAAATGAACAATGGTTGGCGCAGTATCTAGCGATAGCTGGAATGGTTGATGCGGTTGATTCCGCCATAACACCCTATCAACATATCGAACAAGTACCACCATCGCATAGCATTTTGATAGAGAAAAATAAGATTACACTTAATCGATATTCTTTTGTAACTAAAGAAAAGACACTCAAGTTAAAGTCAAATGATGAATATGTCGAAGCTTTTCAAAGTGTCTTTCAGGAAGCTGTGACCTCACGTTTAAGGACACATCGAAACGTTGGGTCACAGTTGAGTGGAGGCCTAGATTCAGGAGCTGTTGTTGGCTTTGCCGCAAGGGAGCTACAAAGGGAAAACAAACCGTTACATACATTTAGTTATATTCCTCCCGATGATTTTAAGGACTTTACACCAAAACATTTACAAGCAGATGAAAGGCCCTATATTAAATCCACAGTCGATTATGTCGGGGGGATTACCGATCATTACTGTGAATTTAAAGGGAAAGACTCATATTCCGAAATCGATGACTTTCTTGATATTCTAGAAATGCCTTACAAATTTTTTGAAAACTCATTCTGGTTGAAAGGGATGTTTGAAAAAGCGCAGGAAGCAGATGTTGCTGTCTTGTTGAATGGGGATCGAGGGAATTTTACAGTTTCTTGGGGATCTTCTTTGGGGTATTATTCTCTCCTTTTCAAGCGATTGAAGTGGGTTCAACTCTATCAAGAATTGCTTCACTATCGGAATAAGGTGGGGGGGTCTCGATTAGATAACTTGAAGACTATTGCAAGAATGGGGTTACCTATTATTGATCGACTCATTCCAGGAGGCACATCCTATAAAGTTCCGGATCTCATCAATCCTATGTTTGCTAAAAAGATGGATGTTTATTCTACATTTGAAAGATATGGGATTGATCATACGGGTTGGTATGCCAGAGCGGATATGTTTGCAGAGAGAAAAAAGCACTTTGAAGATGTCTTTCAATGGAATTCTGGTAGCACCCTTGCATCAAAACTTTCTTTACGTCACTCCTTATGGAAACGGGACCCCACCAATGATCTACGTGTCATCCAATTTTGTTTATCGCTTCCTGAAAGTCAATACGTCCAACAAGGAGTCGATCGTGCACTGATCCGGAGAGCGACAGAAAATTATTTACCAGATCAGGTTCGGTTAAATCAGCGTATTAGAGGCGTCCAAGGGGTTGATTGGATTCATCGTATGACTCCCAATTGGGATGTATTTAGAGCGGAAGTGCAGCAGCTTCGTTCCGATCAAAGAGCCTTAGAGTATTTAGATGGACGAGCTTTACAGGCGGCCTTAGTTAAGCTTGAACAACCGCCGGTGGCTGAATATGCCACCGATCCTGACTATAAATTTTTAATGCGTGCTTTAATTGTTTATCGGTTCTTAAAAAAGTTTGATTGAAAGGAGGTGATACATATGAAAAAGGAATGGAAAAAACCTGAATTAGAAGTGCTGAATGTAAATGAGACAATGCTTGGAGCCGACGGTGAGTACACTGATGCTGCATTTCCAGATAACACTCCAAGAGGGAAATTAACTTTTAGTTAAGCGAAATGGATTGTTTGTTTCATGATCTCCGTCAATCTAAATCTGTTTGGATTTCATACATATGGAATCCTATAGGTGGTTATGGTCTAAGCCCCCTATCCTATGGAGAATAGGGGCTTAACCTGATTAGTGGGAGATGCTTTTTGTTTTTACCTTCATTCGTAAAAGGATCTGTCTTCGTATTTGACTATACGAAGGGGGTACTTTGTTGAAATACCGGGTAAGGAAAGGGATTATTTATATGCTTAGTAAAAAGAACTTTGCTTTCAGAGCGTTTGGATTAACGATTTCAAGCGAAATTCCTTTACCGGAATTACCCCAACTTAGTGGAGTGGGGAGTGCAACCGATATTATTATTGAACGAGCGGACCTCTCGGCGGTATGGGCTGAGCATTCGGTTTCCGAAGAAGACTTTGTCATTAAAAAAGATTGGCTTCTGTTTCATGTAGCTGAAACAGCATTTTTTTTGATTCAACAGGGGCGTAAAATCGTCGTCTCCCCAATATATGGATCCGATGAAGATGAAATCCGCCTTTATATTCTTGGGACCTGTATGGGTGCCATCTTATTGCAACGAAAAATCCTTCCGTTACATGGGAGTGCGATTGCTATAGATGGAAAGGCTTACGCCATTGTAGGTGATTCCGGTGCAGGGAAATCTACCCTGGCTTCTGCATTTTTAAAAAAGGGCTATCAATTGTTAAGTGATGATGTGATACCGGTAACTTTGAATCATGCGAATGTGCCAATTGTAACGCCAGCTTATCCACAACAAAAATTATGGTTGGAAAGCTTAGAGCAGTTCGGAATGGAATCTACGAATTATCAACGGCTTTTTGTTAGAGAAACAAAATTCGCCGTTCCTGTTGAATCGCAGTTTGCTACCGAATCCCTACCACTTGCCGGGATATTCGAGTTAGTCAAAGGGGATCATCAGGAAATTAACATTCAACCGATTGAAAACCTGGAACGGTTTTATAAATTGTATACCCACACCTATCGCAATTTCTTTATACAACGTTCTGGTTTAATGGAATGGCATTTTGATATATCTTCTAAAATGATGAATAAAATAGATTTTCATCATATTAGCCGACCAACAACACGTTTTACGGCTAATGAGTTAGTCGAACTTATTTTAACTACACTAAAGATGGAGGAGAACGTATATGGTTACTAGTCAAAAAGGCATAAATAATTCTCTATTTAGTCAACAACCAGGAAACATCGTAAGTGATATGGATGGCGAAAAAGTGATGTTAAGCATTCAAAGTGGGAAATATTATAATCTAGGGGCATTAGGCGGGGAGATATGGGACCTCATAAAAGAACCCATTTCAATTGAAGCGGTAGTCACTACCTTACAGTCACGCTATGACGTTGAACGAACGCAGTGTGAAGAACAAGTTAATGCCTTTTTAACTCAATTGCTCGAAGAAGGATTGATCAACGAAAACTAGTAGATTTATGACTGTCACTTTGGGAGGAAACAATGAGCATGTTAAAAAGCGTTCGTTCATTTTTAAGATTAAATATGAAAACCAAATTACTCCTTATTGAGGCTTACTTTCATTTAGGAAGGGGACGTTACCTGAAGAGCATTCCGTTTTCTAAAGTGGCTCCTTCCCTCGGTGAAGAAATGAAAGAAACGTCTTTTTCTCCACTTACATCGAACAAAGAGGAATTAGCGCGCATATCTAAAGCCATTCAACTTATGAGTCGCTATACTTTTTGGGAAAGTCAATGTCTTGTCAAGGCAATTGCTGGCATGAAAATGCTCGAAAAGCGAAATATTGAAAGCACTCTTTACTTGGGAACTGCAAAAGATGAAAAGGGACAACTTATTGCACATGCCTGGTTACGTAGTGGGCCCTTTTATGTATCAGGTGCTGAAGTGATGGAAAGGTTTACGGTTGTTGCAAAATTCGCCAAAGAAACTAACGGAAATAGGCTGGAAGAATAACATGGATCATGTTTCTGGTGATGTAAAGATCATTAATCCATTTTATATCTGCATATGTTGGACAGGTCATATTGATTACTAGTGAATCGTTCACTATTAAGATGTTTGGGCTGCATATTGGGTTTAGGCGCTGTAAACCATTCCTTTTCTATCCCGGCTCAAAAGTTCGTTGAATTGCTTTTCCCATTCCAAAGTTTTCCGTATCTTTATAAACTCCCGCGCTTCTCCCATCCTCTAGAATTCTTGCCTCGAATAAACAGGCTTTGTTGTCATTACAAAATGTAGGTGAAACATGGGATTAAGGCTTACGATTGGAGGATCTAACTTTGAAGTATCTCTTGCACTTTACAAAACAAATACATGATTATTCAGGAAAATTTCTCTATATCAATCTTATTTGTATGATGTTAATTGGCCTATTGGAAAGTGCAGGGATCTTTTTAATAATCCCACTGATTGGTTTAACAGGCATATTGGATGTTAGCACAGAAGAAATTTCATTTTTAAGTTGGATGACTGAATTGTTTTCAGGAATTCCTGAAAATATCAGTCTCATTATCATATTGGGCGTTTACGTATTATTAATGGTGGGGCAAAGTATCTTTAAACGAAATCAAACAATCTTAGGTGCGAAAATCCAACAAGGTTTTATTCGACAATTAAAAGAACAAACCTATAGAAGTTTGCTTCAAGCTAATTGGGGATTTTATCTCAAAAAAAGGAAATCCGACATTATTAATATCATGACAAATGAAATGTTTAACGTAAGTGCAGGCATTTCTTTGTTTTTACAGTTTATATCTTCGCTCATTTTTACGTGCATTCAAATCGCGATAGCATTTTATTTATCCGTAAAAATGACGAGTTTTATTTTACTTTTCGGATTAATTCTTATCCTTTTTTCCAAAAAGTTTATTAGAAGGTCTCAATCATTAGGAAAGGAAACAGTTGAGTTAACACAAACCTACTTAGCGGGCATCACGGATCACTTTAACGGCATTAAGGATATTAAAAGTAATTCATTAGAGGAACCTCATTTGAATTGGTTTTTCTCCTTAACTAAAAGGATGGAGCAAAATCGGATTCAATTAACGACTGTAAATACAACCTCGCAAATGATTTTTAAAATAGTCTCTGCCTTTTTAATTGTAACTTTTGTATTTCTATCAATCAAAATGTTCACAGCCCAACCAGCACAAATCATGTTGATTATGATAATTTTCTCAAGGTTATGGCCACGGATAACGAGCATTCAATCTAATTTAGAGCAATTAGGAGCCACTATTCCATCTTTTAAAGCACTATTGGATTTACAAAATGAATGTTTGGAAGAGAGAGAGCTGCATAATACAGATTATAAAAATGTTAAGCCAGCCGAGATAAAACATGGATTATACTGTCGGAATGTTTCCTTTAAATACAATCAAAATGAAGATACGTATGCGCTGAAAAAAATAGACGTGCACATACCGGCTAACCGTATGACAGCTATAGTAGGCGCATCAGGGGCCGGGAAAAGTACATTAATTGATCTATTAATGGGTTTAAATCAAGCGGATCAGGGAGTGGTCACCATTGACCATGATCCACTTACCGAGGATAACTTAGTTTCATTGAGGAAATCGATTAGTTATATTCCGCAGGATCCATTTCTGTTTAACGCAACCATTCGAGAGAACTTAATGATCATTGACTCCGATGCAAGCCAAGAGGACATTTGGGTGGCTTTGGAGTTCGCCGCAGCCGCTGAATTTGTAAGAAAGCTTCCACAAGGGCTAGATACACTTATAGGTGATAGAGGAATTCGACTATCGGGTGGAGAAAGGCAGCGACTTGTATTGGCTCGGGCCATACTAAGGAAACCATCAATCTTAGTGTTAGATGAAGCAACAAGTGCATTAGACATAGAGAACGAGGCGAAAATTCAAGGTGCCATCGAGAGGTTAAAAGGAACGATGACCATTATCGTGATTGCCCACCGCTTATCTACAATTCGTAACGCGGATCAGGTATTGGTAATGAAGGAGGGCGAGATTATTCAAGCAGGTGAATATAACCAACTAGCGCGAGAAAAAGAAGGGGTGTTTGGAAATCTACTGGATATCCAAATGCAAACAACCATGTGATATTGATAATGTTAACACCCTTGAGGATTTGAGGGATAAATGAGTAGCCTTTCCCTTTAAAGATTTGTGTGTCCAATGATCTTGCTTCTATGGACAATAAAGCCCGCCGATCTATTTTAATCGTATTCGACGAAGTGGTAGCCCAGAAAAATACTCAGACAAGGGTAGGTGGACTTATTTATGAAAAGTAGCAGAAGAAGAAAAATACTAGGAATCTCATCTTTAGCAATTATATGTATGATCGGAGCCGGGATACTGTATTGGCACTATCAATACAAGAGCGGGGTATCACTCGCGAGTGAAGGTCTGGATCAGATTGAAGTTCCTCCGACATTTGAGCAGTTTAAAGGTGCGAAGCTGCAAACTGACGAGATGAATGTTCTCTTATTGGGAAGTGATGCCCACAAGGATGAAAACGGAAGATCAGATACGTTAATGATCGCGCATTACAATCAAACGACCGATGACATAAAATTAGTTTCCATCATGAGAGATACGTATGTGGATATACCCGAGTATGGGAAACAAAAAATCAATGCTGCATTCGCTTTCGGCGGTCCGGAACTTGTAAGGAAAACGATTAAGCAAAACTTTGATATCGATGTGCAATACTATGCAACTGTCAACTTTACTGGTTTTCCGGAAATTATAGATGTGATTGCCCCTGATGGGATAGAGGTTGAGATACCCTCTCCAATCGCTAACGGAGCAGGAACGAAAATTCAACCAGGCAAACAAGTTTTACATGGAGACGAGTTATTAGAATATGTTCGTTTTCGTAATGATGATCAAAGTGATTTTGGGCGAGTGGAACGGCAACAAGAAGTGCTCTCAAAAGTGAAGGACCAAGCTGTTAGTTTTCATACACTACTAAATTTACCAAAGCTACTCGGCATTATGGAACCTTATATTGATACTAACATTAACAAGCAGACACTATTTAAAATGGGGAAAGGTTTACTCCCCGGGAAATCCGATATGAAGACGTTACGGATCCCAATTGCGAATTCCTATGAAGATGAACGTGTGGCGGCAGGAGCCGTTCTTAGTATTGACCTTGAGAAGAATAAACAGGCGCTACAGCAGTTCTTATCATCTGAGGATGCAATCGAAAGTAATGTGGTAGTTGAAAATGAAAAATGAAGATGAAATCCGGTACGTAT
The DNA here is from genome assembly GCF_056786515.1 of Sporosarcina sp. Y838. Lineage (NCBI taxonomy): Bacteria > Bacillati > Bacillota > Bacilli > Caryophanales > Caryophanaceae > Sporosarcina > Sporosarcina sp. Y838. The sequence goes on along the minus strand of NZ_JBXCJD010000002.1, from coordinate 223,661 downwards.
AGTTAGTTGGTGGAGCGGGTTCTGGGTATATCCAAAGCTGTGATGGCTTTTCCACCCTCTTCCAGTCGATTGTTTATTCGAGTGTGTGATCGATTGCCATTGTGTTGTGTCTAGCATAGGTACCCTTCATCGACTTTAGTGCGTACCTCGATCACAACAATGGTTGTTTTTATATCGACCTTAGCTATTTAATTCAATTATATCTAAAATACAGAATTTATAGATTAGGCATTAGAAATAAATATAATACAGCTTTATATCAGCTAGATAAAGGAGGATTCTCGTGAGGAAATGGATTGGGAAATGGAAGTGTAAGTTTTCAGGGTATCATCGGTTGAGTTATTACTCAAATCGCTGCAACCGTTGTGGATATGTTAAGACAAAGTAGGGGCTGTGAGATTTTATCCGATACGCTGCAATTATATATTAATAAGGTGTGGATTAGGTATTTACTTTAATATCTAATCCCGTTTAAATTATTGTATAATTTCGCGAATTAAGTGTTATTGCGTGTTACTGATTTTAAATTGTTCGATACGCAGGTACCGACCACTAATAGACGAGGGGATACAATGTGACTAGTGCAACCGATTGTAATACAAATGCAAGTTTAACCCAAGGACATTTTAGAAGGTTAATTGAGAAGGAGTATGGTCCTAACAGTAACACCCATTATCGTGAGGCAAACTTTACGAATAATAATGGTGGTTTAGAATTAGTATTAACAAAGAACTATAATGAAAAACAGGCAATAAAATTTATTTAATTGGATAATATTGACGATGTGGAAGAAAGTATTATATATGCAATAAAGAACTTTTTTTAGTTGAAATTAAATTCAGGTACCCACTGGCGTTGCATCGTATTCATAAATAGGTACCGATTTTAAGTCGGACGCTTAGCAAAGAGCTCACTTCTGGTAACTCTTGTTAAGTGTTTATTTGCCGTTGTAATACGAACGTACATTCCGTATACTGATTAAAAGAGGAGGGAACAGATGTGCGTGTTGAATTGGTTAAGTCGATGGATCGGAATGATGTCTTAGATATGATGGACTACAGCGCGTTTCCAAACAAACAAATCGCCTGTATCGACATGATGAGTTTCTACGCTAGTTGCATGGCGTCGATACACAATTTGGATGTCCGTACTGTTCCTATCGCGGTGGTCGGTAATTTCAAACAAAAGGGGAGTGTTGTGCTGGCTGCATCACCCCCGATGAAGAAGCGATTTAGAGTGAAAACGGGAACGAGGCTTTTTGAAATTCCGGATCACCCCGATATTCGTTTGTTCGAACCGAAGATGGCCTTTTTTCTAGAAATGTCTATGTCTATTACTCGTATCCTCCACAAATATGTTCCAGCAGAAGCCATTCACGTTTACAGTGTGGACGAATCTTTTGTAGATCTATCGGGTACTGAGAAGCTATGGGGCGATCCGGTAGAAACGATTAAAGAAATACAAGCAGAAATACTTGAAACGTTAAATTTACCGTCCACAGTTGGAATGGGTCCGAATATGTTGATGGCGAAGCTTGCGCTTGATCTAGAAGCGAAGAAAACAAGTTTTGCGAAGTGGGAATTTGAGGATGTACCGTCGAAGCTATGGCCTGTTGCACCGTTGAGTGAAATGTGGGGAATTGGTCGACAGACGGAGAAAACTTTGAATAATATGGGTATCTTCTCAGTTGGCGATCTTGCGCACACTTCGCTTGAACGGCTTGAGAAGAAGTTCGGTGTAATGGGAAATCAATACTATCATCACGCCTGGGGAATTGACCTGTCTGAGTTGGGCGCACCTTTGCTGGAAGGTCAAGTGAAGAGCTATGGTAAGGGTCAAACGCTTTATAGGGATTATGTAACCCGGGAGTCTGTGCTGGTGGTCATTCTAGAAATGTGTGAAGATGTATCTCGTCGTGCAAGGATGGCTGGGAAAGAGGGCAGGACCGTACATCTGGGGATAGAATATAGCAAGCATGCTTTGGGTGGTGGATTTAGTCGGTCGTTATCAATCGAGGAAGCTACAAACGATACGATGAAAATCTACCGGACATGTGTGGCTCTTTTCGACAAATTTTATGATGATCGTCCCGTACGGAAAATTAGTATCTCAATTACCAATCTAGAAGATGAAACATCCATGCAGTTGAGTTTATTCGATGGGAATAAGTTGAGAAACCGTGAGTTAGGCGCAGTTATGGATAGCATTCGGAATAAGTATGGATCCACAGCTATATTGAGGGCTGTGTCTCTAACGGATGACGGGACCGCAATCGGACGCTCTAAATTGGTTGGCGGACATAAGTAAGGGGAGGTATAGCATGATTCGAGATCGCGGAAATATGAAATGGACGGCATTGATGTTGCCGGAGCATATTGTAGAATTGAGAAATTGGATGGATCAGGAGCATTATGTTGAATGCCCGGAGCTCAGTGAGTGGGATTTGCAATCTATCCAGGAAGAAATCGAAGTAGCGTATAAACGCAAATGCCAAACGTTGATTAAGACTTGGAAGGACGGAAAGATTATGACACGCGGAGCCATAGTAGAAGTAATTGATGTGCAGTCTAGCTGTATTGTGCTCGATAACCCCTTTGGACCTGAAAGGATTTCATTTTCAGATATAGTTAGCGTGCAGTGTATGGAATGAAAAACAACGAACCATGACCGCTTATATATCGTTAAGGACCGCCCGAATCCCGCGGCCGACCGCTCAAAATTTCAGGTACCTGTGCAAGAAACCACTCTGGAAATTCACTACAATTACATATTTATAAAACGTGGATTAGGTATTTACTTCAATATCTAATCTTCTTTGCGTTTTTATACAAATGGGTGAATTGTTCGTTGTTGGTTTTTGCACAGGCATCTACTCTTGTTCACAAGCAGTTCTTTACTCTGTCCCTAGGCTTACTAGTATACTTAACTGATGATGAATGCTCCCCCGCCTAAAATGCTAACGCATTTTTGAGGAAGGGGTTTCTGTCGTGTCGATGTATTCTCTTAATATCTAAGCGAACCTAAACGATTAACGAGCAGTGGGGCTGTCACATTGGCGGTCTACTAACGCCCAGACCCTCTATCCCATTGGTCTTGCCGTAGGGACTTCTTTTATATAACAATTGATTTTGGGTTCCAAACATTCACTGTTTCAATATTGAAATCAGTTTCTTTTGTTGACCTATACAATGCTTTCTTCAAAATATTTGCGGCACCATTCACATCAGCGTTGATTAACAAATTTCGACCCGAGCAATACAGACCTCTTTTAATACGCTTACCAGAGAACGGTTTCTTCGTATCACTTTCGCCATAAGTGGGAATATCGTCACCATCAAGAAAACTAGCTTTGGAGGTGTAGGATTCCTCAGCTAAAACAACATTAATTCCATATTGCGCAGCTTTATAGTCAATCATGTTGATAAGCAAGCTATGTGGAACACTAACAAATGATTGGTTATTCTGTTTCCCGATATTGATTTGTTGTTTCCAATCTTTGTTTTTACCGATGATGATTGTGTTCGTTTTCTCTTCCAGTGCGATTTTAACGATAGTGGTGCTTGCTTTGTGAAATATATCTTTGATTTTCAAATGTCTTTTTTGATGTAATCTTTCCAACTGTTTAGAGGTGTAAAAGCCTTGATTTGGTTGTTTTCCTTGTCTTAAAATGCCAAGGAAATGTGCTTTTTGTTTATTGAAATATTGATTGACAGATTTGACGTTTTTGCCCTTGACTAAAAGAGGTCTACGACCCGTGTTAGTCACAATGGTTGCAAGATTATCAATGCCTAAATCAATACTCGTGAATCTACCGTTATCTTCTAATTGAATTATTTTGGAAGGGACTTCCATTACTAATTCAACAACATATTGGTTGTATTTTGGAATCACACGAACTTGTTTCAACCTACCATCAGCACAACCCAATTTTCCAATGGTCAATTGTTCCTTTGTCTTTGGGAACTTTAAAAACTGATTATTTTTTATGACACAATCTTGGTTTGTGAAAGTAATTTCTTTCATGGACGCACGACTGTAAGTAGGTATTTTGGGAGTTGCTTTGTATTTGGATGGATTCAGTTTGTAATCCTTTAAACTAGCGTAAAATGATTTCCAATTTTGGAAAACAGTCTTCATAACAGATTGGCTCGACTGTGCAGGTAGTGAACGATAATCCTTTTGACCAATTAATTTAAATAAAGCGTCCAAAAAATTGTAATCAACATAGGGTTGCTCTTGTGAAGGCCTTTCAAATAAATTACACTTCACTTCTTTTCGTTTTTCTTTAGGCTTTAATTGTTCTTTTGCATTTTTCTTGTAAAAAGTAGCCGTCTGAACTTCATTTATTTTAAATAAATTATCTTCAATCGTGCTCAAAACTTCAATTTGTAAAGGTTGGAGTGATTTATCTTGGGTTAATCCAGTATAAACCTGCCTTATATAAAAGTTCGTTGTGTTGTGCATATTTTTAGCGTTTTGAGTCATTTCTTGAAAGTAAGGAAACAACCGATGTCCTTTTTTAATCCAAATTTGATGAGTCTTATAATTTTTTGGTAAATCTTTTTCTAAAGACATAATAATTCACCTCCTTATATCTATTATATCGAACATATGTTCAAGGAGCCATTCTTACGATTCACAACGAAAACAAAAAAGCATCAATTCACCCCCTCCTTAATTTCTATCGAATTTGAAAAAGGGGTACTCTTGACGAAACTAATAGAAAGTGGGAAGATACGTGGCAATTATTCAAGTGTCTCAGCGTGAAGGATCCAACTACAAAACCATTCAGGTTGCAGTAGAGGCAGCTCTACCAGGAGATACAGTGGAAGTTGATGAAGGTGTTTATGATGAACATGTAACAATCGATAAGCTGCTCGTTCTTCGAAGTTCAGAAGGTGAAGCAAGCACAGTTCGTCTAACAGGAAGTGTTCGTATCGCGACAACGGAAGAAGTGCGTATCGAATCGATCAGTATTGGAGGAGGCACTGGTCCAGTGGACTATGGTTTACATATCGAATCAGGAGATGTAACGCTTCACCACTGTCTTTTCTATGAGATTCAAGGAGTTGCAATGCGAGTTGATGCAGCTGCAAAAGTATCCGCAGGGCATTCGATCTTTCAAAAAAACATACAAGGGATTGAGGTATTAGGGCGTTTGGCTTTGTTCGAATGCATAGTAGAAGACACGATCAAGTCTGCACAAATTAGTGTGCGCGCGGGAGGAGAAGTCGCGTTAACGAATTCCGGAATTTTAAGTGGGCAAGAAGAAGGCCTTTGCTTGTATGAAACGAGTCGAGCCACAATCACCAAAAGTTCATTCATCGGAAATCGCGGGGTTCAACTTCGTTTGGAACAAGACAGTTCTATGGACGTAGAAAGTACGAATTTTTATTTTGGACATGTCCAAGGAATCTATTGTGATCAATCTAAGGGTGTCCTGAAAAATTGTGTCTTTAAAAACCAAAGTTTGGAGCATGTCGCATTTACGAATGGATCCCATATCGAAGTCGAGGCAAGTACGTTTGAAAATGGAGAGGCTGAAGGAATGAACGTCAGTGGTTCGTCAGTTGAGCTATCCGACTCACAGTTTAAAAACCAAAAAGGAGACCAAATTTCCTGTAACGAACAAAGCAAACTCTCGATTACAAAAACACAGATCCTTTCGGGTGAGTCTAGAGGAATTGTGTCCAGAAATTCCACGTGTACACTCATCGAATCTGAAGTGAAGTACAATCAGATGACGCAACTCTCTGCGTTTACTCAAAGCGTGTTCACGATTCTGGGTTGTGAAATTGAGAGTGGAAACAATAAAGGCGTTTCCGTGACAAGTAGTCAAGTGACTATTTCGGATTCTCTTATTAGCCATCATAGTGGTGTACAGGTTTTTGCTTCTGAACAATCGGAAGTAATTCTGTCGGCGACCGAAGTAAAGAGTGGGGATAGTGCAGGGATATTTGTGAAAGAATCCGAGTTGACGGCAGCCAATTGCATCATCTTCGGTCATAAGGGATCCAACGTTGTACTCAGTGCTGCGGCTAAAGCAGAAATTACCGATTGTAGAATATCGAGTGGCGATAAGAACGGCATACTTGCAGGTCCTGAAGTAGTTATTTCATTAGAACGGTCAATTTTGTTCAATCATAAAAGGCCACAAATAAGAGCAACGGAATCTGCAGAAGTCTTTATAACGGAGTGTGAAATCTATGACGGTAAATCGTCAGGAATCGTCTTGAGTCGGGTGGAGCGTACTGAAGTGACGGTAACTCGAGTACATGGTCATCAAGATGATCAAATCATCTTGCAAGATTGTTCGGATGCTGTATTCACTGGGGTGCAAGTGATGAATGGAAAGAAGGCTGGACTGAGACTCGAGCGTTCGGTTCCGGTTCTTAACGACTGTTCTTTTGAGAACAACCAAGCAGGAGATTTAGTTCGTTGGGATGACAGTGTTCCTGTGCTCACCGATACGGACTTGCAGGTTCCACCAATCACTAGTAAATTAGGCGGCAGTGCTGGACATTCCTCTACTGTAGATTCATCACCTACTGATCAGATGGATGTTTTCATGAATGGTTTGAACGGGTTTATTGGACTGGAAGATGTGAAAAACAAAATCCAGGAGTTTAAAAACGTAAGCGACATTAATCAATTCAAATTAGAACGTGGAATGAAAGCTAATCCGATGGTAGCGCCTCATATGGTCTTTCAAGGTAATCCGGGTACTGGTAAAACGACAGTCGCTCGGCTTATAGGAAAGATTTTTAAGGAACTAGGTTTATTAAAGACAGGCCACGTAACTGAGGTGAAGCGAGAAGATCTCGTTGGAACGCATGTTGGTGAATCAGAAGAACGAACGAAAGTAATTATTAAGGAAGCTATGGGTGGCGTCCTCTTTATAGACGAAGCGTATACGCTTGCAGCAGGGGGCAATTCTAGTAATGATTTCGGAAAAAAAGTAATTGAAACGTTGCTTCCTGCGATGGAAAATTCTCGCGGTGAATTCATTGTCATCGCGGCAGGCTATACCGAAGAAATGAACCGTTTCCTAGCGTCTAATCCGGGATTGAAAGATCGTTTTACTGAAAAGATTCACTTTCAAGACTATACACCAGATGAGTTGCTTCAAATCTTCTTAAGCCAGTGTGAAGGAAGCTATGTGCTCACTCCTGCTGCCAAACAAGCAGTTTATGAGGAGTTCGTGGAACGTTATCGTATCCGCGATGAAACATTTAGTAACGCTCGAATGGCACGTATACTATTCGATCAAATCGGGCTTGCTCAGTCGATGAGAATTGCGAAACTTCCGCGTGAAGAGTGGACGGAAAAGGTATTGACGATGTTTGAAGAACAAGACGTTGTACAAGCGGTACAAGAGCATGGAGTGAAGACGTACGAAGTTCCAATCGATGAAGTACTACTCGCCCATAAACGTGCAGAACTCCATCAGTTGATCGGCCTTGGTTCTGTGAAGGCTGAAATAGATAAAATGATTGAATTAATGAGATACTACAAACGAGAAAATCATTCTACGGAGAAATTGATGAACCACACGCTGTTGATTGGTAAACCGGGGACAGGTAAAACTGAGGTCGGTCGTGTGCTCGCTGGTATTTATCAAGCGCTTGGATTATTAGAACGAGGCGATCTGATTGAAGTAGATCGCAGCGATTTAGTCGGTAGTCATATTGGTGAAACGGAGAAGCTGACAGCCGGGCTGATTGAACGAGCGATGGGTAGTGCGTTATTTATTGATGAAGCGTACACACTTGCGAGTGGTGGAGAGAATGACTTCGGGAAAAAAGTAGTGGAAGTGTTGCTGAAAAAAATGTCCGATCGACAAGGCGAGTTCCTATTAATTGCCGCAGGGTACGAAAAAGAAATGAATCGTTTCTTAGACAGCAACCCCGGACTCCGTCGACGTTTCGGACTAACGTTGCATTTTGAAGATTATACACCAAAGGAATTAATGGAGATTACCGACCTCTATAGTAAAGGGTACGGCATAACAGATGAAGCAAAGCGTGCATTAGTTCGTCACTATGAAGAGATTTATGCGCGTAGAGATAGTCATTTCGGAAATGCCGGTCTTGCAAAAAAAATAGCGAGAGAAATGACGCGTAAAGTCGATTATCGAATGGCTGTGGCGAGCAATAAACAAAATAGGCTTGCGCTCGAAAAAGAAATTACGAAGGATGATTTAGTTTTGTTGGAGAGTTGAATGATTTGTTGTTTTAATACACAGGTACTGCAAAATTTCAGGTACCTGTGCAAGAAACTATTTTGATAATTCACTAAAAGGAGATTAGATAGGCACCTAACTATCTAATCTTTATTGGGTTTTTATACAATTGGTTGAATTGTTTGTTGTATTTTGTTGCACAGGCACACAAACAATTAAGTATCCTCTTCCACAACTTGCTTGTACGTAGGCAGTAAAAGCGATGCCTGTGCACTGCACAATTCAGACACTAATCAGACAATTAGGAAGGTGAATGAAAGGGGTGTAAACGATAAACTAAAGTGAGCAGTTCTCCACAAATAATTTTTACCACGCTTGTACAAAATAATTATCCATCATACTGATATAGTATCGAAATGGAGAGCGGGGAAAATTTCACGTACTGTGCGCGAAACTACTCCGGCAATTCACTGCAATTACATATTTATGAACAGGAGATTAGATAGGTATTTGATTATCTAATCTATAATGGCTTCTATACAATTGGGTGAATTGTTCGTTGTTTTTGTTGCAGGTACCAGGTCGGTTACTCGACTACTGCAAAACGAAGAACTGCCTCTTCCAATACGTCAATTCCGATTAAGATATCTTCAATCGCTGTGTATTCATTTGGATGGTGACTGATTCCGTCTACGGATGGAACAAAAAGAAGCCCTACAGGACATAACCGAGTCATGTTCATGGCATCATGGCCAGCCCCACTCTGCATGAGTTGATAGGGAATATTCTTGTCCTTACAAACCATTTCTAGCGCATTGTTAATTTCTGGGGATAGAAGTACAGGCTCCTCAGAACTAATTTCAATACTTTCTATCTCGAGTTTTCTATTCTCTTTAATGGAAGCTATCGTTTGCACTAAATGATCTTGCACGCGTTGCCTTGATGTTAACGAAGTGGATCTCATATCAATTTTCAATTCCACATCTCCTGGCACGACGTTCATAGCCCCATTGAACACCTCCATAACGCCTAGTGTAGCGACAGTACCAAAGTCTTCCTCTGCCTTCGCGACTTTTTCAAGTTCCAATGCAATTTCTGCTGCCCCAAGAAGAGCATCTTTTCTCATATTCATAGGGGTCGTGCCTGAATGTGATGCTTTACCTGTTATTCTAACAATTAGCCTAACCGGAGCGGCAATTCCTGTAACAATACCGATTTTTTTATGATTATTGACTAATACTGGACCTTGCTCGATATGCAATTCAAAAAAAGCTTTAAATTCCTCATTCACTCGACTTGCCTGATCGATGCCATTAATATCAAGTGCACAATAAGATAGTGCATTTTCTAATGTAATGCCATCTTTGTCTTTCAAATGTCGATATTTATCTTTTTCAAATTGGCCTGTCATCGCTTTACTTCCAACTGTTGATACACCAAAACGGGATGATTCTTCGCACGCAAATGAAATCACTTCAATCGGATGGTTCGTTTCAATCTTTTTTTCATTTAGGCGTTTAATCACTTCTAATGCAGCTGTGACGCCCAGCACACCATCGTATTTCCCGCCCTGGTAAACGGTGTCTAAATGAGAGCCCATGGCAACAGGAGGGAGCCCTTCAATCTTTCCTTCCCGTCTGGCAATAACATTTCCACAAGAATCCATGCGTATATCAAGATTTTCAGCCTTGCACATCCGCATAAAAGCATGGGTACATGTTTGCTCCTCGTTGGAGTAAGCAATTCTTGTAATTCCCTTATCACCTGCATTGTATTGATTTATATTTGCAAATAATGCTTCAAATCTTTTTCTTCTATCCATGCCCGTAACCTCCGATTATCTATTTTCGTCTTAGCTTGAAGAAAGTGTATACGATTTAAAGCTCTCATTTAATGATATGTGTCCCTGCTTTTTCATTGATTGCGTCTTTTAAACTTTCGGTATTCGTAATGATAACTCTCATCCCGCTCTCCTCCAAAAAGCTTAAGCTTGCTTCAATTTTAGGCAGCATACTCCCTTCAGGAAAATGGTTTTCAAGTACATATTGCTTTGTCTGTGAAATTGTAATGATCTCCAGTTCTCTTTGGTTGGGTTTACCAAAGTTAATACAGACCCTTGATACACCCGTTGTAATAATTAACGTATCTGCGTTAATTTGTTCCGCTAACAGACTTGTCGCAAAGTCTTTATCGATAACTGCATCTATGCCTTCGTATGTATGATCTTCCCGCTGTACAACAGGGATTCCACCACCACCCACTGCAATAACAACAAAATTTGAGTCAATGAGGGACTTAATGGCATCCTTTTCAAGTATATTAATTGGTTTAGGGGATGGTACCACACGCCGGTATCCTCTTCCGGAATCCTCAATAAATTTCCATTCCGGATGTGTTGCCTTCATAAGCTCAGATTGTTCAAAGGTATAAAATGATCCCACAGGTTTTGTTGGATTTTTAAAGTTGGGATCATCTGAACTTACTTCAACCCGAGTTAGAAGAGTAGCAACTTTTTTATCAATACACCTTCTTGCAAATTCATTTGTTAATGCCTGTTGAATTTGATAGCCAATCCCGCCTTGTGTATCCGCTACACAATTAACGAGCGGGATTAAAGGCATTCCTTCTTGTTCGCGTGCAATTTCAGACCTTCGAAGACCGAAACCTACCTGTGGTCCATTTCCGTGTGTAACGACAACTTTATAGCCTTCTTCCACCATATCGGCAATATTAATAACCGTTTTTTGCACTACTTCATATTGATCCTGAATTGAATCAAAGCCATTCCCTTTAACCAACGCGTTTCCGCCGATGGCAACAATTATTACTCCACTCACCCGTGTTCCCCCTATAATACGTATGTATTGTTCTAGCTGCAGTTTGTGTGCTCGTCTGCCCAGTAGCTCAAATTCAAGCTCATAGGAAATGGATCCTTCATAGTCATGATTATATACGGGATTTCAATAATTACATACAAAAACCCAAAATCGCTGCCACCGCTCATATATCAAATCGATGCCTGTGCACCACGCTATTCAGACACTATTCAAACAATTGCAGAGTTGAATGAAAAGAGTTCTCTGGCCGAATGTAGCTGGAGGTTTTTTCATTTTCAATCCAATTTTCCACCACCTTTTGTTGAGTTGGGGTTAAAACGCTCTTGAAAACATCCTCCTGGGATATAATTTAAAATGTAGATTCAATAAGAAACACCTGAAACTTTGTTAATTCAATGTTTCAGGTGTTTTTGATCTTGTTGAGACACCTTTCATTTCACCCCACCTATGCCCTTTCTTAAGTCTCAAAATGTCCCTAGAATTTGTCCGAAGTGGCTCTGAAATCTGGCACACGTGTCACTATCTCATGTCCATATCCAGTTCAAGATCTTTTATATCAAAATTAACATTAAATTAATAGATTACGACTAATTTCGACATTATATTTAGTGAAAGTGTACTACAATATATGGAAAGGTTATTAATTAATACAACATGTAGTGAAAAGGGAAGGAAGTATTGTCGCATGACAACGGTAGAATTACAAGAAGAATTCAAGCGTATTTTAGAATATGGATATCGTCGAGGAAATGAGAATGATTCGATTAAAATGGCTGATTTTATTGGAGAGTTATCCGAGCAGCTAAGAATAGAGTTTAACAAGGATGAAATAGAAGGCCTAAATCCTAAATATAAGATAGAGGTGGAATAAAAAATGAAAAATGATGCCTGCGGAAAAGCGTTCCTGTGCACCGCACATTTCAGACACTATTCAGACAATTATAGAAGTGAATGAATGGAGTTGTTGAGTATTGCGGACAGAAATGAGCCAGCTGTGCGGAGTTTTGAGCCACCGTTTGCGGACGTGAGAGCCTGAAAATCCATGCCTGTGCACCGTGCAATTCAGACGCTATTCAGATAATTGCAGAAGTGGATGATTACAGCCAAGGAAATGTACCACCCTTGACATTGTTTTTACCACTACATAACTTCTGGAAGATTTAAGATGAAAAATCATATTTTCTGTAATCAAGAAATTCGCGCTCGTTATACAAATTTGATTGGTTTTCAGTAAGGTCAGTCTTCCGCAAACGGGCCAAATTATTAAGTTATGGGGGGGGGATGTTTTGAATACAATAGTGTTATTTACAATACTTGTTTCTCTGCTAGTTTCCACCATAACTTGCTGAGTGTTCTAACAGCATTGGTTGTAAATGCAGTAATTCTACTAATAGCAACCGTCCTTTTTAATAAATTAGATGTACAAGCATTTCATAAACAAACAGATGCCGTCTTTAGCAGTTTGGGAATACTAGTATTTGCGTTTTTTATTCCAGTGCAGCGATAATGGTATTAGAATAGAACTTGTATTAATTGCGTGAGTGGTGCTTTAAAAACAGCTTTAAATTATGAAGAGAAGGAGAATACTATGAAAGAAAAAAATGAAAAAAAAATTCCTGAAAACGATACGGTTAAAGCAAGTGCTGAAGCTGAAAAAACTCTTGCTGATTTAGCGAAAGAAGCCCTGAAGTTTGGAAAAAGTAGTGAGGATATAACTATAGCTGATCAACAATCAACCTCGGAATACAATGCTGCCCTCTCAGAAACATTAAATTCAATTAATAAAGAAATTAGTGAAACTAAAGATCCAGAAGAAAAATCTAGTCTTTACAAGCAAAGAGAAGATATTATGAATAGGATGAGAGAAGAAAAAGAAAAACAACGGCAGAATAATAACGAAAGAGAAGAAAAAGACAGAAATCAAGCAACAGGTTTTTTCACTATCGTTACAGCAGTTGCATTAGGAGCTGGAGCATTTGCAACTAAATTATTATTAGATAACAAAAAAGCTTAGATAGTAAGACCTCGATTTGATTGATTTATAAATACTTTGCCAGTCCCTTAAACTATTCAAACCTCAACCAGCCGTTTAATTGTCAGAATGGTGTGAGTGACACTTTTAGTAAGTCATAATCTGTATTGCAGTTCATCAATCGGGGGCAATTACTTAGTAGTAAGCGTTCCTCCAACGATAACTAGCGGATCAATCGAAGAACGTGACAAACGAATTGCTGAGTTGACAATTAGAAAGTTTGAAGTTGTGCGCTTTTTTGAAAAGATAGTGGAAAGCATCGATTTGGCATAGTCAGAGAGCAGCAGTACGTCCCTATATGCTGCATGAGGCGAAATAATGATTAAATTCAGAATATTGACTAGACTTTTACCTTTCTATGGTTTATTATATTAATTAATCGAATAGTAGCGGATGAATATTATGGGAGAGACTAAACGTATTGTTTAGCACCGAAGGAGCAAGTTCCGAAAAACAGGAATCAATCTCTCAGGTAAAAGGACCATAATAGGACGCGTCTCTGGAGAGCGCCATGTGCCACCAAAGGAGTTACACTCTCAGGTAAAAGGACAGAGGAAGTATAGGTGAACACCTATATTTCCTCTGCCCTTTTTTGTGGTGAAATGTGGTAAATTGTAAATAGGAGGGTACATCACCATAGTCTATGAGGAAAATTGTTAATCGGCGGTCTATTATGTATTTACAATTATTAAAAATGTAAGCGCTTTATTATGAAAATGACAGAAGTGTGAAAGTATGATTAGAAGACTCGTTATTACTAACCTGAAAATTAAGGAGTGAAACATTTTATGCAGGAACAACAATTGGAAAGAGGCCTAAAAAATAGACACGTACAACTAATTGCAATTGGCGGGGCAATTGGAACCGGATTATTTCTAGGAGCAGGAAAGTCTATTCATCTAGCAGGACCTTCAATTTTATTTGCTTACCTGATTACAGGTATAATTTGCTTTTTGATTATGCGCTCACTTGGAGAACTACTCTTATCCAATTTGAAATATAATACTTTTGTGGACTTTGTACAAGATTATTTAGGGAATATGGCAGCTTTTATGACTGGCTGGACCTACTGGTTTTGCTGGATTTCAATCGCAATGGCCGATATAACAGCTGTTGGTCTCTATGCCCAGTATTGGTTCCCTGAAATACCACAGTGGATGCCGGGGTTAATTGCGCTAGTCGTTTTGTTAATTATGAACCTTGCAACTGTAAAGCTTTTTGGTGAAATGGAGTTCTGGTTCGCATTGATTAAAGTTATTGCGATTCTAGGATTAATCGTAATTGGATCGGTTATGATTATTAAAGGATTTTCAACGAGTGAAGGTCCATCTAGTTTCACAAATCTATGGAGCCACGGCGGAATGTTCCCGAATGGCATCAGTGGATTTATTCTCTCATTCCAGATGGTAGTATTTGCGTTTGTTGGGATTGAACTTGTTGGTCTGATGGCGGGCGAAACAAAGGATCCGGAAAAGGTTATTCCAAAAGCCATCAATAATATCCCTATTCGGATTATTATCTTCTATATTGGCGCCCTGATTATCATTATGAGTATTTATCCGTGGACTGCAGTCAAGCCTTCAGAAAGCCCATTCGTTCAAGTTTTCGTAGGGGTTGGAATCATTGCAGCTGCTGGTATCGTCAATTTTGTCGTCCTGACATCCGCTGCTTCGGCATGTAATAGTGCTATGTTTAGTACAAGCAGAATGATGTACTCACTTGCTAAAGACAAATATGCACCTGAACGTTTAGCAAAACTTAATAAACGTAAAGTACCTGCCGGTGCATTGTACTTCTCAAGTATCGTTATTCTAATTGCTGTTATTTTGAACTATGTTATGCCAGAAGGCGTATTTACGCTAATTACAAGTATTTCTACAGTATGTTTCATCTTTATTTGGGGAATTACGGTTATCTGCCATATGAAATATCGTAAAACAAGACCAGAGCTAGCGAAAGCAAGCAAATTTAAAATGCCGCTTTACCCGATTGCCAACTACGCAATCCTACTTTTCCTAGCGTTCGTTCTTGTTGTTCTTGCACTTGCGGAAGATACTCGTGTTGCCTTGTTCGTAACGCCTGTTTGGTTTATTTTGCTAACTATAACGTATAAGTTCCAGGTGTCGAAATTAAAACATGTTACTCAGCCAAAAGTAGCGGAAAGTTAAGTCCGTGACCTACCTCGCGTAGGCCTCGAGTGTAATGCATTAAGTCAACGAAGAAGCAGGTCCCCAAAATAACTTAGAATCAATAGTACAGGCAAAACGACAGAAAAGGGATGCAGATGCTACCCTTCTCTGTCGTTTTTGTGTGAGGATAAAGATAGTAGGGTTAGAATATTATTCACCTTCCGCTTGTACAAACTTATAGCAAATATGCGTTGTTATCTAAACCGCTTGAAGGGCACTTATATCGCTTTCGATTCAGTAATTGATAGGAATCTTCTAGGGCGAGGGACGGCTCTGTATCGAGTCTAGGCGATGGATTTACTTCATAACGTTAAAGGCCCCAATTACGATTGAAACTTCCGTTAAGAAAACAAACATAGATGCATCAGTGAACAGTTTTCTCCACACAATCGAATCATTCCTTCCGAATTTATATGTGTATATAAAAGTTCATGAAGGACGCCGTTTTGATTTACAGACTAAACAAGATGATATTCACTGTTTCTTCGAATCTATTCACATGTTTTTCAAAGTCGCTTCTTCTTCGATCTGAAAAACTTGGCTCGTTCCGCAACCCGACAATAGCACTCACCAGTATAAAGAGGTGAATATGGTTTTCTATTAGATAAATACTAAAGAAACGGGGGAGTGAGGATAAAATACTTGTTGATAAAGTATTCGTAGTATTTTCGATAATTTTATGATTAAGCCGAGAACACCCGTGACTTCAGTCGTGGGATGAATTGGCTTTTTCGTTATGAAGTGTTATCGCGTGACGAACTGGTGTTCTATTTGGTAGAATGTTCTTACGAAGGGTGGTGAGAAAATATGGAACTGAAAAAAGATTACCGAACTTATCAAATCAACATTAAAAAAGGACATAGAATATATTCTTATTTCGATGAACTTTGTCTAAATAGTAATAACTTGTATAACACAACAAACTTCTTTATCAGGCAAGTTTATACTACTCTAAACAATGAAGGTGTATTACAACCTTTACAACAAGAAGTAATGAACACAATCCTTGATAACATTGATGGAATGAATGTAAATCAACAAAAAGCATATAGCAAGAAATTAGAAAAAGAACAAATGAAACCAAAAGACGAACAAAAAGAAATAAAGGAAATACTATTTAAGTTACCTTCAAAAGAAAAATCCTTCCTAGGTTACAATTTTCTGGATTGTCTATTTAAAACAATTAAACAAAAAGACTATTATTCATTGCCAGGTCAGATAAATCAACAAGTTCTTAGAAATGTCGTGCAAAATTGGACTAGTTTTTTCGCAAGTTTGAAAGACTTCAAAAAGAATCCAGGGAAATATACAGGAAGACCTTCTATTCCTGGTTACCTACCAAAAGGAAGTAAGAAAGAATCAATTCTTTCGAATCAAATATGCAAAATTAAAGACGGTAAATTCCTGAGCTTTCCAAAAACCAAAAGAAAAATAAATATCGGTAAGTTAGCAAATTTCAACGGTAAGTTTCAACAAGTGAGAATCATACCCAAGCACCATTGTTTTACCGTTGAGTTAGTGTTTTTAATCGAGACAAAAAAACAATTATCCGCAAAAACGGAACGATGCATGAGCATTGATTTAGGTCTTGATAACATTGCAGCGCTAGTTTTTAATACAGAAAATGTTCCGGTCCTTTTTAAAGGTGGTAAAGTTAAATCTATCAATCAGTGGTACAACAAAATGCGTGCTTATTACTACGCTGCTCTTCGTAACGGACAAAAACCAAAAGAAGGAAAATTCCATTCCAAAAAATTAGTAAAATTAGATTCCGCAAGACACAGACAAATCAAAGACTTTTTCCATAAAGTTAGTTTCAATATCGTGCGAATAGCGGTGGAAAATAACATTGATACGATTGTCATCGGTAAAAATGTGGGTTGGAAACAAAAAAAGAATTAGGGAAAAGAAATAATCAAAACTTTGTCCAAGTGCCACACTCTCTGCTAATAGAATTAATCACTTACAAAGCGAATGCTGAGGGCATTTCGGTGATTGTAACTGAAGAAAGCTACACATCACAGGCTAGTTTTCTAGATGATGACATTATTCCAACCTACAAATCGGGGAATAATGTCAAACAAATATTCAGTGGAAAAAGATTAAAACGCGGTATTTACCGTACAAAAAGTAAAACATTAATAAATGCAGATGTGAATGGTGCAGCAAACATCCT
The DNA here is from genome assembly GCF_056786515.1 of Sporosarcina sp. Y838. NCBI lineage: Bacteria > Bacillati > Bacillota > Bacilli > Caryophanales > Caryophanaceae > Sporosarcina > Sporosarcina sp. Y838. The sequence continues at coordinate 206,245 of NZ_JBXCJD010000002.1, read as the reverse complement.
AAGAAAAGTAGTGCCGAAAGCATTCGCTAACGGTATAGCGGCTGTGTGTTCCCAGCCTCAAGTGGTCAATGTGCGATAGCACTAACCCTGAAACCCGTGACTTCAGTCGTGGGAGGTTCATTAGCTGGTTGTACTGCATTGAATGAACCTTCAATTGGATTAACCAACAAGTCTTCGGACATTCACATTGCTGAAAATGATATACAGAGTTTAGACGTAGTGTCGGGTACCCACTAGCGTTGCATAGCTGTAAAAATACTTACAATTAATAGTGGTAGACCTCCAAAGTGTATGGAAAATGCAAAAAGGGAGCTCCTCCTGTAAAATAATAACTGATGACTAAACCAGTTTTTATCACACAAAAAGCAGACTCCCTACTAGTATCGTAGTTACTCCATAATCTTTCATGAATGATCGATAATTGGATAAACCACATAAATACACAAACGAAAAATCAGCCAATATGGAACCGGCTGATTTTTCGTTTTTTACTGCACTATTCATGGTAACAGACCTTAAAATGCTCAATTCATAGAGTAAAGCCGTTGAAATAATCTTGCCGACTGTACTTGGAGTAGTTGAAACAGACGGAGCTATGACAGGTGCAGATACGGGTTTTGTATTCGGAACAGTCGCAACTAGTGAATTTTCAACCTTCAAGATTTAACGGGATCAAGTGTTGCTGATGAAAGTAGATATGAAACATTTACATTAGACGCAGCAGATTTAGCTCATTTAGTTGAAGGTACAAACGTATTAGCAGCAGAGGTACATCAGGACCGTGCAACTAGTTCTGATATTTACTGGGATATGGAATTCATTACTTCAGTAAATAACGAAACGGAAGAAGAAACGATTACTCCTGAAAAAGTATATGATTATCAGGATTACTTTACTGGAAAACTAATAATCCATGATCCAAGTGTATCAGTTTCACTCGATGCAGCATCAAACGTTAAAAATGGTGTTGTGTTCACAGGTGAATATGCAGAATTCCACGGGGAAGGGTTTACGAATCAAACCGTAACCATTAAACCGAAAAAAGACCGTGCAGTCGTCGTTGACTTTAAAGGAACTGAAGTAAAAGAAGTTATTATTGAAGGAAGCAATGTTGAGGTTCGAGGCGATGAAAATGTACAAACCATTACTACTGCAAAATAAGTGGTAAAATCATAGGAAATGCAGTTCCTAATATTGGAACTGCATTTTTTATATATATTTATGCAATAAAACGCGCATGCGAAACGGGTGTGCTCGCCTATCTCACGGATTTGATCTGAATTTAGGTACCTGTGACCGGCACTATTCAGTAATTACAATACAATTCTATAATAATACAAAGTAAATCATCACTTATGCGATTTTTCCTCGCTTTTTGTATAATTACTTGATTATGTGAATTGTTCGTCTTTGTGCCTCACAGGTACCTCTTTCAGACTTACTTACCGATTTGCTCTGCGATAGCGATGTTTTAGTTAAAGAACGTAAATCAATATCATTAATGAATTTCTAAGTTGTCGAAGGTAGACCAAACAAATCAAGTCTTTGTTGAATAGTATATATTTACAGAGACTAAAGAGGGCGCCAAAGTCACTTGGAAGGATGAGGAACAGCTATGAAAACAATTATTTTTATTGGTGGTAATAAATCAGGGTCAAGCAGGGAAGCGATAAAAGCTGCTGAAAGGCTTGGTTTTTTTACTGTGTTATTAACCGACAGAGAAACTTTCCTTGAGAACAGACTTGATTTTCCCGATGTTCATCAAATGATTTTGATGGAGTTATCAGACTACGATTTAGTAACGGAGAAAATAAGAGAAATACAAGAACAAGGAAAAATAGTAGGGGCTATATTAAGTTTTATAGACCCTTTTGTCCATGTAGCTGCGAAGTTATCAAAAGAATTTGGATTGACCTCAGTGTCCCCCGACCCTTTAGTAAAGATGGAAGATAAGATTTTAACGCGTGAACTTTTAAAAAACCTTCCGGTATCCCCCTATTTTACAAGGTACGGAAAAAATGATTCCTTGGAAGACTTTATCGATAAACAAAAAGGGCTATATCCTTTGATTGTAAAAACACCCGTTTCATCTGGCTCTAAGGATGTGCTATTTGTCGAAGATGATAGAAAATTAGCAGAGTCCATAGATAGGTTATTAAAAAAAGGTAGTAATGAGGTGTTGATAGAGGAATATTTAGAAGGTCCTCAATATTTAATTGAAGCCTGTGTGTACAATGGAAAAGTACATATCGTGGCAGTGGTTGAACAGGAAATAACGTTTTTCAATCATTTTATTGTTACCGGTTATTGTTTGTTGGGAGATATGGATATAGTCTTTTACAATAAAATCTATGAAACGGTTTGTTTGGTTTTGGAACAGTTTGATTTTAAAAATGGATCCTGCCATATAGAAATGCGTTTGATGAATAATGATTGGAAACTAATTGAAATAAACCCTCGGATATCAGGGGGGGCAATGAATCGAATAATTGAAACTGGATTTGGAATTAATTTAGTTGAAGAAACAATAAAAATATTTTTAGGACAAGAGCCCAACCTTGAAAAAAAATTTGCTCGGTTTGTTTATGCGCATTATTTAACGAGTGACTCAACGGGGACATTAATAAAGGTGACAGGAAAACTACGCTGTTCCAGGCTGCCGGGAATAGAGGAAGTTTTTATTAAACCAAAAAAAGGGAAGGTTTTACACCCGCCTTTATCCATGGGCGATCGCTATGGATATGTGCTGGCTTCTTCAGAATATAAAGAAGAAGCAATGAGAATCGCTAAGGAAGCTGCAAAGGAAATCCGTTTTTATTTAGAGCCAATTTAACTATTGGAGTGAATAAATTATGATTAATAATGAATATGGAAAAAAGAATGAAGGTGAATTGGTTTGTTGTGTAAAATCTACTTTGAAGGCGATTATTGAAACTCAGAACAAGGCTGAATTACCAATATTTCAAGGTATCCTTCCGGAAATTGTCCCAATTATTTTATATTCCTCCGCAACTTTTGAACCGTATTTTTCCTTTGGCACTACCTCAACTTTACAAATCCCATTTAGAACTAGCTTTTTCCGAATTGAAGATTTGACAAACTCTTCTGCACAACTATCGCTATTACGTCCACTAGATATAGAAGGAAATTGTAACGACACAATAGACACTCTTTATCGATTAGAAAGAACAAATAGTAAAGTGATTGTATCAATACGCTGTTTTTGTAGTATTCAGTGTATAAGTCCTAAATTTGTAAATCGTCAAAGTATCACTGTTGGAGATAAGTGGTAGAAACGAAAGTCATATCAGTATTGTCAATATAAAAAGAATGAAAATTATATTATAGGATTTACAAGGATTTTACTTGTTAATGGAATGAGAAGTACTGATAGTCCTTTCTACTAATTTTCTTAAAGGGACATCTTTTATAAGGGGAGTTGAAAAAAATGACATTAATTGGGATGCTGCATCATAGGAAAGATCCGCGTAAAGTAAAAAAGGCATATGCCTATTCAGTTGTGGCCAAGGCTGAAGGCGTGGAGTTTTTTTACTTTACTCCAGCTAAAGTTAATATTAAAAACCAAACAATCATCGGGAAATATTATGAAAATGGCGAATGGATTGACAAGGAATATCCATTTCCAGACGTCATATATAATGCAAGTTATCCCTTGACTGAAAAAGGGGAGCGAACCGTAGATTATTTGTCTAAGAGGATTCCATTTACTAGTCATTCTGTCGGCGATAAAATGGGTGTCTATAAAAGGGTTAGGAAAGGTAAGGATTTCAAACAATATCTGATTCCAACATTCGAATTGACTGATGTCGAAATGTTAGTGAAGATAATTGATCTACATCCCAAAATCGTCATGAAACCTCTGTCGGGACACCAAGGCGAAGGCATCCTTTTCATTGAAAAAGAAGATGATGAAAAATACAAAATTAATGAAGCAGGAAAAATCTCGATTTATAAGAAACAAGAGTTGCTGGACTTGGCATTATTTAAAATTCAGGAACAAAAATATTTAGTTCAAAAGTTTATTTCAAGTCAGATAAAATCTGGCCAAGTATACGATTTCCGTTTGCATGTCCAAAAAAATGGAGAAGGCAGATGGGTCATAACATCCATTTTTCCTCGTATAGGTCCTTTGGGAAGCATTACTTCAAATTTAGGCAGTGGCGGTTATACTGCTTATCTTGATCATTTTTTACAAAAAGAGTTTAATGATGACTGGTTCAATGTTAAAAAAACGCTTGAGAACTTCTCATTAAGCTTTTCTAACCATTTTGACACTTTATACGATGGTGTTGTATTCGATGAACTAGGAATCGACGTTGGAATAGATGAAAACCAGAGATTATGGTTGTTTGAAGTGAATTGGCGGCCCGGGCCCCCAATAATATTTAATTGTGAATTAGATTTAGCAATAAACACGATTCAATATGCTAAGTATTTAGCTACTACTAACAAGAATTTATTCACTTGAAAGAGTCATAGAAGAAGTAAAAGTACTTTGGTTAAACAAATGAGTCGGTGTAATATAATACTGCAAAATTTATCGTTATATTTGGAATTGAATAAATGGATTAAAAAACACGTAAATCAAGCGGGAATCCGGTTGCTTTGCGTGTTTTTATTTTTAATAAGGGTCGAAACTTATTAATTAATCATACATATAACCCTGCTAGAAAAATCCCTAACGCCTCTTGATAAATTTCATCAAACTGGTCTAATGGAAGCGGATTTATTCCTGAACCAAGTTCAACTGTGAATCCAGGTCTCCGCCATTCCTGAATATACCAATCCTTATATCCAGCGTAGCTTTCAATTGTTTGAACCGGTTCGTATCCGCTGACCCTACTGAACTCGTTAACAAGAACTTCAGATTCAGGAGGTTCAAGGTTCTCATACCCCCAAAAAATTACTTCTCCCTGTGTATGAAAAGCGAGTACTCTTGCAAAATCCCGTCTTCTTGTCAGGTCCGCAATCGCAATAGCCTCAGGTTCGGACAAAGGACTTTCACCACCATAATCTCTTGGACCCGGATTCTTAGGATTACGGGCTCTTTCCAAATCCCAATTGGCAGGAAATTGATCATTCAGATCCACACCCCTTATATTGGCTTTCCACTCCGAAAAGTCCAAGCTACCATTATTCCATTCAACAACGCTGCTTCGCCATGGCTCATTTGCAGGCGGACCATTTAACACCAAATTTACGCCGTCCGGGTTGACCATCGGAACAATGGATAATGTCGTTTGCTGGTAAAAAGGGAATGTGTTAAGGCCGCGGATAGGCGTTTGGTTCGTTATGGAAAGCAGATAATCATTTAAAAAGGTCAAAATGATAGGGGTAGTAATCCATTCATTCGCATGAAATGAACCATTATAATGAACTCGTTTAGTTCCACTACCTACCAAGATTTCTGGTATTTCTCGTCCTAAAACGGAATTCCCGATAGGAGGGGTTTGCAAAAATGGATAAACGGCTAGTAACCTTCTGATATGATTCATCATGATGTCGTAATCATAGTTTTGTTTCCCGTTGATAAGCCTCCAGGTAATCCTTTTAGGAATTTTAATTATCTGTCCGACTTGCAGGCGGTTCGGTTCAAGATTAGGGTTGACAAGAAAAAGTGTATACAAAGGAAGATTTTGTCTTTGGGCAATCAACCATAGAGAATCTCCTGTTTGGATTGTATAATTGATAGCAACAAATCCAGGAATTTGAATTTGCTGACCTACCGTAAGTATTAGTGGATTGATGTTTCGGTTGGAGTCGATAATCAGTTGAAGAGGCATCTTGAATAGCTGGCTGAAATTCCAAATCGAATCTCCGGGTCTCACAAATACGTCCATGTCGTACCTCCTCTTAGTTAAAAATACTTTGTAATAAGAGTATATGAGGTATTGAGGATTTTAATTTCAGGTACCCGTTCAGGACTACAAATACATATTTATGAACAGGAGATTGGATATGGACCGCCCGAATGTCGCGGCTGACCGCCCATATATCGAGAGAGACCGCCCGAAGCCCGTGGCTGACCGCTCATATATCGGGTTGGACCGCCCGTATCTCGCGGCTGACCGCCCATATATCGGGTTGGACCGCCCGAATGTCGCTTCCGACCGCCCATATATCGAGTGAAACCGTCCGAAGTTCTTGTCCGACCGCTTAATTTCAGGTACCTGTGCACGAAACCATTCAGACGACTCACCACAATTACATACTTATGAACAGGAGATTAGATAGGTACTTGACTATCTAATCTCTATTGGCTTTTATACAATTAGTTGAATTGTTCGTCTTCATTTGATGCACAGGTACTATTTCTAATGAAATTGATTCACTTACTTTCGAAAACACGTTTGAAGTATTCTTTTTGTTCATTATCTATTGCTACGTTTAATTTATGTTGTCTATCCTTTTCAAGTTTAGCTCGGAGTTTGGTTTCATCTCTGTGTTGTTCTAATTTGAACTTTAAATCATGGACGGTCGATGAAATATAATCACACCATTCCCCTTTGTGATTCCATTCTACTTCTATATCCTGATAAGAATGATTATGGGCATAATCAATCGTTTCATTATTCCAATCTATTTTTAGACCATCTGATTTATACACCGTAAAATTCTTATTATCATGATTTAAAACAATGGTAACAGTCCATTCTGCCCATTCGGAAAACTTAATACTTACACCTTCAAACACAAGGATTCTTGTTTTAGCTAAGAGTACTTCTCCTTCATACGCATCTTCATTCTTAATATTTAAATTAACTTTATCACCATGTTTCACCAAGTCTAATAATGTAACGAGTTTAATATTTTCCACAACCGCCGTTTTTTTACGATAAAGGCCAAATATATTAAGTCCCCCTCATTTTGAAAAGTTAAGTAAGTATATTGCTAAAAGATTGGTAGTATACTTTAAGGCTTATAATTAAAATAGTTTTCTCCTCCAGAGAACCAAGTGACCGCAGTACAGGAAATAATCTAGATCTCAAAACAGCTGCCGTTCGAAATTTTTGTGTGCAACAAAAAAACAACCAATAATTCACCTAATTCTATGTTCGCCTTATGGCCGAAGTGGGTGTTAACACTCATTACACTAGCATTTAAATTTGAAATAAGTTCCATAAAAAACACTTATAGTTATAATGTCCATGGTACAATATTTCTAAAGGAGGGATATCCTTGAGAAACATTCTAGGTCTTATTATTACAATTCTTGTAATCGTCATACTGCTTAAAATAATAGGTATATTGTAAACCGTTACATTATCCCCTTTTAAATTAAAAGTCAGTTTTTTTCCCAGGTTCTGCTTCTATATGTTAGTTATCATGCTTGATTGCTTCATTTTGGTAACACCATCACCGGGGTGCTTGGGAAAAGAAATTGATTCTGGCTTGATAATACCTAGTCCTCTTTTTATTTACTGCATATGATGGGTCTCCTGTTTCCGCGTGCTACGTAACAACCTCGTTACATTCATCACAATCAATAAATTTCATGTACCTGTGCACGAAACTATTCCAATAATTCACTACAACACATATTTATAAACAGGAGATTAGATAGGTACTTGACTATCTAATCTCTTTTGGCTTTTTATATGATTGGGTGAATTGTATATTGTTGTTTGTTGCATAATGGGTACCCTTATTACTTTTCTGGTTAAAGCAATCGGGATTTGGAATGGAATAGATAGGAGGTAAATTAAATGGACACATATTTATATTTTCTTTATGCAGCTTTATACACGATATTATTGATCTGGGGATTATACGGCATTAGAAAACAAGATTTAGCAAGATGGACTAGTGTTATTTATATAGTAATATTGCCGCTTATTTATGATAATTTGCTACTGGCAACAGGTAAGTGGATTGGTGAAGGAGAGTTACTAGAAAGCTTAAACTTCTCTCGTTTTTGCTTACATGCTTTAATAACACCCTTGCTTGTTATGTATTCAATCGGTGCGTTACGGGAAAGTGGAATTGAATGGGCAAAGAAAAAGTGGCTAGTACTAGTAGGTATTCTTTATACAATTGGTTTAATCGTATTAGAGTTTTCGATAGAAGTTATCGGGTTGGAACTTGAAGTAGTGAAAGAATACGGCGTCGTCAGCTATTCAAATGTAGAAGAAGCGACAGGTCCTCCTATTATGGTGTTGCTAGTTACACTAATTCTCATTGTGGCAAGTGCGATCTTATGGAAAAAAACGAAATGGCCAGTTTTCTTCATAGGTGCCGTTGTTATGACTATTGGAAGTGCGATACCTATCAATGTAGATAGTGGAGCAGTGACGAACGCATTTGAGCTATTTTTGATATTTACATTGATTTGGACTAAAAGAAGATTGATAACAAAACAGCTACATGTTTGAATTTCGCGTACCTGTTCAAGGTCATACCCTGACAACTCACTACAAGTACCTATTTATGAACGGGAGATTAGATCGGTACTTGACTATCTAATCTCTATTTGTTTTTTATTGTACATGCACACAAACACAAAGGTGGCTTTCTCTTTGAGACAGGAACCTCCGTTGCTCGATTGGCCTAGTTTGTCCGACGTCCTAGTTCCTTCTGAACCATTTCAAGCATGGCTGACCGGAGTTTGCGCTCGTACGGGTCGGTCTCGGATTCCGGCTTGGCGAGATAGTCCTCGTTGTACTTGATTTCGAGGTAGAGAATGTCCGTCGTTTCCATGACGGTGTGGCGTTTGGACTTCTCCACCTCTGCCTCGATCTTTCCCGCCTCGTACTCCGCAAGGTTTCGCTTTGCAATCTCCGACAGGATGACGTTGATTGATCTGGTGTCAAGTGACTTTTCGTTGTTCAGCAGCGTTAGCCGTTCATACAATTTCTTGCTGGTGAGCTTCTTGACCTTAGCTTCACTGTATCTCATTTGGACAAGCCGAACATCTTGTTAATATCCAGGGCATCGAATTTGCCACGAAGAAGCGTCTTATCTCTAAAATAAGCTGTTTCAAATTCTATTGTTCGTTCACTGTAATGTAATCTCACAATTTCTCCCCCTCTGTAAAAATTAACTTATTTTAACATTGAATTAGTGCTTATTAAATTAAACTGCACTAGTGTCAGGTACCTATGCAGGAAGTGCTAATCAATCCAAAGGGTCGCCCAAAAAGATGATCAAAAAGTTATTAGAGGTGGAAGTTACCTCTGTCACAAAGCTTATTGTAATCGATACAGGGTAGCGGCTCGGTCACACAATACTTTAGACAGCTCAACTAGCCATATGGGGTTCCGTTGTGCAGTGTATCTACTGGAAATACAAACTGTCCTACCGTTGGAATTGGTGTCAAAATAACTGAGATAATGTATATGAATTCCATATACATTATCATTTTTTTGATTAGAAACAAGATTTTAAAATTATGTTAAACTTGTTAGTATATTATCATCATCATCTTCTTATTGTAAGCGATTCAAGCTGATGCACAAGAGATTCTAGACATTCAAAAAAATGCTTATTTACGCGAGGCCAAAATATATAATAATTCTCAAATTGCACCACTTACGGAAACATTTGATCAGATCGAAGAAGACTTTCAGAGGAAGACCATTTTAAAAGCTACAATAAACGATAAAATAGTCGGTTCGGTCAGAGGATACGAAGAAAAAGGGAATTGTTATGTTGAAAGATTGATGGTGCATCCAGACCATCAAAACAAAGGGATTGAAAAAAGGAGGGGGAAAGGATGACGATGAAAGCCAATCAGTTACTTTTGCAAAATTTACTTGATGTTAATCCACGTTCAGGCATCATTAATCTCCATGATAAACGAATGGCATTAATCTCCGTGGAGGCATTAGGAATTTTGCGTACGGATTTAATTAATACACTTGGTAAAGAGCGCGCAAAAGGATTTCTCATGCGATATGGCTGGGCATGTGGCAATAAGGCGGCAGAGTCTCTTGGGGAAAAATATGACTGGAAATCGACAAAAGAATTATTGTTGGCAGGTCCAGCAATGCATACATTAGAAGGAGTTGTAACTGTAGAGCCAGATGTTTTGGAAATAGAAGAGGATAAATTATACTTAACAGGTTATTGGAAAAACTCGTTTGAAGTGGGAAATCATATTGCTCAACAAGGTGTTGATAGTGAGGCGATATGCTGGACGCTAATGGGCTACGCGAGTGGTTATCTTACAAAGATTTTTGGAAAAGAAGTTGTCGCCTATGAGGAAAAATGCCGGGGGAAAGGTGACACAGATTGTTATTTCATTGCACAAACAGTTGCACACTGCGATGAAGTCCACATGAAGGACTTACGCTATTATAAAACAGAATCTTTGCAGGCGGTCTTGGAAGACATATATAAGGAAATTGAGCAGCTTAATGCAGATATCATCGAGTCAGAAAAAGTGCAAAATCAATTAACAGATCTTTTTCTAGAAGACAAAGATATCAATCATATCACGGATATGATTGGAAATGTCCTAGGGCGTAGCATCGTTATTAATCATTTAACCGAGATTTACTCATCATACTTTATGTGTAAAGAGGATGAGGAAGCATACGATAGTTGGATAAAAAGTAAGGCCTTTACAATGAAGCAAGATAACTTTTATTTCGAGTCATTTGGTTTGAAAAGTCAAAAAGTCGAATTAGGTAAACTGATTGTCATCGGTGATAAGAAGCTTGATCGAAGGGAAGAATTAATCATAAACCGCTCCTTAATGGTGTTTACAATTCAAATGTATCACCAGCGTAAAATTACAGAATCTTTATGGAGAAAAAGAGAAGATTTTTTTGCCGAAATTATTGATAATAAATTAATAGATGATGCTTCGTTAGAAAGGCAAGCTTCTATTTTTGGTTTTAAACCGGGCGAGACTAATCAGGTTATTGCCATTACCGTTTTGCCAAAAGAAAAGGTAAGGGAAATACTAAGTTTTCTCACGAAAAGGTATGCCCATTTTGATGTATTTAAGAAAGATGGATATGTCGTTATGATTGTTCCAGAGTCTAAGGAACAACATATTGATGAATTTTCCTCCAATCTACTTCAGGAAATCAGCGAAAGTTTATCAGACATAAAAGTATATATCGGTTCTGGTCGTCCTGTTGATACGATTCGAATGATGGGTAAAAGTTATTTGGATGCGACTCATATATGCGATTTTGTTCAATTAACGTACCCGATCGGTAGTCGACAGGCCGCTTATAAAGAACTGGAACCCATTATGATGTTTCTCAAAGGGTCCGATCAGCAAGAATTGATTAAGTTTTACTCGGAAACAATCGCAGAATTAGTGGAATACGACAATGAAAACCAAGGAAGTTTACTCATCACTCTAAAATCATATTTGGACAACAATGGGAATTTACAGCAAACAGCCGATGAATTGCATTTATCAATAGCGGGAGTTCGTTATCGGATTGAAAGAATTGAATTGCTGAGTGGCGTTGATTTGAAAACGGGATCTGGTCGATTTAAATGTCAGCTTGCGATAAGGATTTATTTTGTGTTACAAGTAATGAATAAAGTCTAAGGGACGAATCGGTTGCCGATTCGTCTTTTTTTTTATGGCCTAAGAAATTATAAAATACTACTTTTCGGATAAATTGAAAGGCGGCATTCAGACTATGGTGCCTGCGCTTTTGTTTTTAGAAGGAAATCTGATATCTCGTAATTCACCAGTGTTCAGTAAATTCTGCTAGTTGAAACGTTAATGTTGATGTATTTTTGCAGTTCCGAGTATTTGGAATAGGCTGTAAGATGTAGTTAGTAAGCGGTTACATTATTTAAGAGGAGGAATGAAAGATGACTACAAAACAAGAACAGGCAGTAAAATTACCTATGACGGGCGCCGAGTATTTGGAGAGTTTAAGAGATGGACGGGAAGTTTGGCTCCACGGTGAAAAAGTTGACGATGTTACAACACATCCCGCATTTAGAAATAGTGCTCGCTCAATTGCAAGTTTATATGACGCATTACATGACCCAGAATATAAAGATATATTAACAAGAGAAACTGATACTGGAAATGGTGGATTCACGCAACGATTCTTCCAACCGGATTATACACCGGAAGATTTATTCAAAACACGTGATGCAATCGCGCAATGGGCGAAAATGACATTCGGTCAAATGGGTAGATCACCAGATTACAAAGCTGCGTTTTTAGCAACGCTTGGCTCTAATCCAGAGTATTACGGTAAATATGCAGACAATGCAAGAAGATGGTATAAAGAAGCACAAGAAAAAAACTGGTACTTCAACCACGCAATTATAAATCCTCCGGTTGATCGCGACAAGCCGATGGATGAAGTGAAGGATGTATTTATCCATTGTGTTGGCGAAACGGAAGAGGGCATCTTAGTAAGCGGTGCGAAGATGGTAGCAACTGGTTCAGCACTCGTAAACTATAACTTTGTTGCACATTATGGTGCACTTGCGGTTCCAAGTGAAGAGTTTGCGCTCGTCTTCATTGCGGATATGGATACACCAGGAATTAAAGTAATTTGCCGACCTTCATATGAAAATAATGCAGCGGTTACAGGAAGTCCTTTTGATTATCCGCTTAGTAGCCGTTTCGATGAAAATGATACAGTACTTGTTTTTGAGAATGCGCTCATTCCGTGGGAAAATGTACTTGTTTACAAAGATATTGAAAAAGCAAATAGCTTCTTCCCGGAAAGTGGATTCCTGCATCGTCTATCGTTTCATGGTGTGACAAGACTTGCTGTAAAGTTAGATTTCATCTCAGGTTTATTAATCAAGGCTTTAAAAGGGAACGGGACGGATAAATTCCGCGGTGTCCAAGCCAATATCGGAGAAGTACTTGCTTATCGGAATATGTTCTGGGCAATAAGTGATGCGATGGCCTTAAATCCAGATGAAGGTGCAAATGGTTCTAAATTACCTAACTTAGATTATGGACTGGCATACCGTGTATTTATGTCGGATGGTTGGCCAAGGGTGAAAGACATTATCGAGACAGTAGTGGCTGGAAGCCTTATTGTCCAACCTTCTAGTGCACAGGATTTTAAAAACTCAGAATTGCGTCCAATTATTGATAAGCTTTACCGAGGTTCGAATGGCATTGAAGCAGAAGAGAAAATTAAAGTTATCAAATTGCTTTGGGATGCAATTGGTAGCGAATACGGAGGACGTCACGAATTGTATGAGCGTAACTATTCCGGAAACAATGAAAACATCCGTATAGAAAACTTAACGATGGCTCAAAAATCCGGACAAGCTGCAGAGTTTGAGGAATTTGCTCAGCGATGTATGGACGATTATGACTTAGACGGTTGGGTAAATCCTACTTGGATCAATCCTGATGACGTACATGCTTATAATAAAAAATAAATAAATAAATATACTTTCTATTTATTCCAATACTAATTAGGGGGAGACGAATCATGCAAAAAGAGGCGACTAAAAAGAATGAACGTGTAGTAGAGATATTCGATTTGTTTGTTGAACATGTCCAAGCGTTTTTGAAAGAAGCGAAACTAAATCACGAAGAATACACAAATTTCGTAAATTGGGCTGATCGACTCGGACGGACAGGGGAACTTCCTCTTTTTGCGGATGTTTTCCTAGAAACCCATGTGTTGAGAGCGATGTACACGGAGAAGCCGGGAACACAACCTTCACTCTTGGGGCCTTATTTCATTGAAGGATCACCTTTACTAGAAGTAGAGGCCGGACAGCCATTGGTTTTGACGCAGCGTCCTAACGAAGAAGGCGAAGTCCTGCTCTTCAAGGGAAATGTTAGTAATGTGGACGGCAAGAAGCTTGCAAATGCGCGGGTTGAAATGTGGCAAAATGATGCTTCTGCAACCTATTCTGCTTTCGATTCTGATGCACCAAAATATAATTTAAGAGGCCATTTCTATTCGGATGAAAATGGAGATTTTGAAATAAAATCGATTGTTCCATTACCTTACCCGATTCCAACGAACGGTCCAACAGGAGAATTCTTGGATTACACTGGCCAGCATCCGATGCGTCCCGCACATCTTCACTTAATGTTTGAAGCTGAGGGCCATGAAACCCTTATTACTCAGGTGTTCTCGGAAGATGATAAATGGCTCGAAAATGACGTAGCGGATGGTGTTCGCTTGGACCTTCTAACAAAATTTGAAGATAAAGGTAGTCATGTTGAAGCATCTTTAAACTTTGTTATGCGTACGGAATAAAAAGAGTGCAAATAATCAGGAGCATTGTAGAATGTTCCTGGTTACCTCTTATTTCTCGTTGATTATCCTCTTAGAGTTACTCCTATATCTATTTATAATTTGCGGAAAAGGAATAAATACATTTAATAGAAAGTGAGGTACTTAAATGAGGATATTTCAACAAAATCAGCTTAAACTAGAAAACTCCGTTGTCACAATTGGGGCTTTTGATGGTATTCACCGTGGGCATCAAGCGTTAATAAAAAAAGCGAAGTTACAAGCAAATCTTTACGGGGTGCCCCTTGTTGTTTATACGTTTGATCCACCGCCTAAGGTCTATTTTCAAAATCAGTCAATGCTAACTTCATTGTCGGAAAAGAAACGCTTTCTTGAAGCATTAGGCGTCTCTTATACGGTTTTTGCTTCGTTCGATGAGGCTTATGCGGCGAGGAGCGCACAGGACTTTATTGATGAGCTAAATGATGTGAATCCTAGGGAAATTTGGGTTGGGCCAGGGTTCAACTTTGGCAAAGGCAAAAGCGGTTCAATTGAAGACTTGGATAATGCGTTCAATGCCTATCAGCATCCTGTCGTTACTTGTCCAAAAGGAGAAGTTATTTCTTCAACAAGAATACGAAAACTTTTTGAGCATAAAGAAACGAAGCAAGCTTACGATTTGTTAGGCAGAAATGAATTTGCCCTAGCTAAAACTTGATTAACTTAGTTAATATATTGAACTTACAAATTAGAGGAGGGTTTTTTATGGATGTTAGAGAATTTCGAAACTGTATGGGACGTTTTGCAACTGGTGTTACCGTAGTCACATGCAAAACCGAAGATGGTTATCATGGATTTACTGTGAACTCATTTACTTCGGTATCACTAGATCCGCCTTTAGTGTTAGTGTCTGTTGACCGAAAAACGAAGGCAATGGAACACTTAAAAAATAATGCATTCACCATAAATATTTTAAATGATCAACAAGAAGATGTGGCCATGCATTTTGCCGGACGCCCAAAGGAAGAAGAGCCGTTTACATGGGTTGAGGGAGAATATACAGCACGCCTTGAAGAATCACTTGCTTATATTGAATGTGCTCCGTGGAAAGAATATGATGGTGGCGACCATGTTCTTTTTGTAGGTGAGGTTTTGAACTTCGAATACACTGAATGTGATGCACTTACATACTTCTCAGGAAAGTTCTCATCATTATCTTCAAAAGTCCAATCTGTTTGATGATGTTTCCCCGATAAATTACAGGTACCTATGCAAGGGGGTATTCGGGGGATTCACCGCAATTGCATATTTATGAACGGGAGATTAGGTAGGTACTTGACTATCTAATCTCTTTTGTGTTTTTAGGTGAATTGTTGGTTGTTGCACACAAACAATTATTTAACATAACAGGTACCGACTTTATAATGTATTGGCTTGCAGATAATGTGACAGATGAAATGATTTCCTGGGAAATACCGACCCTCCTCGACATTTAATCTCATGAATTTCGGGTGCCTGTGTAAGGTTGTAATCCGCTCGAATCTCCGATTGTACGATGCAGTCGAAATAATATAGCCGCTGTCTTCCAGTCTATGAATCGTTCTTTTAATCGTATCTACAGACCAAAATGGGAACTCGTCGTTTTTCCACTCTTCGTATCTTTTGTAAACCCACTTATGCCCATCCCGCACATTTGGCGAGATGAGCGATCTAAAATGCAGTTGCTGTAGTAAAATAGCCGCGTTTAATCCCACTTGCATCGCAAGCGACGGAATTACCTGAAGCGATGCCTCATTGATTAATAAATTCATTAGGGATCCTCCTTTGGTAAATGAAGTAGAAATGTGCAAGCGCCTTGCCTAGGCGACAAACACATTTCTACCTATTAACGAGTATTTTCTAGCGACAGCAAGACGTCTCTTGCCTTGACGAACGATGCCTTCACCTATACATAGACAAAAACTACGGGAAAGTGGACAACAAATGAAATTATTTTTTTGACTGCCATCCTTTTTAAAGCGCCTACCGCTTTTCTTGTGATCTAGCTCCAGGCGCAAACTCCTCGGGTCATAAGTCGGTTCGGCTAAGGAAGGATTGAACTGCATCCTTCCCGGGCAAAGAACGCCGCTCCGCCGACCCGTCTTATGCCTGTCGGAGCTGTGCGGCGCCTTGCACTTTTCTATGCTAATACAAGTCTCAATTTCGCCAGCGTTCGGTGCCTTCGTTTCTTAACCCCTTCAACCGAAATTCCAAACCGCTCAGCACATTCTGTAAGCGTACCTCCTTCTATGAATAGCCATTGAATAAGTTCCTGCTCGGCAGGGGGCAATTCGTCCAGTGCATCCTTAAGTCTATCCAGTGCTCCTTTCTGGACAGCGATTTCGGACGCCTTTAGATAGGCCAAGGGCTCTTCTTCTGTCTGCATGGTATTCTCTTCAAATACGTTTTCCATTTTTAATTCATCCAATATGGCACCCCGTATACTTCGATAGGCAAATGGCGTAAAATTCCCTTTCGCTTCGTCAAAGCGGTTCCACGCTTGCCATAAAGCGACTCTTCCCGCCTGTCTGAAAATGTCATGGTTGCGTTGAATATTCAATTTGCGGATAGATGCAGAAATCATCGGTTCATACTGCTCCAAAACGTCCTCAAAAGTCATCATTTGTGCGGCCTTCCAGACCGTGCACGGTGCTTTGTATTCCCGGGTGAGTCCATCGTAGTTCATTTGAAATAGGGAATCCAACGAGCGTTTAGGACGTTTTGGGGACCATACGTGATGTTTCGTTAGCGGAAAATGACATTTAACACATAATAATTACATTATTCATCATATTTAGATAAATGCGCTTGAATCTTTATGAGTAAATGATATCATACATATATAACAGGTAAAAAGGGGGATTCTTATTTGAGAATGTGTGATTCTTTTTTAATTAACCGAACAGTATTGGCAGTTAAATCATTTTTCATTGGGGAAAATAAAAGTGAAATTATTACAACGCATGGTACATATTACTCCAAGTTAAAACCACTAGATCTACTCAATAAGGCGTGCATTAATAATTTTTCATCGTGGCAGGGACGTACAGAGTTTGCAAAGGATTTGTTGAATTATTCAAGGAAACCGCCGTTCATTATAGTACCTAACGAAATTGGTGTATTTCCGACAAAATCATCAGAATGTCCGGATTGTGTCTTTATATTTAATCATCATATTAGCGTAGAAGAAGTGGCAAAAGGCCAATCAGTAATCACATTCATGCCGGGGATTTCCATTACCGTTAAAATCTCGAAACACATCATACTAAAGCAATACCAACGCCTCCACACACTGATGAGCGTAAGCACTTTGAAGAATCAGGAGAAGGAATTATATGATAGAGAAAATGGTTTCAATGATAGAAAAGCAAAATAAGTGAGAGCGCTAGAATTGTATAGTGATCAGTGAGGGGGAATCATTTAGGTAGTTGTGCGTGATGTTGTTTATTCAATTCACTACAATTAAATACGTATAGACTAGGGAATAGATACGTATCTATTCTCTTTTATGTTGTTGAATCCAAGGGTTGATTGGGCATACCCCGTGGGTCCAGAAAAATCTAGGAGTTGTCCAACAAAAGCCCAGAGCTGTCCAACGAACTCAGCTAAGTTCCCAACCAAACCCCGTAGATGCCAACTATTCGCATCCTGTGTTCAACTCATCTCCTCAAATTTCCGATGCACTTTGAATTCTCAGAAAACGTACCTCAACTATTTATTTCACCGATAGAAAAACCCCTCAAATGGCACGTCATAATCCATAAATGCCTCACTAAACAAAGCCTTGTCGATGAGTTCGCGCAAGACGCCTGAATAATAGCCAGGTAGATTCCTAATGTTTTTAAGCTTTGTTGTTTGAATCGAAATCCGTAGTGCTTGCATGGCCAATTGCTCGAACAAATCCCCTTTGTCTTCGTGAATACTGAATTTCAGCATTTGCAGGGACTGTTTTCGGTAGATACCATAAAAATTGCGTGCCAATTTACTCTCTCCGATTGTTGAAGAAAGAAGAGATTTCATCTTCCCAAAAAGTGTAGTGGGCACAATTTCCGGAGGAGACGTTCTTTTAAGATCTTTAGTACTTAACGCTTTAGAAAGAAAAGCTTCGTTTTGTGGTTTAGCAGGTTCCGCCTTACTGACAGAAGGCTTTTCGTCAACCTTCGGGGTGTTCAATTTCGACTGGTCATTAGTAGGTTTAATGACATAAATGTTAGCGCCTAGACCGCTCATGACAGGGCGGATATAGTGAATACGTTCGATGATTTCAAGCTTTTCTAACTTGCGAATGGCGCGTCGTACAGTTGCGTTGGATTTCTTAATGGCCTTTTCGATGGTTTCGTGTTTCAAATGTGCAGCACCATATTTAACAGAGTAACGACGGATCATATCGAGAACAGCCCGCTCAGTTTGGTTCATTTCATTCCAGTGATTGAGTACATGTTACCTAGTTGCTGCATCTAAATCGTGTTTGTTTGTGAAGTGTGCGTACCCAGAAAGGTAAGTTTTCATAAAGAATGTCCCCTTTATTCTTTAGATAGAAGAAAAGTAGGGGAAAGTGGACAAGAATTTGAAAATAGTTTATTTAATTTTGTTAGAAGTAGGCAAACACATTAAAAAACTTGAAATTTAGAGCGGGGAAATGGGACATACTACCGCGTTGGCGGAAACTGTGTGTTAATGATAATCCCACAGTATCCTCCACTCACCTTCATCTTCTGCGACATATACTTCTTGTAGGAAGCCGAACTTTCCATATTTACCTTCATAGGTTTGAATGACAATAAATTTATAAGCGACATCAAATGGTTGTGCTTCTTCAGTCATTGTCCAACCCTTGATTTTACTATTTTCATTTATTGTAAATTGAAAAGTTTCGGTACCAAAATGGCCAACGAAAACATGTAATCGGTCAGTCATGAACTGTGATTTGCTCCATCTCTCTTTCATCAAAGGGTGAAGCAATTCCCATGAATCACCAAAGTCTCCTACTTGTTCATGCATATAAAACGCTTCTACTACTTTTTTAGATTTGTAGCTCGGCGAAAACAGGTAATTAATAGAGCCTATCAACACAAGTAAAGAACATATGGATATGAGAACAAAAAGTAAGAGCTTGTTACTTTTCCTTTTTCTCATCATGAATATCCCCTTTGTAAAATTAATCTATATGAATAGGATATGATTTTAACTAGTTCATTATCAAAACTACACAGAGAACGGAAATTTATTAGTTAATTAAAGAAGGATTCTGATTACTTTTGTCGAATTGATGATGTAAAGAGGAGGGATTAATGTATGACGGATGAAGAAAGAAATGATATCGCGGATATACTGTTACACAGTCTTTACGACTATCACTTTGCGAATGATGGAGGAAGTTATGCATTGCCCAGAACTGTACTTGCAGACGTCAATAGCAAACAGGCGATTGAATACCTGATCGAACAGGAATATGCCGAGGATAGCGGGCAAGGTTCGGATAATCTGGTTTTAGCGATTACACTGCAAGGTATGGATTATATCAAAAACAATTTACTGGAGGCAGTATACATTTAAAAGGAACATTCTCATGGGGCGTTCTTTTTGTTTCATTGATTGAAATAGATTAGGATTAGGGTATGCCTTATTCTTATGAAGTGGCGATTTGCGGAGCGCGCACATGCTTAGTAGGCGGATACTGCGTGAAGGATACCTATCTCTTCTGACGAATTGTGTATAGAAAGGAGTGGATTTAAGCATGATGAATGAAGAAGGCAATAAACTCGCGGATGTACTGTTACAGAGTCTTTACGACTATCACTTTGCGAATAATGGAGGAAGTTATACATTGCCCAGAGCAATGGTACAAGCAGATGTCAATAGCAAACTGGCGATTGAACAACTGATCGAAAAGGAATATGCCGTGGATAGCGGGCAAGGTTCGGATAATCTGGTTTTAGCGATTACACCACAAGGTATGGAATATATCAAAAACAAATCACTGTAGGCATAAAGTGTTTAGAAGGGACGTCCTCATGGGGCGTTTTTTTTGTTTGACATAGATGGTACTGATTTAGGGTATGCCGGAGCCTTATGAAGTGGCGATTGAGGGAGGCGCGCAGCCGCGCGGCAGGAAGAAATAGTAATGATAATGGATTAGTTTAGGGTAGCTCACTAGGATGTCCAACCAAGCCCGGAAAGTGTCCAACGAACTTCGTAAAGTCTTCAACCAACCCGAAAAGTGTCCAACCAACAAGGGAGTGTCCAACATAACCGTCGAAGTATCCAACAAAGCAGCTAGCGTCCAACCCCTTCCGAAGGAGATAAACAATTATTTTAAGTGTTTTAGGTACCTCTGCGTGAAAAAACCTGGTATATACGCTACAATTTCATTATAAAATAATCAAAATAATTGTCTGTCTGACAAACTTGTATGTTCGTTCAGGAAACACTTTCTGCAATATTTCGATTGACTCAGTGGTGCACCCTATCCTTTAAGATTTTAGTAGGGGAGGCAATACATGTATAAAATAAGCGAATTCAGCGAAATGACAGGGTTGAGCAAGGAAACCCTACGCTATTATGAGCAGGAACAATTACTGGAACCTGCATTCGTGGATGCATCCAACAACTACCGTTATTATGACGACGGTTCATTTTTCCTGGCAGCGTTGTTGCAAAAACTTCGAAGTTTCGGCTGTACCATTCAGGAAATGAAAGATGTCATGCGCGATGAGTCGTTTGAGCATTTGGAAGAACTTTTACTGAAAAAGAAACAAAGTTTAGAGATTGAGATGGAATTAAAAAAACAAAAGATCTTGGATATTGAAGCATTTATCCGAACTGGGAGAGAGGAGCAAGACGAATGATTTGGAGAGAAGAACGACTGATTGACGCACCAATTGACGTGATTTGGGCTCTATTTGAAGAAGAACAGGCAACACGTATTATGCCAAAAGTATTGGAGAATCGCTGGATTGAAAAAAAACCTGAAATGACAGGCTCAACTTACAATCAAACCTATGAAGAAGGAAAACGAAAAGAAACGTATGTGGTGGAAATTACGGAATTTGAGGACACAGTCAATCGAAAGCATAAGCGAATTCAATTTCAGCTGGCACGTGCATTTGAAATGACTTTAGGATTTACATTGGAAAAAGTAAGTGAAACACAGACAAATTTGATTTACTCGGGCTCGAACCGTGGCATCAATTTTGTAGGGCGTGCCATGCTAAAACTTGGTGGTGGAAAAAATGGTGATCAAGTGATTCATGACTTCATGGATCGAGTCAATCTTCAAGCCATGCAAGACATGAAATGACGTGTAGCAAAAGATTTTTATGAACTCAAAGCACAGCAAGTGTGCCCCCCCCCTGGAAAGTGTCTAACAAACGGAGAGGTTTCCAATAAACTCTCCGAAGTGTCCAACAATGATCAGCAAGTGTGCAACCAACTTCGTAAAATGTCTAACCATCCCCTAAAAGTGTTCAACGAAACCATCGAAGTGTCCAACAATGATCAGCAAGTGTGCAACCAACCTCGTAAAATGTCCAACCAACCCCAAAAAGTGTCCAACCAAACCCTTATTGAGCTATTAAACTTAAAATAGTTAACATACCATAAAAGATAACTGAACTTTTAGTATATAATGAATACAACAGAACAGGGGGGCGTTATTTATGAAAGCGGTTCCGTCAGAAAAAGTAATTCGTTACAGAGGGACAGAATTGAATACAAAGGGTTGGGGACAAGAAGCAGCTCTTCGTATGTTGATGAATAACTTGGATCCGGAAGTGGCAGAGCATCCCGATAAATTAGTTGTCTATGGTGGGATCGGGAAAGCTGCTCGGAACTGGGAAAGCTTTGATGCGATTGTAAAATCACTGAAAGCGCTAGAAAATGATGAAACGTTACTTGTTCAATCGGGTAAACCGGTCGCTGTTTTTAAATCACATACCGATGCACCACGCGTTCTCATTGCCAATTCCAACATCGTTCCGGCGTATGCCAACTGGGAGACGTTCCATGAACTCGATAAAAAAGGGTTAATGATGTACGGGCAAATGACAGCGGGAAGCTGGATTTACATCGGTTCACAAGGCATTGTGCAAGGCACATACGAGACATTCATAGAGCTAGCGAAAAAGCATTTCAATGGTAGTTTGGCAGGAACGATTACTGTAACAGCAGGACTTGGCGGCATGGGTGGCGCACAACCGCTTGCAGTGACGATGGCGGGCGGCGTTTGTATCGGCATCGAAGTGGATGAGACTCGAATTGATCGCCGCATTGAAACGCGTTATACAGATGTGAAAACGGATTCATTGGATGAAGCCATCCGTCTGGCCGAGGAAGCTAAAAAAGCAGGAAAAGCATTATCCATTGGCTTGCTCGGCAACGCATCAGAAATTTTACCTGAAATGATTGCACGCAATTTCACGCCTGATGTGCTGACAGACCAAACGTCCGCACATGATCCATTAAACGGTTACATCCCTACAAACATGTCTTTAGAAGACGCTGAGGTCCTGCGTACAAATGATCCGGATGCATATGTGAATAAGTCAAAAGCATCAATGGCTGTACATGTTCAGGCGATGCTTGACTTGATGGACAAAGGGGCAATCACATTTGACTATGGCAATAACATCCGACAAGTGGCGAAAGACGAAGGCATAGAAAATGCATTCGATTTCCCAGGGTTTGTTCCGGCTTACATCCGTCCGCAATTTTGCGAAGGGAAAGGTCCTTTCCGCTGGGTTGCGTTATCAGGTGATCCGGAAGACATTTATAAATTAGATGAAGCGATTTTACGTGAGTTCAGCTATAACGAACACTTATGCAACTGGATTCGAATGGCACAGGACAAAATTGAATTCCAAGGACTACCAGCTCGCATTTGTTGGTTTGGTTACGGAGAACGCGCACGCTTCGGGAAAATCATCAATGATATGGTAGCAAGCGGTGAATTAAGTGCACCGATCGTCATCGGTCGCGACCATCTGGATTCAGGATCTGTTGCTTCTCCGAACCGTGAAACAGAAGCGATGAAAGACGGATCAGATGTCGTTGCGGATTGGCCGATTTTAAATGCCATGATCAATGCAGTGGGCGGCGCAACATGGGTTTCATTGCATCACGGTGGTGGTGTTGGCATGGGCTATTCAATTCATTCAGGAATGGTTATTGTGGCAGATGGAACGAAAGAAGCAGAAATTCGACTTGAGCGCGTATTGACGACAGACCCAGGAATGGGCATT
Source organism: Sporosarcina sp. Y838 (assembly GCF_056786515.1). Classification (NCBI taxonomy): domain Bacteria; kingdom Bacillati; phylum Bacillota; class Bacilli; order Caryophanales; family Caryophanaceae; genus Sporosarcina; species Sporosarcina sp. Y838. The sequence continues at coordinate 182,799 of NZ_JBXCJD010000002.1, read as the reverse complement.
GCACGCCATGCGGATGCTGGATATGAAATTGCTGAACGAACGGCTCGTGAAAAAGGCGTAAACATTCCAATGCTTGCGAAAGGAAATGATCCACAATGACAAAACCGCTATTTATTAAACATGCAGCTCAGCTAGCGACGCTCACTTCCGCCGAGAAAGGACCTCGCTCAAAAGAAGCGATGTCCGAACTTGGCATACTGCAAGACGGTAGTTTATGGATCGAAAACGGAATTATTCAAGCGGTTGGATTAACAGTCGATCTTGAAAAGCGCTATGCAGACCGTTTACATGAGGCGGAAATTGTAGATGCTACGGGCCATCTAGTGACGCCTGGGTTAGTGGATCCCCATACGCATGTTGCTTACGGAGGCAGTCGTGAACGTGAATTTGAGATGCGTTTAGAAGGTTCAACATATATGGATATTATGAATGCAGGCGGCGGCATCCATGCGACAACGCGGATGACGCGCGCTGCATCGGAAGCGGATTTAATCGAACAAACGACTCGACGCCTCGATTTGTTCCTTGAACACGGGGTTACGACAGTCGAAGGGAAAAGCGGTTATGGAATGGATTTGGAGACGGAGTTAAAACAACTCCGTGTCATGAAGACATTGCAGGAAACACATGCCATCGATATCGTGCCGACCTTTATGGGTGCGCATGCCGTTCCGGTTGAATACAAAGGGCGGGAAGACGAATTTGTCGATGTAATCATAAATGAAATGTTGCCCGTGATTGCCGAAGAAAAGCTTGCTGTATTTAATGATGTGTTTTGTGAAAAAGGCGTTTATACACCTGAACAATCAGAACGCGTATTGGAAGCCGGTAAACGTTTGGGATTAATTCCAAAAATCCATGCCGATGAAATTGAATCATACGGTGGGGCAGAGCTTGCAGCAAAGGTCGGTGCCATTTCGGCGGAACATTTACTGAAAGCATCTGATGAAGGAATCCGGGCAATGGCGAAAGCGGGCACGATTGCTTGCCTGCTTCCTGCAACCGCGCTGTATTTGCGTGAGCAAGCAGCAGACGGGCGAAAAATGATTGATGAAGGCGTTGCTGTCGCCATTTCTACGGACTGCAATCCCGGTTCATCTCCAACAACGTCCATGCCACTTGTCATGAACTTAGCTTGTATATCTATGCGACTGACGCCTGCTGAAGCATTGACAGCGGCCACGTATAATGCAGCTTGTGCCATTCGATGTGAAGACAAGGTGGGTTCTCTTGAAGTGGGTAAACAAGCGGATATCGTCCTATGGGATGCGAAAAACTATCAAGAAATCCAGTACTTCTTTGGCGTGAATCATGTAAAGTCCGTATGGAAAAAAGGCGTGCAGGTGGTGGGGGAATGAATAGATGGCTTCAACCACCAGAATGGTCGTGGAATGTAGCAGGACAAGAAGTGACACATGTTCATCAATGGGTTCAGCCACTAAACGATGGAGAAGGTAAACCGGATCTCATTCTATATGGTGCGCCGCTTTCTAGGTCATCAATTAGTGTCTCGGGTGCCTCTTTGTACCCAAATGAATTTCGAAAAATGTGGAAAAGCTTCGCCACTTATAATTTAGATGAAGATATCGACTTAAGTGCTTTTCGGGTTGCAGATGCGGGTGATGTAGAGATGCATACGACGGATATCCTGTTATCTCACCAACGTATCCAAGAAGCAACGGCCTCTCTTATAACGAGCTATCCGGGTACGTTGCCTTGCATGATTGGCGGAGATCATTCGACGACAGCATGCGCGATTCGAGGGATTAAGGATGTTCATCCAGAGCGAACAATCGGAATTTTACAGTTGGATACGCATCTGGATGTACGGGATCCTGCAGAATTAGGTCCAGCGAATGGAACGCCAATTCGGCAACTGATTGAGGGCGGCGTAGTTAAGGGAGAGCATATCATCAACGTCGGGTTGCACGGCTATTATAATGCAAAGCCGCTCGTGGACTATGCCAAGCAGCATCATATTCAAATGGTGACTCTCAAACAAGCTCGCATGCAAGGCATAATTGAAACAATTCAAGCATCACTTCAACAACTGTCTACGGAAGTAGATTGCGTGTATGTCACTGTAGACATGGACGTGCTGGATATATCCGTTGCGCCGGGCGTTCCGGCATCTACACCAGGTGGGATGACGGCGATAGAACTGTTTGATGCTTTGCTTACAATCGGCAAGCATGAAGCCGTTCAGCATATTGACTTTGTCTGTTTGGATCCAAGCAAAGATTCCGCGGTTTCGGAAACAGTCAAAATTGGGGTTTATGGCTGGTTGCAATTTGTTACTGGTCGCGTGAGTCGGTTGAAATAAACAGCGCGGGAGCAATAAGGGGAAGTTTCCAACAAACTCTGTGAAGGTCCAACCAGCTCGGCCAAGTGTCCAACCAACCCATGAAAGTATTCAACAAACATATCCCAGAATCCTCGAAAAACCCGATTTCACATTAAATGAGAAATCGGGCTTCTTTCACGCTTACTCTACCTCGGCACCACATAATCATTCGCCGCTTTAGCAAGTGCAGCTGTCGTCAACTTCCCAATAATTCCGTCTACAACAAGGCCGGAAGTCTTCTGAAACGACATAACCGCAGCCTTTGTAGTGGGCCCGTTAAGTCCATCCACAGCAATCTTGTAACCTACTTTGACAAGCAAGCTTTGTATTTTTTTCACCTCATGATTCAAAACATAACTTAACGGATCAACGGCATTCGTAAATTTATTATTCCAACGACCGACGTGGACCTCGAAATGAAGATGGATTCCTGTACTATTCCCAGTCGACCCTTTCACACCAATACGTTCGCCCTGTTTGACTGTCTGCCCGACTCTGACACCAATTGAACGAAGATGTGCATACACGGTTTCAAACGTCTTTCCACCGATTGAGTGGACAATCATAACCGTGTTTCCATAACCATTTGTAGACTTAGAAAAAGTAACTTTCCCAGCAGCTGCTGCAACAATTGTATTGTTTGATGGCGTATTTCCGTAATCCACACCAAAGTGCATCGTTCGAAAATGCGTAATCGGATGGATGCGGTAACCGAAAGAAGATGTGACACGCCCCTCGCATGGTTTAATAAACATTAATTCCCACCTTTTTTAAATTATGGTCAACAACGGTCCACCTCTTATGGCGGACCGCCCGAATATAAATTGCAACCGCTCAATCCGGACGGCAGACCGCCCGAATATGGTTTACAACCGCCCAAACTCTACAGCACGAGCAAGTAGCCCAACTCAATTTTCTATTGATGAGAGATGATTAAGTTTCACTGCATTTTTAATGAAACCAACACATCATGGATCGCGACGAGTTTTGTTTCGAGCCGGTGCAAAAGATAGAATGATACGAATATCGGGAAACCGACTTCCTGTATGAGACTCATCCATTGTTCCATCTCGTTTCCTCCCCTCTTTTAACATAAAAAAAACCGGTCCCCAGTCCGAAAACTGGTGAACCGGTCGTTGTTACTTGTTAGCCGTTTACAAGTTCTGTCACATTACGCTCGATAACCCGAGCGCTAACAACTGTTGCGAGTGGAGCGCCGTTAATTTCAAATACGTTCGCAGCAATGATCTCTTGCATCGCTGCCTCGATGCTTTGTGGCGTCAAATCTGCGCGGGGTTCATCCACCGACAAACTCACCCTTTTTCCGCTTGCTGTGTTGAAGTTCAATTGTAGTGTTTTAGCCATGTTTTATTCCTCCTTTCCCGATTAGTTAATTGGTAAATTAATTAATCAAACTCGATGTTTCCACGATATCCGCTCCGATGAACGGCAAAGTTGAGAGTCGACCAAGTTGCTCCAGCGCTTGGTACAAGTTCTCCGCTGACGCATTTACCTTAATGTAGCGGTATGTCTTCGCTTTGCGGATTAGCTTGCCGTCCTCTGTTAGACCACCGTCGAAGAATACGCGACCTGACGCCTGTTGAAATTCGATTGTTGCTGCCATGTTATCACCTCCTTTCATCCTCTATATAGAGTAAAAGGGAGGGAAAGTGGACATTGTTTTGAAATGTTTGGTGAGTTGAAAAATATAATGTTGATTATATTAAGTCATTTGAGTAATTAGTTAGAAGGTGAATATTTCTATAATAATTGTGAAAACAAACTAGAAAACTCCATTTCCTCAGTTGATAATAGCAAATAAAGCTCCACTGGTTTACAAGTCATGGAAGCTGTTTTTTTTTTGATGTCCAAATAGGGGTATTATCACAATAGCTACAGAATAGACTGAGTGACTGTCCCAAATCGGTACCCAACTATTTCCTCTCTACTTCAGCTTATTTAAAACAATGGTCATCCAATTACAAAATCTATTGTCAGAGGGAGACTATAGGCTCCTAATGTAATAGGTAAATATTCTTATAACTGACTTCACAAGACTATAAAGTTTGACTATAGTGAATATTGTAATCATTCAATAACTACTATAAAGAAAGGAGGGAAGTATGTGAGTCAAAAGTTTTGTAAGAAGTGCGGGGAAGAGCTTTCTCCGGGCATTGTTTTTTGTTCAGCATGCGGGACGCCTGTATCAGATTCGACTTCAGTTACAGCAACAGAACACAAGGTAAAACGGCGGAAACCCATGTCATTGAAAACGAAAGTTCTGCTTTCAATCATTGCAGTGGTATGTGCGTTGTCGATCGGCACTCATTTTATTTTATCTCATGTTACTGACAGTGCGAAACGATTGGAAAGTATTTACAATTCAATCATCGATGAAAATAGTAAGGTCTTATTTGCAGAATTGACTGTTCCTGAGGGTGTTCTTTATGTAGAAGGAAGCTTTACGAAGAATTTAAATAATGACTCCTTGCCCGAATTTTACGCGGAGTTGTCTGATGCTGTTGAACGAGTGAAAGACACGGAGTTGACGGAAATTGTGCTGGATGATCATGGAATCGAAGTATTTCGCATCAAGCATGATACATGGCTTTATTTTTACCCGAGAGCTTTGATTGAACCGGTGTCGCAGTCTTTGGTGATTGATACGGATCTTACGAATACGACGTTGACCCTTGCCGGTGAGGTGTTTCCGCTTGATGGCAAACCGATTACCATCAATAAAGTATTGCCGGACGAGTACACAGTGACACTGAATGGGAAAAATACCTTCTTTGCGTCACAAGGTACTGCTAAAATCGACCGTGCCCTATTTTCAGAAACAGCGACGTTCAGTTTACTGAATACAGCCTATTCCATCGAATTTGATGGTCAATCGCCAGACAGCATCCTATATGTGAATGGGGAATCTACAAAAAAGTCAATTCAGGAGGTAGGGACAATTGGGCCGATTTTTGGAAAAGGGGCTACGTTCCATGCTGTTCGGAAAATCGAAGGCGATAAAACGGAAGCGTCCGAAAAGGTCAGTGGAAAGCCTGGAGATTTGATTTCTTTCACTTTTCCTTCGCTTATAAAAACGGAACAACAAGCCCATGAAAAAGAACAAGTGAAAGCGGCACAGGCAGAAAAAGAAGAAGAAAATAAAGAGTTGATTGGCCAAGCTTCCGAGAGTTATATCAATTTCCGAAATGCCTATGAAGACGCACTCAATAACCGAAGTTTCGGCTATATCGAATCCTATTTACAACCATCTGGGAAAGCGTATGGTGAGTTGAAAGAATTTATTGTGGGAGCGGATAGTACGTATTATTGGTATGAATTTATGACGAATGAAGTAACAGGTGGCATAGTGGAAGGCGATCTTATAAAGTTGCAAGTCCGTGAAACGTTCTTATTTGAAAACCACCTTAGCCAAACGACCGCCTATGATCGACTCAAAGAATATGATCTGGTGGAGACTTCATCCGGTCAATTTGAGATTGTAGAAATCCATATCAAAGACACCAATCGAGATAAATACTAAACGAGGGGGAAGTTTTGTTGAGTACAATACAAACAAAAATCGGCGGCGGATTGAACAAACTACAAGATACGCTGCAACAAGGTAAACAAAAGATGCAGACAGTGCAAGAAGCGAGCCAGCTCCGTCAGGCAATCGATCAGTTGCGACAAAAACGATTGGAGAGCATCGTGGAAATTGGCAACAGCATTCATAAAAAAGTGCGATTCGGTCTTGTGCACGATGAAGATTTCGCGGGAATTTCCTCGCAAATCGAACAGGTTGATAAAGAGATTTATGAGCTATCCAAAAATCTTGAACAACTCCAGGTTGAAGCAAGTCAATCAAATCTATGCTCGAATTGTAAAAACCCTGCTCAACCAAGCGATAAGTTTTGCGGCTCCTGTGGAAATGCAGTCAATATTGAAATAAAGGTCGAAGAAGAGACAAAGGTCTGCTTGCGATGCAATGAGGACATTCCGGAATCTGCAGCATTTTGTCCATGCTGCGGGACTGTCATCCAAGGATAGGGGGAAACGGATTGTTTTGTAATGAATGTGGGACAAATTATCCCAATTACAATAATTATTGTACGGCAGACGGAGCCATATTGGATACAAAATTAAACGGCAAAGCAAATCGGTCGAAAGTAGAGTTTTGTGCGGGTTGCGGCGGAAAAGTTGCTTCATCTGCACAGTATTGCCTTCATTGCGGGGGGGATTTATCAGGTATTAGTTTGAACTCTACGCAAAGTGTCATCCAAGCGATTCAAAATCCGACGCGGACGCTTGATTTACCGACGTTCAATTCGAGCCGTTTTTTATCGAAAAGTAATGTGAAGAATGCTTTGATTGCAGCGGTTCTAGCGATTGTTCTCGTTCTTGTAAGTGCCGGGGCTGTCATGAACTTCGCTGAACAACAGTTTATAGACTTCATTGAAGAGACAGAAGGCGAAGTGGTATCAGCAAAAGAGTTGCGGAGTTTAAGTTTTCTTGAAGAGCAAATTAGGGCAGAATCAGGTACGTCAGTATCGATACCTACAATTTACGGCATCACAACGTTTGTAACGCTACTTCATAATATAAATACGAAGTTTGATTTGGAAGCCAATTCGTTTGGCGAATCAATGCTAGTATTTTTCCAACAGAAAAATCTGTTGCTCGCCGGTTTGATTGTCCCAATTGTGATTCTGCTCATTGTAGGGGCAGTTTTAGGGTATTTGTCAAGAAAATCGAAATCGTCATTGGTTGAACCGCTTATTATTTTCTCAGGAATTTACACGATTTTTATAGTGGCTAACGCTATAAACTCAAGAGTGAAATTCCGTATGGGTGCAAATGGGATCTACGACGATAGTCTGTCAATCCAAGCTGTATTGAAATTTTCCTTTTTTGATGCTTTACTAACCGGACTTTTATTGTCACTGATCGTTACGGGATTATCGGCCTATTTGACGTATTACGGTAAGACTATCTTCGTGTTTTTACATGCGAAACCGCAGTATGTACAGTATACGGTGTATTCAATGCTGGTTTTAGCAGTCATTTTCGTTGTCGTTTCAATAGTTGGGATTTCCGTAATGGATATGAGTGAACTCGAAGGTATTGGAACTGCCTCCATTATTGCAGTGGTATTACCATTAGTACTAACACATGCATCCATTTGGATTATGCACTTGGCTCATTTCAACCCGCTAGCATTTCAGCTGGACTTGTTGAATGGAACCCATTCCATCGCAATTAATCTATTCAGTAGCGCAAAGAGCATTCAAAAGTCGATTGCGGCCGATTATGAACTTGGAGATATGTTAAATACATTGGTTTTGACGGATGGAACGCTTCCGATGCTTATCAAACTGAGTTTCCTTTTGCCGGCTGTATTGCTCATCTATGTGGGTTTCCGTCTATTCAAAACGAACCAGTCACAAATAAAGCAAATCCTATTATTCGGTGGAATTTATGCGCTTGTCATGACGGTATTAAGTGTAGCTAGCAGAATCAAGCTTGAAGTTCTTGCCGAGCAAGAAAGTACAATCATTACCATCTATTCCTCAATCTTGCCTTCTTTCCTAATTACATTTGTGATGGCGTCGATTTGCTTCGCAATTGGTGGTTTATTGAAGAATAGATTTGCAAGTAGATAAATTATAAATTGCGGGACAAGGCTTCACAAAGATACGGTTGTACCTAAACAACCTGTATCAAAAAAACGAAAAGCGGCCAATGGAATCATCGTGGAAAAGGTGGAAGAAGCCGGTATCGACACATGGCAGGTTACAACAACAGAGGAGTTTGTCATCCAGGCTCCAAAAGTAAAAAGTTTACAACGGTCTCCCTAGTGAAAAAAGTTCAAGACGAATGGCGCGTCCACGAGCTCGTGTCGACGAAGGAGATTTAATAGCAGGTACTTATTTCAGCTCTTCATTACAACTACATGCCTCTTGAGTCCTTTGAGACTTGAGAGGGTTTTCTATTTTTTCGCCCAAATCCTCCGTGGGATCGCCCGAACCCCAACGCGTACCGCTCGAATCTATCGCGCGACCACCCGAAAACCCTCACCAACCACCCAAATCCATGGCTTCCAACTTATGCTATACTTAATTAAAATCAGAATAATGGCTAGATTACTAGTCAACTAATCAACTAGGTGAATAAAAGCCTACTAGAAATACAGAAATAGGATCCCACAAAGATCGAATTAAGAAGGAAGTGTCAATCTCGTATGGCGAAAGTGAAAAAAGAAGTAAAGTTACATAAGTTTTGGATTGTCCTTTTATTAGGATCCCTTACTGCCATCGGACCGCTTTCAATGGATATGTATTTGCCGGCGCTTCCGATTGTTGCAACTGATTTACATACCTCAACATCGCTTGCACAACTAAGTTTGACCGCGTGTTTAATAGGGCTTGCCGTCGGACAGCTGATCTTCGGTCCATTGAGTGATATTCGGGGGAGACGCAAACCGCTCATATTTACGCTAATCGTATACGCGACTGCCTCTGTTTTGTGTGCATTCAGTACGACGATTTGGGTTTTTATCGGGTTGCGATTTATCCAAGGGGTATCAGGTGCGGCGGGAATCGTTATCGCACGGGCGTCTGCACGGGATATGTATTCTGGTAAAGACTTGACGAAGTTTATCGCATTACTGGCACTTGTAAACGGGGCAGCACCGATTCTTGCGCCCATTTCAGGTGGATTCGTTTTAAATTTCGCATCATGGAACGCCGTGTTTATCATATTAGGTGTAATTGGTCTTCTTATGTTTTTGGCAGTTACGCTCTTTCTCCCTGAGACGTTGCCTAAAGAAAAAAGGTCTGAGGGAAGCATGTTGGCGGTCGTCAAGACATTCGGGAATTTGTTTAAAGACCGTGTGTTTCTGGGGATATCGGGCACACTAGCCTTGATCATGTCGAGTATGTTTGCATACATAGCGGGGTCTCCTTTTGTCCTGCAAAACATTTACGAAGTCACACCTCAACAGTTTTCCATGTTGTTTGCGCTAAATGGTTTAGGCATTATCATCGCCGCACAAGTGACAGGTAGATTAGCAAGCACCGTTGACGAAGTGAAATTGCTTTTTACAGGGGTTTTATTGTCATTCACAGGAAGTATATTACTCTTTATCGTTGTGTCAAATGACCTTTCTTTATTCGCAATGACCGTAGCGCTTTTCCTCGTCGTTTCAAGTGTCGGAATGGTATCAACGTCCGCATTTTCGCTCGGCATGCAAAGCCAAGAAAAAGCGGCTGGAAGTGCTTCAGCCTTTCTGGGACTGCTTCCATTTATCGGTGGGGCGATCGTTGCGCCACTTGTAGGAATAGCAGGGGACCAAACGGCGTGGCCGATGGGCATAATAATTATGACTTGTAGCAGTGGTGCGCTTGTCCTGTTTTTGCTTTTCGTGAGAAAAAGGTAAGTATTCGACGAGGAGTAGTATTCATTTTTAGGAGAGAAAAGGTTATGCCTGCAATTGAATAATGAAAAAGTTGAATCCAGACAAAGTGGCATTTGTCTGGTTTTTTGGATGTATGGAATTTCAGGGATGCAGCGACATTCACTAAATAAGGCGCTCTAAAATTTAATAAAACTGAAAACTTTTATTCAGGTTGAAAACTTGTTATAATTAAAACAGACCAGTTGGTATGTAGGGAGGAATACATCAATTATGGATACAAAATCGATATTAATTGATACGGCGACGACCCTTTTTCAACAAAAAGGGTATAAAAGTGTCGGACTTAATGAGATTTTAACAGCCTGTAACGTTACAAAAGGAGCACTCTATCATCATTTTCCAAATGGAAAAGAAGAATTATTGATTACTTGTTTACACGGTTTAAACGAAGTCATTACCACAGATATTGAGGCTATTTTCAGTAGGCATGAAGCAACGGAGGACGCGATACTGTCAATGATTGATAAGTTAGTTCACAACTTTGAAAGAGACGGCACCATTATCGCCTATACATTTAGCAGCATTGTCAGTGAAATGGCAACGATGAGTGAGCCAGTCCGCACTGCTTGTAGTGCTCTATATGAAAACATTCAACAGCTTTACTATGAGAAACTTGTAACGGAAGGCTATTCGAATGAATCGGCTTCCGCTTGCGCGTTGTTGCTGACAGTTTCGATTGAGGGTGCAATGATGCTTTGTTTAACGCAAAAATCCGCAATACCTTTGAAAACAATTGCGACATTATTGCCGAGCATTTTAAAAGTAAACAGATAAAGTAGACAGAGCTCTTTACGATTGGGTTGTTAAACGGAGTGCATGTTTAGTGTAAATTGCATTTACGGCAGCTTCATTGATTTGCGTTAAGTTCATAACTGTATTTGCTTTTGTATTTAGAGTAGGTCCAATACGAATTTTGAAAGGAAGAGAAATCAAACTATGCATCAAGAAAACAGACTACCCAAAAACGCTAAAGAGGGCGCGTTATTCGGCGCAATTATCGTAACACTATCCGTATTATTAATAGGATCAATCAACATAATCCTTTCGGCTGGAGGATTCAACAAAGAAGTTGCAATGAGCATGTTAGTTACGTTACCTATTATTTGGGTGATCGTTATGATTATTGAACCTGTCGCAATCGGTCGTTTTGCAGAATTTTTATCGTCAAAATTCGTTTCACCAACAGATGGTTTTGCTGCTCGCATCATGTTCCGTACGATTTTTACAGTATTGGGTATGTCATTCACAATGACAATTATTGGAGATATCGTTGGAAATGGTTTTAGAGATGATTTCGTTGCTCACTTCCTACAAACTTGGCCACGTAACTTCTTAATCGCTCTATTTTTAGAGAGCTTAGTTATCCAGCCAATTGCACGCTTTGTAATGGTTAAAATGCACGCAGCGCAGGATAGAAAAGCTGCAGTTCAAGCGAAAACACAAAACGTTTAAAAAAATGGCTCAGACTTTTATCAAAAGTCTGAGCCATTTTTTTGTTCAATTCGCAGGTGTACGTACGACTAAAACATCGCATTTAGCTGAACGGACGATTGCTTCAGATACCGAACCGATTATGTAGCGCTCTACTGGCGTATGCCCCGTAGCGCCACAAATAATTAAGTCGGCCTTCACTGTTTTAGCAATCTCTTTTGTTATTACCGTTTTAGGTGAACCATATTCAATAATGGACGTTGCATTTTTAACACCAGCAACTGCAGCGCGTGCTTTGTAGCGATCTAAAATTTCCTTTGATTTTTCTCTGACTTGCTCAGCGATATCTTTATCAAGTGCTCCGAAATATTTTGTATCTATAATGTTAACGATGTGTAATTGTGAACCTTCATTTCGATAGGCGATATCAATGGATTTACGAAATGCATAGTCGGCCTCAATTGAACCGTCTATAGCTACTAAAATACTTTTGTATTGCTTCATCTGCCAAATCCCCCTTTAAGAAGTTATTTGAAAGGTGCTTACCTGTAGATTCGTTGTATTACCGTCAACATACCAAGCGGTTTGTTTTAAATATACCAAAAATTATTTCTATAAGCCAACGCTTTTTATCTAGCCTCTCGCGCCCCGCTCGAATCCACCGCTCGACCGCCCAAACCCTGATCAACAAAATCCCCAAACCCGCAAAAATTTACATAAAACTAACACTCATTACACTAAACTGACAATCTACCAAAACATTAATAATCACTTAACATTTCAGAGGTTTTAGAATGGTAACCTTAATAAAAGGACTAAATCAACCCTTACAATACATAGAACTTTAGGAGGCTATTCAATTGAATTCATATCAAAAAGCATTCGGAGCGACGTTAGCTGTAGCGGTAGCAACGGGAACACTTGCAGTAGCTGCACCGGTATACACACAAGCCGATGAGGTGAAAATTCCCACATTTTCTGATGTAAAAGATATAAAAAGTCATCGATCCTATGACGCAGTTATCAGTTTGGCTTCTAGAGGGATCGTAAAAGGATACAGCGATGGCACTTATAAACCGAATCAGGCCGTAACGCGGGGACAACTCGCTACCGTTTTAGCGAAAACCCTTGAATTGGATACAAAGAATGTGAAAAACCCGGGATTCAAAGACGTTAAAGTGACTGACACGTATTACGGAGCAATTGCTGCACTTGTTGAAGCTGGCATTGTAGAAGGGTATAACGATAAGACATTTAAGCCTGGCGGGCCACTGACACGTGCGCATATCGCCAAGATGATTAGTATTGGATTTAATCTAGAAGACGTCAAGTTTACGAAGAGCCCATTTACAGATGTCAGAGCTGAAAACTGGTACGCAAATTATGTCCAAGCATTGATCGACAATAAAATCACAGTTGGAACCACTCCTACTAGATTTGAACCAAATGCATTCGTTACAAGAGGGCAAATGGCTTCCTTTATTGTTCGAAGTGAATCGGCTTCCACTAGAGGCAATGGAAAAACGTTTAACCTTTCTTTGATGCACGTGAATGATATACACGCGAATACGGACAAAGCACCAAAACTGGTTACAGCAGTAAATGAAGTACGCGCAGCTAAACCGGATGCATTGTTGTTAAATGCAGGAGATGTATTCTCTGGTACTTTGTATTTCAATGAATTCCAAGGTTTAGCAGACTTAGCGTTTATGAATTTAATGAAAGTCGATGCTATGACATTCGGTAACCATGAATTTGACCTTGGTTCATCAGCGGAAGGCCATAAAGCATTGGCTGATTTCATTAAAGCGGCAAACTTCCCGTTTGTATCCGCAAACGTAGATTTCTCAAAAGATCCATTGTTTGATGGATTGTTCAATACGAAAGTTTCAGCAACTCCTGAAAACAGCAATATCTACGCAGGAATTGTCAAAGAAGTAGACGGAGAAAAAGTCGGTATTTTTGGCCTGACAACTGCGGAAACGAAAAATCTTGCAAGTCCAGGAGAAATTACATTCTCTAATTATATTGAGGATGCAGAAAAAATGGTTGCTGAATTTGAAAAAATGGGTATCGACAAAATTGTTGCACTGACACATATTGGTTTTGATGATAATGCCGCGATGGACAATGACCAAGAACTAGCTGCAAATGTCGACGGGATTGACGTAATTGTAGGTGGACATAGCCATACGCAATTAGACAAACCTGTCGTTGTGGACAAAGATGAAAAAGGCGCAGCGAAAGACAAAACAATTATTGTACAAGCGTATCAGTATTCAGATTACCTCGGTACGTTAGATATTGAATTTGATAAAAACGGTGACGTAGTGGGACATGCAGGTAAATTGATAGCGACTAAAGACAAAGAAGAGAATGCTGAGGCAGTTAAGCTCTTAAAACCTTATAAAGATCGAATTGCAGCTGTAAATGAAGAGGAAATTGGCGTAACACTTAAAAATGCACTAATAAGTCCAAGAACATCTGATGAAGGTTATGTGCCGGGCACAAGTGTACGAGCGAGTGAAACGATTCTAGGGAACTTAATTACGGATGGCATGCTTGCAAAAGCGCAAGATTATGTAAAAGATAAAAAAGTAATTATGGCATTCCAAAATGGTGGGGGAATTAGATCTGCGATAGATGCCGGTCCAATCACAGTAGGGGACGTAATCACTGTGCTTCCATTTGGTAATACACTAGCGACTATGGACGTTACGGGTGCAGAATTAAAAGAGGCATTTGAAATTAGTTTTAAAGAGTATCCAAAAGAAAATGGCGGTTTCCTTCATGTATCAGGTGCGAAAGTAGAATTCGATTCTTCTAAACCTGCTGGAGAACGTGTCGTTTCAATTGCCTATAAAAATGAAGACGGTACGTACACTAAACTAGAAGACACTAAGACATATACAGTAGCAACAAACGCCTTCACAGCAAAAGGTGGAGACGGATATGACGTCCTTAAAAAAGCTTATGAAGCAGGTCGTGTAACGGATCTTGGTCTTTCAGATTGGGAAAACTTAAGGGAGCACTTAGTATCCCTAGGCGACAAAATCCCAACTGAACGTGAAGGTCGAATAGTAGACGTTAAGGGACAAGTTGTAGACGCAATCACAAGTTTTTATAACACGAACCCTGAAAAGTTAACAGTCTCTCAAGTTGCCCGTTATGACAGCCTTAAAGGCGAAGGTGGGACAGAAATTTTAGCTTATGATGAAAACCTGAAAAAAGCATTCGTCACAAATGGTGCAGTAAAAGGTTTTGACATTGTTTCATTTGAAAATTTAAAATCGGGTACATTAACAGGCATTACAGAAACGACTAGAGTTCTACTATCAAGCTTTGGCGTTGAGGGTGTAGCTGATATTACGAGCATTGCTTCACATCCAACGAAAGATTTAATCGCGATTTCTGCAGTAAGCGATCCGAAAACAGAACGAGGCTACATCATCTTTGCAACGAAAGACGGGAAGTTTGTAAAATCTGTTCAAGTCGGCGCATTGCCAGACATGGTGACATTCACGCCTGACGGGACGAAAGCAATTGTTGCAAATGAAGGAGAACCAGCTGATAATGCAGAAAAAACAAGTGATTTAATTGATCCAGAAGGGTCTATTTCGATCATTGATGTAGCAACTTATACGCATACAGAACTAAAATTTACAGAGGCCATGTTAGATGATAAAGTTCGGATGTCTTATCAAGGAAAAGGCAAATCGTACTTGGCACAATTAGAGCCTGAATATGTAACCGTCTCTGCTGACAGCAAAACAGCTTACGTATCCCTACAAGAAAACAATGCAATTGCAACAGTTGACCTTGTAGCGGGAAAAATCCTAAATGTTAAAGGGTTAGGCGTAAAAGATTATTCAGCAGCTGGAAACGAACTAGATGCGCTCAAAGATGGCAAAGTAAAACTCGAGAAACAACCAATCCTATCTTTCTATATGCCGGATGCCATTGAAACGTTCACTGTAGGTGCAGATACGTACATCATCACACCGAACGAAGGGGACGCACGTGACTATGAAGGATTCAGTGAAGATAAAAAAGTAGATAAAATTATTGATAAAGTTAAATTAAAAGCAGAGCATTATGCAGGCTATACACAAGCAGAGCTAGATGCATTTGACCTAACGACACTAAATGATTTTAAAATTACGACTGAAGATGGGAAAAATGCAGCTGGAGAATACGAAGCGCTTTATGGGTACGGCGGACGTAGCTTCTCTATCTTTAACGCAAAAACAATGGAACTCGTATTTGATAGCGGAAGTGATTTCGAATCAATCATCGCAAATGACCCGAGATTAAAACCATACTTCAACGTAAGTAATAGCAATGTAGATGTAGATGATCGCAGTAACAGTAAAGGCCCAGAACCGGAATCGGTAACAACTGGAGAAATCAATGGAAAAATGTATGCATTCATCGCGCTTGAACGCATCAGCGGCATTATGGTTTATGATCTTACGAATCCATCAAGCCCTGAGTATGTAACGTTTATGACAAGCCGTGACTTCACGAAAGAGGTTGCAGGAGATGTAGCGCCAGAAGGCTTAAGATTCATCCCAGCTTCCAAAAGCCCAACAGGTAACGCATTACTAGCAGCCACACACGAAATGTCAGGAACGGTTGCGGTTTATGAATTTGATGGAGTTAAAATTAAGTAAGATTAGCTGTAGATGATTAAGTGTTAGGTAGGCTGTGTGGGGTACGAATCGGGTAATTCGTTAAATGGAGACCAGACAATTTGGGGATTGTCTGGTTTTTTTGTGTCCAATCAACAAGGAGGTTTCCAACCAACACTTCGAAGTGTTCAACGAAAGCCTGAAGAGAAATGGATAGAATCAGAAATCCAGCTAATACCGCTTCTGCGCTTTGTGGATGCCTCCCGCGCTAAGCCGGGGCACTGAAAAGGCCGGATTTCCTTCAATCCCGTTGATTTCCGTTCCGAGCGGACGCTTTCCGCGGGCACGGCTTCAGCCTCCTCGTCACTGCGTTCCTGCGGGGTCTTCAGCTCGCGCTGTTCCCGCTGGAGTCGCCGCTCTTCACTACAATCAACTAGTTCTTAATATAAAAGCACATTTCGTTATCAGGGATAAGACCTGCAGCCCATAGTGCATCTTTCTACAATGAAATTTCTATCAATAATGGAACACTCCAGCGCCGGCGCGGCAAAGGGGTAGCCGAAGTCATGAGCCTGGATGCGAAGCGTTAATCCAGGCTCATGGCGAGAGGCATCCCCAAAGTGCCAAGCGATCTAAAATGTACACTCTGAATTACAACTCCATCAATAATGGGAAACTCCAGCGCCGGCGCGGCAAAGGGGTAGCCGAAGCTATGAGACTGGATGCGAAGCGCCAATCCAGGCTCATGGCGAGAGGCATCCCCAAAGCGTCAAGCGATCTAAAATGTAAACTCTGAATTACAACTCCATCAATAATGGGAAACTCCAGCGAACACCCTATAGCATCAATTAGATTTTCACGCCTTATTAAATATAAAAAAGCCAGTTATTCACAAAGAATAGCTGGCCATTTATATTAGATTTTCTTTTCAACGTCTGTTTCACTAGCATCTAACTTCGTTTTGTCTTTTTCTTCATCATTGATGATATCTCTAGTAGAGGTCTTAAATTCCTTTAGCGTTTGTCCAACAGCTTTCCCCAATTGAGGTAGTTTGGAAGGACCGAAGATGACGAGAGCTAGTATTAAAATGAGTATTAAACCCGGTAAGCCGATACTTGGCATGGTAATTCCTCCTTATCTAGATGATAGGATGAACGAAAATGAGATAGAGTTTTGCCAAACCATTAAAATTGAACAATACAATCACAATCGTAAATGCCTCATTCAATTATAACATTAGACTAATTGATTTTCGCTTTTACCTTCGACCAATTGACCGCCTTTTTCGAAGAACGCGAGAATCCCTTCCGCAGCACGGTACGATAAAGCACCTACTGTACCTGTTGGGTTATATCCAGCATTTTGCGGGAATGAAGAAGCACCGACAACGAATAGATTGTCTACATCCCACATCTGAGAATAGTTATTGACCGCAGAAGTTTCAGGATCCGCGCCCATGATTACGCCGCCCGTGTTATGCGTAGACTGATATTCAGCAACATTATATGGACCAAGCTCTTTACTCGTATCTATATGATCTGCGCCCATTTCTTTTAAGATAGCTTCACATTTCTCTGCTAAGAACTTAGTCAACGCACGGTCTTGGTCTTCAAAGTCAAAGGTAATTCTAACCAATGGATCACCAAACGAATCTTTATAAGTAGGATCGAGGTCAAGGAAATGCTGTTTGTAAGCCATTGAAGCTCCTTCGCCACTAACCGTTAACGACGCATTTGTATATTTTAACGAAGCTTCTTTAAACTCTGCACCCCAAGTCGGAGTACCCGATGGGATTTGGTTATTGGCAATAGGTCTTTGTCCTGTTTGCCCAAGGATAATCATCCCGCCGTGGATAAAGTCCAAATCAGTGTGGTCGAAATTATCGCCATTGTAATCATCTACAATCATCCCTAGGCCGCCTGCACCTGCAAAGTTATTGAACTTTTGTTCGTCAAAGAATCCAGTTGCGCGTCCTTTTCTGATTTGGTAGGCATAGTTTTTACCGATTACGCCAGTACCCGTAGTTGCATTGTAAGGTCTGCCGATTTCTGAAAGTAGAAGAAGTCTAACGTTACTAAAGACATAGCCTGTTAATACAACAACATCTGCTGGCTGTTCAAATTCTTCGCCAGTTGTCATATCTGTATAGATTACGCCAGTCGCTTTACCGCCTGTGTGTACAATACGGCGTACTTCTGAATGCGTTCGGATTTCAAAGTTCCCTGTTTCTTTTGCTACCGGTATTACAGTAACGTTAGGGTCTGCCTTTGAACCGTACTCACAACCGAAGCGTTCACAAAATCCACAATATTGACAAGCCACTCTGGAAATTCCATCAGGGTTTGTATAGTTTTCTGATAGGTTGGCAGACGGTTGAACATATGGATGAAGCTTCATGTTTTTTGTTGCTTTATCGAACAATTGCATAGCTTGTGTTTTTTTCATCGCAGGAGTCGGGAATGGATTTGAACGTTTCCCGCCTAAAGGATTGTCTTCTCCTGAAATCCCTGCCATTTTTTCGTATTGATCGTAGTAGGGCTCGATTTCATCATATGTAATACCCCAGTCTTGAATCGTCATGTCAGCTGGAATTTTACCTTCTCCATATTTTTCAATGGTTTTGCTTCGCAGTTCGAAATCATAAGGAAGAAAACGGAAGTTCTGACCATTCCAGTGTGCTCCTGAACCACCAACACCTACGCCAAGTAAAAACGAACCATATTGTCTCATCGGTAGAGAACGCATTTTGTCATGATTACGGAAAGTGATTGTTTCTTTTGAAAGGTCTTGCATCATTTCATGGCGAACCGCATATCTAAGTTCGTCATGCGCCATGTAATAATCTTCTGTTTTTCGGTCTTTCCCTCTTTCTAAACCAACTACTTTAAGTCCTTTTTTTGTTAGCTCGGAAGCGATAATACCGCCGGACCAACCAACACCAATAATAACTACATCTGTTTTAGGTAATTTTTTCACCATTACTATTTCCTCCTCAATCGTAAAGCTCTAAATGATCACAAATTTCTAATTGGGCTATTTATCTTTGGGTACGTCTGATTAGTGATTATGTTGAGAGTTTAATGCCATCGGTTCTACTACTACAAATTCTTCTTCAATAATATTTAAGAAGCTCATTTGGTGACCAGGGAAGTTTTTCATCTTCCAACCTTCCATACCTGCATTACCGCCATACAAAGGATCTGAGTATGCACCTTCAATTGTTGCAGACCGTAAAGTGTTGAAAAAGGCAGTAGAAGTCGTTCCTTTTAACTCTACTTTTCCTTCAGCAAAGTCAGTAAGAATTGCATCTTGCTCTTCAGCTGAAAGTCTCTCGAAAGCTTTTTCGTATTTTTTCACACTTTGATCCATAAGACCTTTTAGTCCTACTTCAAAAATTTGTTGTCTGTTTTGGCGACCTTGATAACCTTGAGTCGGCTCTCCTGGGTAAAAGGGGCCTGATGTGTATTCTTTTGCGCCCATTCCCCAAGCACCTGCTAATTGATGGTCAATGTAATAAGCAACTAATAATTCTTTAGCACCAGGACCGTTTTTATCTTTAGGGAAAATTCTTTCCGCTGCGGCCTCCGTAGTTCGGTATTGCTCAGGCGTAAAGTACATTAAAGCGACATGTAGGTTTTCTGCCTGCTTAGGCGTGCTTGAGTCTTTCACTGCTGTTGTGGTTGTTGTTGTATCGCTGCTCAACAGGGTACCAACAGCACCACCCAAAACAAGTCCGCCTACCGTTAATCCTGAATTCTTTAAAAATGAGCGTCTCGAAGACTTTTTACCTTCAAAGGACTTTTTTTCTTTTTCTGACATGATAAAACCTCCAAATTCAAAGTGTTAAAACGACAACTAATTTTTTACCTAACTAAACAATGAAGCACAAATTATGTACTTTTTCCCAGTCCTAGAGATCATAATAAAGCACCTCGACAAAAAATAGATGAGATGTCTGAATCCCCAATTGTAGCCCTTCAATATAGGTAGTCATTACATTCTTCTATACTTTTTACGAGTAAGCGTCGTATTATTTACAAATCAATACTGGCATTATACTATTCGGGTGGGTCTAAGCAACTCTCATTCTACTACACTTGGTATCTAATTAGTATGAATTCAAGTCTTTTTTGTGAAATAAAACTATAGTTACCATATATTGAAAACATTAAACCTTGAAATGGTTAGATGGATGATGAAAAGCGTGCAAGAAAGTATACGCTTATTGAACATTTAACGGAGTTGAGAAAGCGACTAAATAGTGTGGCTGTGAACTTCATAGTATCCCTGATAATCGAATTCCATTTTTCTAATTGTTATTCCATTCCTCCATTTATTTGAAATCAGTGCTCTGCTGTTCAGCTGGTCATTAAAAAAATGGGCGAAAGAAGAGGAAATTTAGGCTCAAGAGGTGGAAAAAGTGGTATACTGATGTACGTACCTGAATAAAATGCACCACAACTCAAAGGAGGAACAACTCATGCCAAACATCGGTGTACCCGGTTTAATTATAATTTTAGTGATTGCGTTAATCATCTTCGGACCAGCTAAATTGCCTCAATTAGGAAGAGCTGTTGGACAAACACTAAAAGAATTCAAGAATTCAACGAAAGACATCGTCGATGATGTCGCTGATGAATTCAAATTAGACGACAAAGAATTAACAGAGAAAAAGAAAATATAATCGTTAATCCAAAAGAGCTAGCATCAAATACAATTTGTATTTGACGCTAGCTCTTTTTTTGATGACAAGGCGAGTTTAGAGATTGGTGAAGTGTCGAACTAACAGGGAAGTGTCCAACAAACCGGGAATTCTATAATCGTGCTTTAAGACGGTATTGGACGTCAAAGTATAGTTAAAAGTAGGGAATTTCCAGAAATATATCGAATTTCCTTTATCAGGGTTTCTATATACCTTGAAAGCTGATAATATAGAATTATGGAATAGGGGGTCGATGGTTTGAAGAAGATACTCACAGCAATACTTACACTCGCAATTGCTATCAGTTTCTCATTTAAAGCGTTGCAAGTAGATGCAGCTAGCCCGAAAGCAGTGAGCTACAAAAATTGCACTGAACTGAACAAGGTGTATAAAGGCGGCGTGGCAAAATCAGCCTCTGTTAAAAATGTAGGCGGCAAAACAAAGTACGCTCCATTCGTATCCAAAGCTTTATATGATCTGAACAAAAAAAGTGATCGCGATAAAGATTTAATCGCGTGTGAGCGATAAGAATAACAATAACAACAGCTTCATTCACAGTTTTAATTGTGGAATGGAGCTGTTTTTATTCACCACTGTCCATACCGTGTTCAATAATGAGTTTTTAATCTAAAGAAACAGTCACTTGATTATTCAATAGATTAAAATAACTACTATAACGGACTACTAAAATATCCCACAATATGATACGATGGAACTATGAAATAAATTAGGACAAAGTCTACAAAAAACTATAAAATTCGACAAGTAGGAGAAGGCTATGGAGAAAAAAGACTTAGATTTACTACTCGAAAACGTATCGACTTTAAGGGCTGAAGGCAAGTACAAAGAAACAATCGAGGGGTGCCGCCATCTGTTGGAAAACGGGCTTAGGCTAAATGAATTTAAATTTGTCCTCGCGGCTCATGCGTATTCAGCCGCCGCCTACTACTCGATTGGCGATTTAACCGAAGCTTTTAACAGTATCGAGGCTCACGAAGAACTATGTACTAAATATGGCAATGAAACAGACCAACTGCATTCATATAATATGTATTATTTACTCCATGCCTATAACAAAGACTACGGTAATGCAAAAGCAACACTCGAAAAAAGCATTCATTTGGGTAAGAAATTAAAACATTACAATCTAGTTAGCAACGGATATAGCAATTACAGTCATATATGCATCGTCGAAGAAAACTATAGAGAAGCGCTTGAAATGGCTGAAATCGGACTTGAGATGGCGAAATTACATCAACCGGCAAGCCCAATTTTAGAACTAAGGGTCACATTAAACATGGCAAATGCTTATATTGGACTGGGGGATTTAACAACTTCGAAACTACTGGTAGATGAGATGATCAACCATCCAATTTTAGACTCGTTTATCAGGGAAAAGGCCCAATGTTATTATTTACTTGGTAAATGGTTTGCTGCGCAAAACCAATTAAGGGAAGCGTTTGATGCATACACCACTGCCAAGGATTTAGCAGCAAGCTATGATGATTTTAATTTATTGAAAGATATACAAGAACAAAGATGCGACTTATGCGAGCTTATGGATGACAAATTACTTGGCTATGAAGTTCAAAAAGAATACATCACCGTGCTCAATGAAATCACTAAGAGTGGACTAGCGTTAGCGGCACTTAAGCTTGAAGTTAAACATGGTCTTTCCATCACTGAAAAGAGAGCCAACACGGACTATTTGACAGGACTTTACAATCGCTGCTATTTGGAAAGTACTACGAATGAGTGGCTTGAAAAAGCATCACGGAACAATGAAAGCATCGTATGTATCGCATTTGATATCGATAACTTTAAGCTCATTAATGATGAATTTGGACATCTGGTGGGTGACGCTGTTATGAAGCAGATTAGTCAATATAGCTCAACGGTTTTCAGAGAAACGGACTTAATGAGTCGATTTGGCGGAGACGAATTCGTCGTTATTCTGAAAAACATTTCACTGGAAGCCGGGAAAAAGAAAGCTGAACAGCTATCGGAAACGATTAGAAGGATTCAAGTGGAAAACGAAGGGAAGTTCGTTTCAATTACTGCAAGTATTGGTGTGGCTGATAACGGAAAAGGGACAGTAGTGGAATTTAAGGAATTATTCAATTCTGCAGATATCGCACTTTATCAGGCAAAAGAGAATGGGAAAAACCAAGTTTGCGTTGTAGGTTAAAGCATAACTGCCTGTGAAACGAATCAAAAAATAGCCCTCTCCGGAATGTCCCTAACCCGTTCAGTTCTGTGGTGCGAAATTCAAAATAAAGCACGAAATAGACCGCTAATTCGCATATGAATTTGCGGTCTTTAAAATGCCTATGCATCAACGTTTAAAAACAAATCGCAACTATTTCAACAACCAAATCGACACACGAATTACACGACCTACAATAATTATTGTAAGGTGAAAATATCGTGTTAAAACCGCTGCTAAGTCAAATTGAAGGGAATTAGAGTTGAAAGATATGGTATTTATTCAACAAAAAAAAGACTGGAAATAATTCAGCGTTTTGTTTCTATAAGTAAATTTTTCCATCTCCTCTTATGAATTCCTGCATTAAAGCATCGGTATTGGATGTCTCTGTTTCAGTGGAAATTAATCGTTTCTCAAATACAGCGGCAGGCTTCAGACATAGGGCTTTTAAAAACACTTGTCTAAAAGCACACCTTCCGATATAATTACTTTATTATTTTATTACTTTAGCAAAGTAAAGTAACAGATAATAAACCTATCAATTTATTATCGCTATATTCAAGAAAGTAGGAACTTCAAATGTCACTTGAAAAGCTTCCACAACTCCTGAAAAGTAAAAGAGAGGAGTATTTGGAACAACTATTTACACTTATACGCCAAAGAAGCATCAGCACGCAAAATGACGGAATCACTGAATGTGCCGAACTTCTTAAAAATATAATGGAGGAAATCGGGATCAACACCACCATCAAGAAGACAAACGGACACCCGGTTGTTTACGGCGAGATGATCAAGGACGAAAATGCGTTCACCGTCCTTTTTTATGGACATTATGACGTCCAGCCTCCAGACCCGATTGAAGACTGGATTTCTCCACCTTTTGAACCGACAATCCGTGATGGAAGAATCTTTGGCCGGGGCACTGGAGATAACAAGGGGCAATTAATGGCTACGCTGCTTGGTGTGAAGACGTATATGGAGCTAGTTGAAGAATTACCGATTAATATAAAATTTATCTTTGAAGGCGAAGAGGAGAACGGAAGTCCTCATTTAGCCGCGTTTGTCGAGGAAAACCAAGAACTTCTAAGCGCAGATCTCGTTTACACAGCAGATGGTTCTGCTCATAACAGTGGTGCCCCGCTTGTTTTATTAGGTGCAAGAGGCTCACTCCAACTCGAAATAAAGGCGAGCGAAGCAGCATGGGATAATCATTCCGGCAATACTGGCAATATCGTGCCTAACCCTGCCTGGAGATTAATAAATTTGCTGAAGACGATGCGGTATAAAGATGGAACCGTGTTAATCGAAGGATTCTACGACAACATCCGAAAGCCGTCAGCTACCGAAAAAGAGCTGCTTAAAATCATTCCTTTTGACGCAGGAGATATCGGTGAAAAAATCGGCTATCCGCAGCTTGATATGGACGGACAAACCTATTACCATAAACTGACAATGGAACCGACGTTCAATATCGCAGGAATCTCCAGCGGGTATTCTGGTGAAGGCGTGAAGACCATCATCCCTTCTACTGCTTCCGTGAAGTTAGATATCCGTCTTGTCGTGGATCAGGATCCTGCTGATGTGTTCAACAAAATCGTAAACCACATCAAAAAGCACGATCCAGGTGTTGAAGTGACACATTTAGTATCCATGGAACCGTCCAGGACACCTGCAGACCTCGAGATTGTCCAAGTCGTAACGGATGCGGTAGCGAATGCGTACGAGAAGGATCCGATTATCCAACCAAGTTTGGGGAGTTCGCTTCCGGTTTATGTATGGACCAAAATTTTGAAGATACCGTCGATTATCGTGCCTTATGCGAATTTCGACCAACGAAATCATTCCCCAAATGAAAATATAAAAATCGATAACTTTTTAAACGGGATTGTATGTACATGTCATGTGATTCAAGACCTTGGTGCTTACGCCAAAAATCTAGCATAGATATTTCAGTCAGAAGGGATAGTTAGTTATATGGCAGAGAAAAAACAGCTTCAGACAAATACAGCAAAAACAAAGAAACAACCTAAAAAACCGCCACACATTCTTGTGATTTTGTTTTGTATGGTCATTTTTGCCGCGCTCATCACATATCTTGTGCCGGCCGGGCAATATGAACGAACGACAAATGAGGATGGTAGAGAGATTGTCGTGAACGGTACCTACCAACAGACAGAAGGGAATCCAACAGGGTTCTTGGAGTTTTTCAATTCCCTTTATGACGGTATGACCCAAGCATCAGGCATACTATTCCTGCTGTTTATTACCGGTGGCGTATTCGGTATTTTAGGCAAAACGGGGGCGATTGAAACGGCCCTCTATCATCTCATTAAAAAAATGCACGGGAAAGAGATTATCCTGATTCCGATTCTATTCACTATTTTTTCATTAGCCGGAGCGAGTTTCGGACTAGGTTCCGAAGCAATGGTTTATATTATTATCCTGCTCCCGCTGCTTTTACGGGCAGGTTTTGATTCCATTATTGCGGTTGCAGTGCCGATACTAGGTGTCGGAATCGGATACTCGGGTGGATTTTTAAATCCGTATAATGTTGGGGTCGCCCATGGAATTATCGGTTTGCCACTGTTTTCAGGGATGGAGGTACGGATCGTTTGCTGGATTATTCTTACCATCGTTGGTGCTACCTACCTTACGCTGTATGCAAGAAAAGTTCAGAAGGATCCAACCAGAAGTCTCGTATACTTTGAAGACCAACATAAAAATTTCGATGAAGTGACGATCGAAAACCGTTTATCTTACAAGCATATTGTCATTTTATTAGTCCTGGCAGCCACATTCGTCGCCTTACCTTTTGGCATTATCAATTATGGCTGGTTCTTTAAAGAGATTACAGGGTTGTTCTTATTAATGGGAGTGGTCGTTGGAATCATTTCGAGGATGAAGCCGAGTGAAATGGCGTCCGCCTTTACAGACGGATGTAAGGATTTAATGGAAGGTGCGCTCGCTGTGTCCTTTGCTTATACGATTGTAGTGATCCTGAACGACGGGAATATCATCGACACCATCGTATTCGGCTTATCGAATCTAGCTAGTCAATTCCCATCCAGCGTGGCAGCTGTCGGGATGTTCTTTGTTCAATTCCTGATCAACCTGCCAGTCAACTCCGGGAGCGGTCAAGCAGCATTAACGATGCCAATCATGGCGCCAATCGCAGACTTAGTTGGAATCAGCAGACAAACTGCTGTCCTTGCCTTCCAATTCGGCGATGGATTTACGAATGCCTTCTACCCTACCAACGGCGGATTGATGGCCGGGTTGGCACTTGCAGGAATCTCCTGGCTGAAATGGGCAAGATTTATGATTCCACTAGTCATCTTGCTGTTCGTTACGTGTGCGATTATGGTAACGATTGTTCATTTGTTTGTGTGGCCGGCTTAGGTTTTGGTATGTAGGGGTATTGTAGTTCTGTTGTTAAGTTGAAGAACTGAATAGGTAAATCGCATACCTTTAGACAATAAAATTGTACAGAAAAACGCAGAGGTTGTATCGATCCCCGAGAGTTAGAATTTTTCACTCTAACTTTCGAGGATTGTACCATTTTATGATTAAGCCAAGAACACCCGTGACTTCAGTCGTGGGATGAATTGGCTTTCTTTTTTTTGTTTTAAAGCGACATTGCCATGCGAACACCTGTTCTTTTCGGTAGAATATTCTTAGGAAGGCAGGTGACGAACTATGGAGCCGAATAAAGAATATCGAACTATCCGATTTACACTATTCCCCGTCAACCGGAACAGTCGCATCATGCAAATGCTTTTCAAGATCAGCACGGAAATCTGCTTTCTGCGCGTCACTCCAACCAAGCTCTTTGCTCATCATTTCGATGACGGACACTTTCCACTCGTTCACCCATTGAATGTCAAACAGTAATGCGCCCGTACGTCGCCAGAAAAAGTCGACGGGTGTACGGACGAATTCATCTGTGATCGAGTAAAGGACTTGCGTAAAGAGGTAGACGGGTAGCCCAGAATCTTGCGCTGCCTGCTCGTTTTTCTGTAATAAATCAAAAAGGATATCTACATTTGAGCCATACTTTTTCACGAGGGACTGAGCTCTTTCCTGATCCAATCCGAGTTTTATGCCTTGTTTGATTTTCCGATACATGAACGTTTCAAAGTTTCGGGAACCTCCGACGTGTCCGCCTGAAATGGGCATATTCTTCGTGCTGGACGGAGAAAATAATACTCCTGTATCTGTTTTGAGTTTTGATGCGACGACATCTACAATCGTCTCCGCCATTTTTCGATAGCCCGTCAGTTTTCCTCCAGCGATGGTGATTAACCCCGAAGCGGACTCCCAAATTTCATCTTTTCTCGAAACTTCGGATGCCCCTTTGCCTTTTTCATTGATCAAAGGCCGTAGCCCAACCCAGCTGGATTCAATATCACTCGCCGCAATGGTTAATTTCGGAAAGATGAGAGCGATTGCGTCCATCAAATAATCGCGGTCGCTTACGGTCATTCGGGGATGAACCATATCCCCTTTGTAATCAGTGTCTGTCGTCCCGACGTACGTTTTCCCATCCCGTGGGATCGCCAACACCATCCGACCATCTGGCGTATCAAAGTAAACAATCTGATTCAAAGGAAATACACTTTGGTCAAAAACGAGATGAATGCCCTTCGTCAAACGAATTTCCCTTGAATCCAAGGAGTTGTCTTTCTCCCTCAATGTATCCACCCATGGACCGGCGGCGTTTACTATTGTTTTTGCCCGTATTTCACTAGTTTTTCCATTTAATTGGTCAACCACGGATACGCCTGTAACTTTTCCATCATTGTAAATAAAATCAGTCACCTTTGTATAATTGAATACAGTAGCACCTTGACTGACAGCTTCTTTCATCACTTCAATCGTCAGTCTCGCATCATCCGATCGGTATTCAACGAAACGACCAGCCCCAAGTAACCCTTCAGCCCTGAGTTTAGGCTCCGCATGCAACGCTCTTTCTCTGGTCAACATACTCTTTCGTTCTTCTTTTTTCACGCCCGCCAAGAAGTCATAGACGCGCAATCCGATGGAGGTACTGAATTTACCCATGGAGCCGTCCTTATAAATCGGCAAAAGCAACCACTCAGGCTTCGTCACATGGGGTCCATTTTCATAGACGACCGCCCGTTCCTTGCCTGTTTCCGCAACGATCTTCACTTCAAGGTTTTTCAGGTAACGCAAGCCGCCATGAATCATTTTTGTAGAACGACTGGACGTCCCAGCAGCAAAATCCTGCATTTCCACAAGCACTGTTTTCATGCCGCGACTCGCAGCATCCAAGGCAATTCCAGCCCCCGTAATGCCGCCCCCGATGATTAATACATCAAATTCTTCCGCTTGTAATGTTGAGAGTTCTTCATTTTTATGTAACTCATTAGGTTGTTCACTCATTATAGTTAAAGCCTCCACATATTTTATTCGTTCATTAATTATACTACAATTTAGATAACTGAATCTCTTGATTTACAAAACGTTTAGAAAATAGTAATATGTAGCCAGTGTTTTAACTATTTGATGGGTTTCAATTACATAGACAATTAGTAAGAGGCATGCTATAATTTCATATAACATTGTGCGAATCTAATGGTAATTAAAAATAATAAATATACTCTTATCAGGAGCAGGCGGAGGGAAAAGCCCGATGAAGCCCGGCAACCGACTCAATTGAGCACGGTGCTAATTCTTACAGCATTTATGCTGAAAGATAAGAAGTTGTGTGAAAAACCTCTTCTTAACTGAAGGGGTTTTTTTATCATCATAGACGATGCAGAAGGAGGATAAAACATGAATATATCAAGTAGTCAACAGGAACTGGCAACCTATGCATTCTTAGAATTAGATGAAATTGTGAAGTATGTTAAAAAGCGTGGCTTCTTTAGTGAACAAGAACAAGTTGTTGTGACGGAAGTAAGTGATGGGAAGATCAATCATGTTTATCGATTAACGGGAGAACAGAAGAGCTTGATACTCAAGCAGGCTGTACCTTACGCGAGGATTGTAGGAGAGTCAATGCCTATCCCAATCGATCGGGTCGTTCTCGAAGCGAAAGTATTACAGGAATACGATAACATCATTCCCGGTTCTGTTCCGAAAGTGCATCTTTTGGATGAAATCATGGCAATTGTTGTGATGGAAGACATGCATCCGATGGAAATGGGGCGCACGGCTTTGAATAATGGGACGGAATCTACCGTATTTGCGAAAGACATAGGTGTATTCAGTGCGAAAACCACTTTTTATACGTCCGATTTCTACCTGGATCCAAAACTAAAGAAAGAGTTGAATGCTTCTTTTACAAATCCGGCAATGCGGGAAATGACGGAAGAACTCTCTTTCGATTGTCCATACAATATGCATGACAGCAATTTCTTTGAAGAAGGCTTGAAAAATGATGTATTATTTCTAAGTCAAGACCACCAGTTAAAGCTGGAAGTGGCGAAATTAAAACATAAGTTCATGACGAAAGCGGATGCGCTCATCCATAGCGATTTACATAGTGGTGCCATTTTCATGGGAGAAGATAAAACAGTTGTATTCGATACCGAGTTTGCTTGTTTTGGGCCGTTCGGATTTGACATGGGGCATTTTATCGCAAGCTTGTTGTTAAATGGAATCGGACACCCTGAATTTCAAACGAAGCGCTATGAACAAGCGCGGGAAGCATGGTATGCATACGCCGATACATTCGCCCAAGTTTGGAGAGAAGAATCCAATGAGCCTTATACACAACTCGACGGCTTCCTGACGCATGTAATGGATGAGAACTTTACCGATATGCTAGGGTATGCAGGCTGCGAATTGGTCCGCCGCTCTATCGGCATTGCACAAATTGACGATTTAAATTATGAAGAAGATGAAGGAAAACGTATGGCCAGAAGGAAAAAAGTGTTGGAGCTCGGGAAGTATTTGATACTTAACCGCAATACAATACGCTCTCTTGAAGAATTGGAGAGCTGGTTCATCGACAGTAGTCACAAGGAGGAATTTTAATGGGAGTTACAGCCACTTATCTATTTCCGACACATCCAGAGCAAGAAAAAATAGCGGAGCAACATGCACTTGGGCTCACAATCGGGTCTTGGACAGACATTCCGCATCTTGAACAGCAGCAATTGAAGCACCATAAAGGTGAAGTCGTTTCTGTGGAAAAAGGGGAAGTGAAGGATACGGTGAAAATCTTTTACCCATCCGCTAACTATTCGGCAGATCTTCCCGCGATCTTCACGACTGTCTACGGCAAGCTTTCTTTTTTTGAAGGCTATGAATTAATCGATTTGGATTTTGGCAAACAATTGCTTGCACAATTTCCAGGACCACGATTCGGTACAAAAGGGATTCGAGAGCAGTTGAATGTGATGGATCGCCCATTACTGAAAGCCATCTTCAAAGGAGTCATGGGAAGGGATCTGTCCTTTTTCTCCGCTCAACTAGAAGAACTGCTAGCAGGCGGCGTCGATCTCATCAAAGACGATGAAATTCTTTTTGAGAATGAATTAACACCGTTTCACAAGCGAATTACAACAGCAAAAGACATTATCGATCGGCATTATGATAAAACAGGAAATCGGGCATTGTATGCAGTGAACTTGTCGGGACGGACGAATGAGCTTCATGACAAGGCAGAACAGGCGGCAGCGCTCGGCGCGAACGCGTTATTATTCAACGTCCATGCGTATGGGCTAGATGCACTTCAAACGCTGCGTGAAAATAACAATATCGGTTTGCCAATTGTTGCGCATTCGGCATTATCGGGCGTTCTAGCAGGACAAGCAGGTGGCGGATTCTCTTACTCGTTATTGGTAGGGAAATTAACGCGACTTATTGGCGGAGATCTGTCCTTGTTCCCAAGTCCCTATGGCAATGTCGCAATTTCGAAATTCGATGCGTTGGCAATCAATGACGCGCTAATAGAAGACAATGGCTTCGAAAAAACATTTGCAGTACCATCTGCTGGAATTCACCCAGGCATGGTGCCGCAATTGCTGAAGGATTTCGGAGATAATCTAGTCGTCAATGCCGGGGGCGGAATATTTGGCCATCCAGATGGACCGACGCAAGGTGCCAAGGCATTCCGGGCGGCGATTGACGCAAGTGTCAAACAAGTCTCTCTCGTAGAAGCAGCAAAAACGTCAGAACCTTTGAAACGCGCCATCGACCAATGGGGCGTTGTCGAGTCAGTATAAGCAAAAAACGAGCCTCCTGGGATAGTCCCGAGAGGCTCGTTTTTTTATAGAATGAGATAGAGATCCTGCTAATACTGCTTCGGCGCTTTGTGGATGCCTCCCGCGATAAGCCAGAAAGGAGACCACTTTCAGTCTTATCGCTTCGGCTAACACTGGACGCGCCTTCGCTGGATAAGTCTATGTAAGAAAGCGTATTTCGTTATCTATCATTGCGACGGCGACTAGTAAATATTTCAATACAGTGTGTAGAAT
>NZ_JBXCJD010000002.1:0-151465 GCF_056786515.1 Sporosarcina sp. Y838 | reverse complement strand
AGACGCGCCTTCGCTGGATAAGTCTATGTAAGAAAGCGTATTTCGTTATCTATCATTGCGACGGCGACTAGTAAATATTTCAATACAGTGTGTAGAATCAGAAATTTTGCTAATACCGCTTCGCCGCTTTGTGGATGCCTCCCGTGATAAGCCAGAAAGGAGAGCACTTTCAGTCTTATCGCTCTGGCTACCACTGGACGCGCCTTCGCTGGATGGTCTCTTTAAGAAAGCGCATTTCTTTATCAGGGATAAGACCTACAGTCTAGAGTGCGTCATTTTTCAATGAAATTAGTATCAAATAGTAATCACATTATAATCTCAGTCTATACATCTCAAAATCACTTTCAATAATGGAGAAATCCAGCGCAGAAGCGACAAGGGGTAGCCGAAGCCCTGAGACTGGATGCGAAGCGCTAATCCAGGCTCATGGCGATAGGCATCCCCAAAGCGCCAAGCGGTCTAAAATGTCCACTCTGAATTGAAACTCTCTCAATAATGTCCACTCTGAATTAAAACTCTATCGATATTGGACGCTCTAGCGAAGGCGCGGCAAAGGGGTAGCCGAAGCCCTGAGACTGGATGCGAAGCGCTAATCCAGGCTCAGGGCGATAGGCATCCCCAAAGCGCCAAGCGATCTAAAATGTCCACTCCGAATTAAATCTCTCTCAATAACGGAAAACTCCAGCGCACATATCTAGTCACAAACCCGCCGCCTCAACACGCCCCGAGAAGAACGTTGCGCCGCCGCCCATATCCGCAATCCGATCTGGCGTCAATGCATTAACCAGACGTTTTTGACCCGATTGATCTCCCCATATCCCTTGACTCACAACAACGCCAGGAAGAACTTGCTCACCGACAGAAACAGTAAACTCACATTCACCGCGCTCATTCCATATACGGACATCTGCTCCGTCTTCGATTCCTCGACTTTCCGCATCTAGTCGATTCATGAACAACTTAGGCACTTTTTCAAGCTTGATGTGTTTTTCATTGTTCGAAAAAATCGTATTCATGAAGTTGTGATTAATTGCCGGTACGTAAAGTAAAGGATGATCGGAATCCTGAATAATCGGGATATACGTTGGAAGAGCCGGGAATCCTGCTGATTTCATCTGTTCTGAATACAACTCGATTTTTCCACTCGGCGTCTTTAAATTGTTCAATAGATTGCCGGTACCGCTTGCTTTCATATAGCGTTTTTCCTTTAAAGCAGCATACGACACTTCGGATAAATGAGGGTTGGACAAATGGCTTAACGCTTGGTCAACCATTTCCTCATCGTTGTCTAGAAATGGTTGCTCGTCAAAGCCCATTGCTTGCGCCAGCAATCTGAATACGTCCGGGTTGGATTTACTGTCCCCGTAAGTTTCGATGACGGGTTCCTGCAAATGGATGTAGTGGTGCCAGAAAGACGTATAGATGTCCGTGTTTTCGAAAGCGGATGTCGCTGGCAAAACAATGTCCGCGTACAAGGCAGTGTCTGTCAAAAACAAATCATGAACAACTGTGAACAAATCTTCACGGGCTAAGCCATTCCGTACTTTATTGGCTTCCGGTGCGACAACTGCGGGGTTGCTATTATAGACATACAAAGAGCGAATCGGCTGTTGTTCCTCCATTAATGCTTGTCCCAATAAATTCATATTGAATCTGCGCGTCGGCACTACCTGAAGTTCGGGACGTTCGAGTGCGGCAGTATTATGCGTCAAATAATCGGAATTCGATTTGAGCGCCCCTCCGCCTTTCAATGCCCATTGCCCTGTCAAAGCAGGCAAACAGGAAATCGTCCGGACCATCATGCCGCCGTTATCATGATGCTGCAGCCCATTGCCGATGCGAATCATCGAAGGGGAGACGGTCCCGTACATCCGCGCCAATTCATAGATATCTTCCTCTGGCACGCCCGTAATGGCGGAAACCGTTTGCGGATCGTAGTGCTGCAATACATGCTCGCCGAGCTCTTCGTGGCCGATTGTATACTGTTCCAAAAACGATTGATTGACCAGTTTTTCCTTATAAAGAACATGCATGATTCCGAGTGCAAGCGCTCCATCAGTTCCGGGAAGAATGGGGATGAACCAATCAGCCATGCGTCCGGTCTGGTTTTTATGGACGTCAATGACCACGATTTTAGCACCGTTTTTTCTCGCTTTTTGTGCAATCATGATTTGGTGCATATTGGTACTGACGGCATTGATGCCCCAGAAAACAAATAATTTCGTTTCCGCCATCTCTTCCGGATCTGTTCCAAAACGCCCGCCCATCGTGTAATTGTAGCCGACCTCGCCAGCGACTGAACAAATTGTCCGGTCTAGTTGACTCGAACCAAGGCGGTTGAAGAAACGGCGATCCATCCCTTTGGAACTGAGTTTCCCCATATTGGCATAGAAACTGTAAGGAAGAATCGATTCCGGACCTTCTTCGGAAATCAGTTTTTTCCATTGATCTGTGATGGTTGTGATGGCTTCTTGCCAACTGATTGGAACGAATTGTCCATCGCCTTTTTCCCCGACGCGTTTTAAAGGGGTAGTAATCCTTTTTGGGTCATAAAGGCGTTCAGTCATATGTCGAACTTTGTTGCAAATACTTCCTTTTGTGATGGGATGATCGGGATCGCCTTCAATTTTAACGATTTTCCCGTCTTCTTTATGAATAAGCAATCCACATTGGTCTGGGCAATCAAGCGCACAAACCGAGGGGACAACACCATTTTCTATATCAATATACGATTTCATAGCAAAAATCCTTTCAAACAAACGATTTATGCTAGATAGTATAGCACATTTCAAACTATTTTTTTAGAAAGTTTCAATAAGTGGTTGACTTAAGATTAGTTATTCTATACAGTTAACTCATTAGTTTAACTTTCGACACTTTTCGACCAATTACATATTAATCTTCTATCGAGAGAAGTTGAGGGACTGGCCCTATGAAACTTCGGCAACATAATTGTGCCAAATCCAGCAAGCGTAGCTTGAGAGATAGAAAGGGTAAAGCATATTTATATTGCGCTAGCGATGTATGCCACCAACTCTTTCTGTCTTTACAGGAAGGGTTTTTTTATTTTTCAATCAATTTGTCCAACATCTATAAATAGAAATGGAGAGAACAGTATGTTAGAAAGAATTGGAATTACGAAAAATTTAGGATGGGGCTTTTTCGGAGTCATGCTGTTCATGATGGGAGACGGAATTGAAGCTGGTTGGCTAAGTCCGTTTCTAATTGAAAGCGGGTTAACCATTCAACAGTCAGCTGCTATTTTCACAGTCTACGGAATCTCGATCGCGCTGTCTTCTTGGTTTTCAGGCGTCTGTGTAGAGGTATTTGGTCCAAAACGTACAATGGCAATCGGCTTAGCTGTTTATATTGTCGGTACCGCAGGGTTTATCACATTCGGTTTTTCAACGATGAATTATCCGATTATGCTACTCACTTATTTCATTAAAGGTTTCGGTTATCCATTGTTTGCCTATTCCTTCTTGACATGGGTCATTTATAAAACGCCACAAAACAAATTGAGTTCTGCCGTTGGTTGGTTCTGGTTTGCGTTTTGTGCGGGAATGATGGTGCTGGGCGCATACTATTCAAGTTACGCAATCCAGTATCTCGGTTACATCAATACAATGTGGTCATCTATTTTCTGGGTATGTCTCGGTGCATTCTTTGCTTTAGTACTCAATAAAGACAAGTTCCAAAAGAAAAAACTCGCGAATAAAAAAGAAGCGGTCACGGAATTATTGAAGGGTATCACCATTTTGAAAACAAACAAACGGGTTGCTGCAGGTGGGGTTGTCCGTGTTATCAATAGTTTAAGTGTCTATGGATTCCCGGTATTCTTACCGATGCATATGGCGCAACATGGCATTGAAACAAGTGCTTGGCTGCAATTATGGGGAACGTTTTTCTTAGGAAACATCATTTTCAATTTAGTGTTCGGTTTCATTGGGGATAAATTCGGTTGGAAAAACACAATCATTTGGTTTGGTGGAATCGGTTGCGCGATATTCACGCCACTTCTGTTCTATGTACCAGTGATTACAAATGGTAGTATTCTCATGACGAGTATTGTTGGATTCATCTGGGGTGGCTTGGTAGCGGGCTACGTTCCAATCGGTGCCCTCGTACCGTCCGTTGCAGGTGAGGATAAAGGCGCAGCAATGTCCGTGTTGAACTTTGCCGCGGGTCTGTCTACATTCGTAGCACCAGCAATCGCTTTAGCGTTTATCGGCCTTGTAGGAGCAGAAGGGGTCGTGTGGATTTTCAGTGCACTCTATGTAGTGAGTGCGATCATCGTGAAATTCATTCGTATACCGGAAGAGGAAGAGCGAAAGGCGCAGGAAAAAGCTACGCTGGTTACCTCATAAAACCATTGTCGGGTAGGCATTGATTGACAAAGTTATGGGCAGATGAAATAATCACAATTAATTGAAAAAAATACGAGATTTCTTATCTAGGTAGAGGGACACTAGGCTATTTCTCGCTATGTGTTGTTGTAGATAAGAAGATGTATCAATGACCTCTTCTTCTAATAGAAGGGGTTTTATTGATAGATGGTAGGAGGATATATAGATGAGTGCAGAGTTCAATCCAGTAATTTTCTGTGATTTCGATGGTACAATTACGATGAAAGATAATATTATCAATATTATGGACAAGTTCGCTCCTGCTGGATGGGTAGAGATCAAGGACGATATTATGTCACAAAAGGTGTCCATTCAAAAAGGGGTCAAGTCACTCTTTGCTTTATTGCCCACTTCCCAAAAAGAACAGATCGTGTCGTTCGTTTTGGAGGATGCGGAAATCAGGGAAGGTTTTGGTGAATTTGTTCAGTTCACCCGCGAGAAAAACATACCGCTCTATATCGTAAGCGGCGGCATCGACTTTTTCATTCACCCATTGCTTGAACCATTCGGGCCGTTCGATAAAGTCTATTGCAACGAAAGCGATTTTTCAGGAGAACACATCAAAATCCTTTACCCGCATCAATGTGATGAAAACTGTGTAAATCAAGGCTGCGGTTGCTGTAAGCCGACAATTATTCGCGACAACACGACCGAACAGCAAACGAGCATTGTCATCGGTGACTCGATTACAGACCTAGAAGCGGCAAAGCTTGCCGATATCATCATTGCTAGGGATTTCTTAATTGAAAAATGCGAGGAATTGAACATTCCTTATTCTCCATTCACTAATTTCCATGACTGTATTCGGATCATTGAAGCCCGCTTGAATGTGCAAGTGTAAGTAAAAACCAAAAATCGATTAGAGGAGAGATGAGTAAAATGGCGACAATTACAATTCAAGGAACAAACGAAGTTATTGAAACACACACAGAGGTTGCAGCATTTCTAGAGCAACAAGAAGTCGTTTATGAGCACTGGGATATCGCAAAGCTGCCCGAAAACCTTCGTGAAAAATTCAATTTAACGGATGAAGAAAAAGCAGAGATTCTAAAGGCTTTTAAAACAGAAATCGATGACATTTCAGAACGCCGCGGTTATAAAACGGCAGACATTATCTCACTATCAGATGCGACACCTAATTTGGACGAGCTTCTGAAAAATTTCGAACAAGAACACCATCATACAGACGATGAAGTACGTTACATTGTCAGTGGACATGGCGTATTCATCATCCAAGGAAAAGACGACCGTTTCTTTGAAGTGCATCTAAACCCAGGCGATTTAATCTCCGTTCCGGAAAACATCCGCCACTACTTCACACTCGCTGCCGATCGCAAAGTAGTAGCTGCACGCATCTTCGTAACACAAGAAGGATGGGTACCGGTCTACTAAAAGAGGCGTTTTGTACACGCGCTATATAATGAAGGGAGATATAGACAATGACTGAAAAAAAGTTTGAAAAAGCTGCATTTGCAGGTGGATGCTTCTGGTGCATGGTGAAACCATTTAAAGAATGGCCAGGCGTCCAAGACATCGTATCAGGTTATATGGGCGGACATCTCGATAATCCAACGTATGAAGACGTGAAAAAAGGCGATTCCGGCCACATAGAAGTCGTTGAAATCACTTTTGACCCTGCCTTATTCTCATACGATAAGTTGCTCGAAGTATTCTGGCAACAAATCGATCCAACAGACGCAGAAGGTCAATTCCATGACCGCGGCTCATCTTACACAACTGCCATTTTCCATTACACAGAAGAACAACAGGAAATTGCTGAGAAATCAAAAGCCAACCTAGCGGCAAGCGGTATTTTCTCTAAACCCATTGTCACAGCAATCCGTCCCGCAGAAACCTTCTACCGGGCAGAAGAGTACCATCAAGATTATTACATAAAAGAAAAAGAACATTACACAGACAACCGTGCCCGTTCTGGCCGCACTGAATTCATCGCGGAGCACTGGGGAAAATAATAAGAAATAGGTAGAGGGTCGAGCGTTTGCTTGGCGCTCTGCCTTTTTTGTTGGGGAATAAGGGAGGGACCACCCATATAACGAATGCGACCGCTCACACCCTGCGTCCGACCGCCCGTATAACGAATGCGACCGCTTAAACCCCGCGTCCAACCGCCCATATAACGAATGCAACCGCCCAAACCCCATACCAAATCAAGCACCACTCCGCTATTCCCAAAAAACAAAAACCCCCACTCAATTCTAGTGCCAAATAAATCCCTTCTTTTCAAGCATCTTTATATCGAGATAAATATTAAATATTCAAAAACTTAAAATGAATCCAAAGTAACGAGTCTAGAGTGGGTATATTGATATTATATCAAAAAAGTACCAGTAGACTAGATTTGAAACAACTTTTTATCACTTCATAAAATAGAGACTACATGGTTAAGTGGGCTAAACTATCTAAGCCTAATTCGTGAAATATTGGCGTTCTTTGACAGTGGGTTAGCAGAGTGGTATTTATTATTAGAATGAAACTAGCTTATTAATAAAAGAGTGAGAAAAAATCACGCAATACTTAAATTTGCCGGCTAGTGAAAATGACTTATTTGAATTTCCTAGATAATCTAAGCAGCGTACTCCGAAGTTGTTAGATTTATTTTGCGAAGTCGTATTCCATCAAGATTAAATGCCTACATGAAAAACACATACAAAAAATTTACAAAAAAATACAAACCGACTTACAAACGAAGGATACATTGGAAGGAGACTATGAGTTGAAACGATTACTAATTCCAATCTTGATAGTTTTTTCGATTTTGATAGGGGGATGTACAGGCATGGAGAAATCAGGCGCTAAAGAAGAAACAACAAAGGAACTTCCGGATACAATTGCAGTACAAGACGAGTTTACACGCTCATTCCTCGTTTCAACAGACGAAGTTGCAGAAGGGCATTATGCCTTTAAACCATGGACAGAGGCCTATACGATGTGGATACCTGTGGATGCTAAACTATCCGAGGGTTTTTATGAAAAACGAGAAAAGCACTGGGAGCGATTTTCATATGCGTGGCTAGATAACGAAGAAAATCTATCCTACGGCTTATTTGCGCAATTTGAAGACCGACCTGATTCTGAGGAGGTAGGTTTAGAACACTTGTCTGACTATGCTAAATTTGAAGGTGAATATAGTAAAAGTGAAGATAAGAATACTGTTTATTACTATGGTAAAAGAATTTCTGAGGTTGGAGAAGAAGGAGAAGAAAAAATTCCCGTCTATTCACATATAGGCTTCATTAAAGATAAAAACAGTGATAAAGCATTAGGGCTAATGTTTGATCACCATTGCAGTGATTGGACAACAAATTGCACGGCAGATACAAAAAGTATTGAAGATCATTTTTGGGAATTAGTCAAATCAGTAAAATTTGAGGATTAAAGCAGATGATGCATTTGCTACCCAAGTCTAGCTAGAGGGGAGGACAAGATGCGTAAATCAAATGACGAACAACTAGACGTACTCGACTCCGCTATGGACTCGCCAATGATTTCAGTATTAATATTATCGATATCGTGGACAGTGGAACAGAAAACGCATCATTGCTTTTCCTAGCCATCAACCGCTTGGATGAACCTATGAAAAATATTTCATTCGATTACACGTTAGGCCTCGATTCTGGAGAAAACATATGGGGAGGCGTCGAAGTGAACCTTTCCGAAACAGATACCGGGATCATTCAACCGAATCATGCAGTTCCATTCTCCCTCGGCATAACGCCAGAACAAGAAGCACTCATTGACACACTCGAACAGGATAACCAAGTCGTGAAGATGGATAATTTTAAATTTGAATCTGTAAAATGAAGAAAGCGTTGCAATGCTACTTATGATTGCAACGTTTTTAGCTGTTTCGCCTGAATAGTGGATGCGACCGCCGTAAGCTTGTTGGGGACCGCTTATATATCGCGTGGACCGCCCGTATATGGATTGAGACCGCTCGTATATTTCGGAGGACCGACCATATATCGAGAGAGACCGCTGCCACCCGGCATAACGAAGGAGAAATGGATTCAATTGGAGATGCAATGAAAAATTTGTAAAAAACATTAACGATAATGTTTCTTCTTGGTTTAAAGGATAGGAGCGAATCGAAAATCGGAAAAAAAGGTATTGATGATGTTACGTTGTCTTATTTAAGATTCCAAACGCCACAAGAAAACAGAAAGAATATTATTGTGTACTTCTCTATTTTTCTATACGTGACCGGAATGATTCCAATCATTGCTGTACCATTCTCAGCCATGTATTTTACTATAGCAATTGTACCCATTATGTTAATCCAGTTATGGGCATTGCTATATTTAATTGCCCCCTACAAGTTTGAGAAGTCCTATTATCTCTTCTTCGGGATATACGGGGTAGTCAATACATTTGTCTATTTCTTAGCAATACAAAAGTTACTGTATCTCCATTTAGAATCAGTAGGAAAGGCTCCTGTCATTATTGGATTTATACTCTTTGTCAGCTTATTGGTGTCGATAAACTGGCTTAACATAAAGGCACTTTACACAGGAACGTATCATAAAATGCAACAGTCGAAGAGTATTAACGTTCGCTATTTAACATTTGCGGGAATAGGGTACGTAATTGCTCAACTCATATTAACATTCGTCTATAGTGAATCGGCAAAAATGATGATTTTCATAGTATTACTCTCGTCATTATCACTATTCACGGCTTATTTTACAGTCTACATTCACCGATACTATTATATTAGTAAAAACATGGATCACGTAAAACAGGTATACCCCTCTTTTGGTTTACCACTGAATGAAAGACAAGACGAATCTAAAAAAAGTAAGAGAAGGAAGTGAAGATGTGATTCCAGAGTTTACGGAAAATGATATTTTCGTTATGTTGCATACGCTAAATACAAGTCAATCATCGGTTTTTCCAATCCATTTATAGCGTTAACAAAACAGGAAATAGAAAAGGGATGGGAGAAAACGTATAAGAAACTTCATATTCGTGGGCTTGTTAACCTCGTCGACGGTGAAGTTAAGTTAGAGGAAGGGTTCGCCAATACGCTCTGGATTATGTCCAGAACGAATTTGACTGTGGAAATTCTTACTGACGGGAAAAAGAAAAGCATATTTTATTTCGGTACAGAGAATGTAGTTGAATGCTCTCGAACTTTGGATAATATTTACACACTCTATATGCACGGTGCTCCCGACGACACATGGAATGGCGTCATCTATCCACGTATGCTTGCTGGCGTTGAAAAACAAAAAGTGCAAATGAAAGATAGAATTCTTATTCCGTCTGCTGCTAATGTGACTGGAGACGTTGCTGTTGCGGGAGCCTCGATTGCAGCTTCTGCATGGGCCGGAGTTCAGGTGGGAGTGTATGTTGGTACGTTAGGTGGTCCTTTGGGGGTTGTAGTTGGTGCCGACGTAGGTTTAGTCGCCTGAGTAGTTAGCACGTATTTATTAAGTGAATTAAAAATAATGGATGTGGATAATGACGGGGAAAGGGATTCGGTTGGGGATGCAATAAAGAAAGGAACGAAAGGATTGATTGATAACGTTTCATCTTGCTTTAAATGATGTTTTAGGAGATGGAGAAAATGAGTAGTCAAACAGAGGTAGATAAAATTACCATGTCTTATTTAAATTTACTAACACCTAAAGAAAACCGGAGAAATATCATCACATTTTTCCTTTTGTTCCTAGATTTTTTTGGGATTTTCCCCTTACTGGCTGAACCATTCTCTTATGAATTTTTAATGGCAGCAATAATCCCGACTGCCTTGTTGCATATATGGGCGATTATTTACATTGTGGATCCATACGGTTTTGAATTATCTTATTACTTGTTTTTTGGAATTTACGGTATTGTTAATACGTATGTCTTATTTCTAGTCATTCAAAAGTTCCTCTATTTACATCTCCAAGTTTCAAGTAAGTACCCATTCATCTTCGGGATTGTACTTTTCCTTAGTCTTTTATTAATCATGAATTGGATAAATTATAAAGCTTTACATAGTGGTACTTATTATAAATTACAAATTAAAGAAGCAGGAAATGCATCCTGGATTGTTACTGCTTCCGGAATTGGTTATATATTGGCACAAATGATAATGACGTTTATTTTTAGTGAATCAATAAAGATGATTATTATCATATTTTTATATTCCCTTACTTCTGTATTAACCGCTTACTTTTCAACATCCATTCATAGGTACATTTTTTTAAGCAATAATGAGGAAACACTCAAGAAAATTTATCCTCATTTTGGGTTACCGAAAAATCAAAGGAACCTGCCAGTGAAAAAGCGAAAGAAGCATAAATAAAGTAAATAAGAAAATCAAGAGAAGAAAGAAGTGAAGGTATGATTCCTAAATTCACGGAAAATGATATTTTCAGGATTGTAACGCTTTTAGTTGTTCAATGGGATATGTAATCGTCCAACTTGCCTTATCACTCCTTTATAGTGAATCAGCAAAAATACTTTTTTTATAAGATAAGAAAGGATAAGTTATTTCTTCCCAGGTCGGTGTCACGCGGCATAACGACGGAGAAACAGATGCTATCAAAAAAGTTGTAAGAAACATTGACGATAATGTTTCTTGGTTTAAAGGATAGGAGAGAACCTAAAATCGAAAAGAAAAAAATTGATAAGATTGCGTTATCTTATTTGAAATTCCAAACACCTAAAGAAAATAGATCAAACGTCATCGCATTTTTCTTAATATTATTATATGTAATTGGTATGATTCCAATTTTAGGTGTGCCATTTTCATTCACTTACTTTATGGCGGCAATTGTACCGGTAGTAATCCTACAAATTTGGGCATTGCTTTATTTATTCGCCCCATACAAATTTGAGAAGTCCTATTATCTCTTTTTTGGTGTATATGGGGTCGTTAATACGTATGTCTATTTTTTATCAGTGCAGAAATTGCTGTATTACCATGTTGGAGTGGAGGGAAAAGCACCTTTTATTATAGGACTGTTTCTACTTGTCGGTTTACTTTTGATCGTTAACTGGCTAAATGTAAAAGCGCTTTATACGGGAACGTATCATGAATTACAACAAAAAAAGAACATCAATGTCCGCTGGATTTCAGTTGCAGGAATGGGATATGTAATAGGTCAGATTATCTTATCAACTGTCTACGGTGAATCTACAATAATGCTTATTATCGTAGTTCTAATTTCTCTACTATCGATTATCACTGCCTATTTCTCTGTTTATATCCATAGGTATTTTTATATTGTTAAAAATATAGATAGTGTAAAGCAGGTTTATCCAGAGTTTGGTTTACCACTGAATGAAAGACAAGACGAATCTTAAAAAAGTGAAAGTAGGAAGTGAAGATATGATTCCCGAGTTTTCGGAAAATGATATTTTCGATATGTCGCAAACGCTGAATACAAAGTCAATCATTCCATCAGAAATTAGATACAAAATAACCGTTTGATGTTGTTTTATAAAGAAGGCAGTAAGTGGTAGATTGACGGATTACATATATTCAGTTAACCAACTGGCAATTGGGCATTTAAAATAAATTGGGATTGCTAGATGGAAAAAGATAGTGTAAAAGCTTTAATTTTAATGAACAAGGTAGCTTAT
Organism: Sporosarcina sp. Y838; assembly: GCF_056786515.1. Classification (NCBI taxonomy): domain Bacteria; kingdom Bacillati; phylum Bacillota; class Bacilli; order Caryophanales; family Caryophanaceae; genus Sporosarcina; species Sporosarcina sp. Y838. The sequence continues at coordinate 139,463 of NZ_JBXCJD010000002.1, read as the reverse complement.
ACAACGAAAAGTAATTGAAGCTCACAGTGTACCGCCCATAAATCGCGTGCGACCGCTCGAAGTACGCGGTGTACCGCCCAAATATCGATTGCAACCGCCCATAGAACCGAATCAGTAGCTAAATGATAGGAAGGTTGGAGATACAAATGCGTATCTGCAATATGGAACTCTGTTTTTATAGTAAATATATACATAGTCGACAGTACTGTTAATTCAAGATTGGGGAGTTTGAAAATGAAGAAGTTACTTGGAATTTTATTCGTCGCAATACTATTAATGGGGTGCAATGCCTCCGATGACAAGCAACAGAAGACAACGGATGAAGAAAACGTGAAAAAGAATAAAGAGCCACAAGCGCTTTCGTTGCAAGTATTAAAAGTAGACGAGGAAAATGGTGTCACATTGGAAGATGGGGTATATCAAGAATTGTCGGGTCTTGTAGAAGCTAATCCAACTATTGGCGTTGCGGACGACTTTAGTATTCACGCACTTGACCTTGTAAAAACAAAGGCTGGTGGGAGTGTCATGTTATTCTTAGGCATTAACCGGTTAGAAAAGGGAATCAAAGATATTACGTTAGAATACACGTTGGGCGTGGAGACGGAAGGAACAGTAGAATATATATTCAATCGTGAAGAGATACTCCTACCTGAGCGATATGCAGGTGTTATTCAGCCAAACCATGCGATCCCATTTACCCTACCACTAACACCAGAAGGGGAAAAAGTTCTTAAATTGTTGACCCAGGAAAATAAAATCATGAAAATTGATAACGCAACATACGAATTGGAGAAATAAGAAAAGTGCTACAGCTTTTGTATGCGGAGAAGTAATGGAGGTCTCGAATAAATGAAAAAAATAATGATAAATATAAGAGAAGTATTGAAACAGTCCGCTTCGGAAATCAAGGCGAACTGGAAGTTAAGTCAACAGGTAGAAGGTAAAAGGAATAAGATGACCATGTATGTATTAGTTTATATGAATATCGTTTTTTTGCTTGTCTACGCAAGCCTTTGTTATGGTTCTATTCTTTATATTCTGTTTGGAATCATAGGCGGCGCAATCCTAGGAATTACAGAAAGTCCATATTGGTTCTTATTATTCCTATTGCCAATAGCCGCGCTGCCCTTTTTGTATTTCGTGCATACCTTGTGGAAATCTCACTATCCCAACTTTAAAAAGGAATATTTAACAAAACATTCGATTCAAGTGCCCCCAGAGAGATGAGTATTTCCAAGGCAGCCGTTTTGGTAGCCGACGGATTATATTCCTACACACGCCCATCTCTGAATCATGTGGGGACCGCCCAAATATGGTTTCCAACCGCCGATATCCACACCCCACAAAACCGACGCACCGACAGTCACTAAGTCACACAAAACGCTATCCAGAAAAACCGTTAAGAAGTAACAAAGAAACCCTACCAAATTTAAATCGGATAATTTTCTGTAATCCGAAAGTGCCAAGAGCACCTATTTCACTCACTTACTCACCAACTTAAAAGCATTATCGAAACTGAACGGATCTAGTTCTTTCCTCACAACCAATAAAACATTCAAACATCGTATATCTTACTCAATATAGTAAAAAATCACAAAATTATATTTTCAGACATTGACTTATCTAAATGGATAGACTAGTATGAATATCAATTACATAGCTAAAACTCTTATAAAGAGAGGCGGAGGGATTGACCCTGTGAAGCCTCGGCAACCATTGAACAGTGTTCAAACGGTGCCAATTTCAACAGATTTATTATGAATCTGACAGATGAGAGGTTTTGCACGCGATATTTGTTATGCGGCGACCTCTTCTTTTAGGAAGGGGTCGTTTTTATATGGCAGGGGCGTTTATTATAACGAAGAGGGGGATTATGATGACTCAGAAAAAAATTGAATTGGCAACATTTGCGGGTGGGTGTTTTTGGTGTATGGTGCAGCCGTTTGATACGCAACCCGGTATTGAAAAAGTAGTTTCCGGTTATATTGGAGGCGTCACTGAAAATCCGACGTACGAGGAAGTGCGTGCGGGGGTTACGGGACATACGGAAGCGGTTCAAATCACATACGATCCGACTGTCTTTTCATATGAAAAACTAGTAGACCTCTATTGGCAGCAAATTGACCCGACGGATGCAGATGGTCAGTTTGGCAGTCGTGGAACTTCTTACCGCACGGCGATTATTTACCATCATGAGGAACAGCGACAAGTTGCGGAACGCTCAAAAGAGGCGTTAATCCAAAGTGGTCGCTTTGAAAAACCAATTGTTACTGAAATCGTTCAAGCCACAATCTTTTATCCTGCCGAGGACTATCATCAAGACTATTATCAAAAGAACCCAGAAAAATATAAAGTCTTCAAAGAAGAGTCGGGAAGAGCGCCCTTCATTCGCGAGAATTGGAATGGGAAATTGGTAGAGGCGTCACTTAAAAAGTAAATAGTTTTAAAGTATAGTTGACACATCGGAATAGATGGATTATTATGAATATCAATTACATAAACAAAACTCTTATAAAGAGAGGCAGAGGGACTGGCCCTTTGACGCCTCAGCAACCATTGAATTCATTCAAACGGTGCCAATTCCAGCAGATGTCGTTCGTCATCTGACAGATGAGAGGTTTTGCCTACAAACTACGTGTTGCGGCGACCTCTTAGTTCACAAGAGGCCGCTTTTTTATCTTTTTTCAGCAGAAGACTCTCACCTCTATAGGTGGGAGATGAATGTGGTTTTGTTATCCTGTTCAATGGGTGTCCAACCGCCCGCTGAACGAGGAGGAATGAAGTTCAATTCCTCCCTGATAAAGCCTCCGGCGGATGTCACAGATTTTGAAAGGAGTTAATCGAGCAAGCTCGATTCAAAATCTGGACGCAATTACGCCGAGGCGTAATTGATTGCCAATCATCAGATTAGACGTTGTGACCGTCACTCAGAAAAAAAGGAGGATGCGCAATGGTTTTGAAAGTGAATGATGTAGTTAAAATCGATGCGATTACGCAGGCGCTGAAAGGTTTGGATTTTGGAGAGGTACACATTACCATCCATGAAGGACAAATCGTTCAAATCGATCGAACTGAGAAAAAACGGTTCCCAGTACTGAAAACTGAAAATAAGAAGTGAAGCTGACCGGACAACCGGAGGCCTCTTGACTTTCACGATATTGTTCAAAGACAATATTGCGAATTGCTGGAGGCCTTTTTTGTATATAAATTAGAAATTTAGGGGGAATAGAAGATGAAAAAAGTGTTTAGAAATTTATTGCTAATTGCAATTAGTGTACTGGTATTGGCGGGGTGCGGGTCTGCATCTGCGGATGATGAAAAGAAGATTAAGATCGGCGCAACAGCGGGTCCTTATAGTGATCAATTGAAGGAAGGGATTATTCCTATACTTGAAAAAGACGGCTTCGAGGTTGAGATTGTCGAGTTCAATGATTATATCCAGCCGAACAATGCGCTAAATGAAGGAAATATCGACGCGAACTTATTCCAAAATCGAAACTATTTAGTGAATTTCAATGAATCCCATGACATGGACCTCGTACCTGCATATGGCGTTCCGACTGCTCCAATTGCACTTTATTCGGACCAACATACAGCTCTTGAGGATGTAAAAGAAGGCATGACGGTGACGTTGCCAAACGACCCAACAAACCTGGCAAGATCTTTGAACATGATGGAAGACTACGGCTGGATCACAATCTCTGAGGATGTTAATCCGATAACAGCTTCCGAAAAAGACGTGGAAACCAATAAATACAACTTGAAAATCCAACCACTGGATGCGGCGCAAACACCTAGGTCACTCGGTGATGCTGACTTCGCATTCGTCAATGGGAACTTCGCTCTGGCATCAGGTTTGAAATTAACTGAAGCGGTCGATGTGGAGAAAACATCTGAAGATTACTTGATTTACTTGACGATACGAAAAGAAGACGAAGATAAGCCGTTTGCCAAAGCATTGAAGGCAGCGTATCATTCCGACGAATTCTATGAATACACGAAAGAAAATGCAGCGGGTTATGTGCTACCACCTTATCAAGCAGAAAAGGAGTGAATTAAATGATTGAAATCGTCAATGTGACAAAACAATATAAAGACGTGAAAGCCGTTGAAGATGTCACCCTGACCATTCAGCAAGGTGAAATCTTCGGAATTATTGGCTACAGTGGCGCCGGAAAAAGTACATTGTTGCGCTGCTTGAACATGTTGGAAGCACCGACGGCGGGGCAAATCTTCATCGACGGAAAAGAAATGACTTCATTGACGAAGAGAGAGATTAAGAAAGAACGTGTGAAGATTGGCATGATTTTTCAACACTTCCACTTGATTAGCTCGAAAACGGTCGCAGATAATGTCGCATTTTCATTGAAAGCTGCGGGCAAAAGCAAGAGTGAAATCAAGAAACGCGTAGCGGAATTACTTGACATGGTTGGCTTATCGGATCGTGCGGGACATTATCCAGCTCAATTATCGGGTGGACAAAAACAACGTGTCGGCATTGCACGTGCACTGGCAAATGAACCGAAAGTGTTGCTGTGTGATGAAGCAACCTCGGCTCTTGACCCGACAACGACAGCGTCCATCTTAGAATTGCTTCAGGAAATCAATCAGACATTAGGCATTACAATTGTCTTGATCACGCATGAAATGGCAGTCGTACAACAGATTTGCCACCGCATCGCCGTGATGGAAAACGGAAAAGTCGTTGAAGCAGGTGACGTCTATGACTTGTTCGCGAATCCAGCAACGGCTTTAACAAAGCAATTTGTGCAAACGGTCCATTCTTTAACATTGCCAGATCGCTTGCTAACGGGCCGAAAAGGGTCAATCGTCCAAATCGTGTTCCGCGGGGAATCTGCTGAAGAAGGCGTCATTGCAGAAACGTTGAAGAAATACAACGTCGCCATCAATATTCTTCACGGTCAGATAACGTACATACAGGACCGTCCGCTTGGAACGCTCATCATTGAAATTGATGGAGAAAAAACAGAATTACAGAATGCAATCGACTATATTACAACACGGACAAACCAATTGGAGGTGCTCGCAAATGCCGCCTGATATTATAACTGATTTCGGAAATGCTTTTCTTGAAACGTCTTGGATGATGGGGATTGCCGTCGCATTTGCAATCGTCATCGGTGTTCCTTTAGGCGTTGGTCTATTTGTAACAAGTGAAGGGATGTTCTGGCAAAACCGAGTCCTACAGAGTGTCGCAGGGACAATCGTCAATGTTATTCGATCGATTCCCTTCATTATACTACTCGTCGTTTTGATTCCTGTGACGAAACTTATTCTCGGTACGACAATGGGACCCACTGCAGCGAGTGTTTCGCTGACCTTTGCGGCAATCCCATTCTATGCCCGTTTGGTGGAAACATCTTTGCGGGAAATTGACAAAGGCGTCATTGAAGCGGCCGAATCAACCGGTGCATCTGCGTGGTTGATCATCAAAGATGTGTTGCTTCCAGAAGCGAGATCAGGGATGATTGCCGGTCTCACTGTCACAGTTATCAGCTTACTGAGCTACTCGGCAATGGCCGGGATGATTGGTGGAGGTGGTATCGGTGATTTAGCGATTCGCTTCGGTTACTATCGTTTTGAAAATGAAATCATGCTGGCAACTGTCGTCATTTTAATCATCATTGTACAGCTCATTCAATTCGCCGGAGACCGCTCGGCAAAAGCAGTCGATAGAAGATAAGGGGGAATAAAAAATGACTACTACACAAGAAACAGCTTCATCCAAGTTATACGGATGGGCGCACCCAGACGAGATGAGGGCTTACCGTCAACAGCATAAATCGATGGTGAAAAGAGATAAATTGACGACAATTGAAGAGGCGGTAACGCGCGGCGTCAAAGCAGGCGATTACGTCGTGTTCGGCGGCATGGGCTCGGTCCGCAACCCACTTGCGGCGGTCCACGAAATCATTCGTCAAAAAGTTGGAGACCTAACAATCGGAACGAAAGGATCTCAGCATGACTGGCAATTGCTCGCGGCATCAGGCAACGTAACGAAAGCAGAAGTATCTTACGGGTTTGCGGATGAAGTGCGCGGATTGGCCAGGCCTGCAAGAGCGGCAGTTGAATCGGGACGCCTTAAAGTCTTATCGGAAACGACGAATGCAGGATTCCAATGGCGTTTCACAGCTGCAATGAAAGGACTGTCATTTTATCCGACCAGATCATCTCTTGGAACAGATACATTGCAGTATAGCGGTTCTAAAACAATTGTTGACCCGTTTACCAATGAACCCGTGGAACTCCTTCCGGCATGCTATCCAGATGTAGCCATCATTCATGTCCATCGTGCAGATCGGTACGGCAATTGTCAAATAGACGGCAATATTGCGGAAGACATCGAAATTGCACATGCAGCCAAATTTGTCTTGATCACTGCTGAAGAAATCGTGCATGATGAAGTCATTCAGAATGATCCAGCATTGACGAAAATTCCTTATTTCGTCGTTGATGCGGTGGTCGAAACCCCATACGGTTCCCACCCAAATCAAGTCCCGGGCTTGTATTCATTCGATGAAGACCATTGGCAAATCTGGCTTGACGCATCCGTATCAGATGAAGGTGTTGCAGATTACTTGGAAACATACGTCCACGGAAGCAAAGACCATTTTCAGTACTTAGAGAAAATCGGCGGCGTCCGTGTTGTCAATCAATTGAAAAAGATTGAAAAGAAACTGGCACCATATCCAAAAGTAGCGAAAAGGAGAGGGTAAAGATGGCAACTGAAACAGAAAAAATGATCATCGCGGCTTCTCGCGTATTGCCGAAAGACACGGCTGTTTTCGTTGGAACAGGGATGCCGTTACTCGCATCCGTGCTGGCACTCAATACGCACGCACCCGACATTCTACTCGTCTATGAAGGTGGCGGTGTCGGTGGGAAACCAACCGGCAGACTACCGATTCAAGTAAGTGAATCATTAACATATGAAAACGGTGTAACAGTAGGTTCGATGGACTACGTCATGAGTTTAGCGCAAGCAGGCTGGATCCGTTATGGCTTTTTGGGCGGAGCCCAGATTGATGCATATGGAAACTTAAACACAACCGTCATCGGTGACTGGGAAAATCCAAAAGTGAGACTCCCAGGTTCAGGCGGAGGAGCGGATATCGCTTCCCTATGTGAACGGACAATTATTTTAATGAGGCAAGACCGTAAGAAGTTTGTCGCTGAACTCGATTTCCTAACGAGTCCGGGATACTTAACAGGCAAAGGCGAGCGGGAAAAGGCTGGATTGCCAGCGAACACAGGCCCATATCGTGTCATTACACAGCTAGGGATTTACGGATTTGATGATGAAACAAAGAAAATGACATTACTGCAACTGTTCAAAGGATTTACGCTAGACGACGTGCAGGAACAAAGCAGTTTCCCAATTGCAATTAGCAAAGATTGGACGTATGTTGATGCGCCGACCAAACTTGAGCTGGATACATTGTATGCTTTGGATCCTGATGGGATTGTAATAGGGTGATTTTAAATCAGTTGAAATGGGGGATTTGATTTGTCTAAACAATTATCTATACAGGAGGCAGCCGCCTCGATTACAGATGGCTCGCTGCTAGCACTCGGCGGTAATGCATTGCATCGCTCTCCGCTCGCTTTTGTTGTGGAATTAATTCGGCAGGAGAAAAAAGACCTTTCAATCATTAAAACAGCGGGTGCACTCGATATCGATTTACTTGCTTTGGCAAAATCAATCCGTTCGGTGTACGCGGGCTATATCGGTTTTGAAATGCTCGGTTTGGCGCAAAATTACCGAAAAGGCGTTCAAAATGGAGAAATTGTCGTCCATGAACACGCCTGCGCTAGTGTAATCGCTGGTCTTCGGGCAAGCATTTACGGCGCTCCCTTCCAGCCAATCAATGGCTTTCAAGGAAGCGAGCTACCCGAACTGACAGGATTGGTCCGTTACGTAACCTGTCCATTTACCAATAAAGAAACAGCTGTCGTTCCTGCATTACAGCCTGACGTCACCATAATCCATGCCAATATCGCTGATGAAAATGGAAATGCCTATGTAAATGGCGCATTGTTTGAAGACTTGATCATGGTCAAAGCAGCTAAAAGAGTAATTGTAACTGCAGAAAAGATCATTGATTCTAGTAGTTGGGAAAATAAACCGCAAATCCCTGGATTCCTTGTTGAAAGTGTTGTCCTTGCCGAGAAAGGGGCGGCGCCGGGAAGTTGTGCACCGTTTTACGCAATTGAGGAAGTTGAAGTGGCTAGCTATCTAAAAGATCCCGCAAGCTATTTAGAACAGGCAAAGGGGGCCGTCACGCATGTCTAACTTACAAACGGGTGATTATATAACAGTGGCCATGGCGCGGCTCATTAATGACGGGGAACGCGTTTTCCATGGTGTCGCTTCACCGATGCCAGCAATTGCCATTCAATTGGCGAAAAGATTGCACGCTAAAAACGCCGTCTATCTAAGTATCGCAGGCGGCGTGGACGCGAAACCTTCAAATTACTCAAGCGTTTCGACAGCGGATGCATCGTTAAGTGAAGGCGCAATCGTCGATTTTCCACTCTCGGATATTTTCGACTTGTCGGCACGCGGTGGACTGGATGTCGCGTTTTTAAGCGGCGCACAAATTGACGGCCAAGGCCGATTAAACTTAAGCGCAATCGGTACTTTCGATAAACCAAAAGTCCGTTTACCAGGCGGAGCGGGAAGTGCAGCATTGCTTCCGACAGTGAAAAGAGGCATCTTGTGGAAAACAACCCACGACAAACGAGGGCTTGTCGACAAGCTCGACGTCATCACAGCTGCCGGAAATACAGAAACCGTCATCACACCACTCGGCGTATTCAAAATATCTGAAACAGATAAGCGTTTGAAGTTGTTGTCCCTGTTCCCAACTGTTACATACGATGAAGTCATCGAAAAAACAGGATTCACTGTCGAAAAACACGAAGACTTTGAATCGTTTGTTCCAGTGACAGAAGAAGAGATTCAACTGTTGCAGGAAATCGATGGCAATGGTGTTAGGTTTAGTGAGTTTTGAGAAATAGGCAATAAAATAGTCTACAAAAATCGTCCACAAAAATCGTCCACACGTATTTTTCGTGTAGGCGATTTTTTTGTAGTTGAATTGTGGGGGGCGGCGCAAGGCCGACCGCCCGTATAATGGTTTGGGCCGCTCAAACTCAACGCGCGACCGCCTGAATATCGTTTTCAACCGCTCAATCCCCACGCACGCCCGCCTGAATCACGATATGGACCGCTCACCCCACACACGACCGTCCGAATGGAAAATGTCTATGGACGTTTTTTCACCCGTTAACCCACTTAATTCGCGTGATAAGTCACCAACCCCTTCACATTGGCATACAGCGCGGCATTCGTCCTATCAGCTAAATCCAATTTCGCCAAGACCTGGGATACGTGTTTTTTTACAGTGTACTCGGTGATATACAATGCCTGTGAGATTTGCTTATTGGAATGGCCCATGCCGAGTTCAAGCAAGACTTCCTTTTCCTTTGGAGTCAGCTGTTCGATATGTACGTCTTCCTCAACAGGCACTTCAGACTTCGTAACAAAGTCAAGCACCCCAGGGTCATAATACTTCCTGCCCTTGTCAATAATTCGCAAAGCGTGAAGAAGTTCCTCAGGGAATGCCTCTTTTAAAATATAACCATCGACACCTATTTGTTTGGCTAGTTCAAAATCGAGCGCATCTATTGATGAAGTGAGCACAACGAACTTGCAAGTGATGTCTTGTTGTTTCGCTTCTGCGATCAAATCCAAACCGAATTCTTTCCCTAATCGAAGATCGACAATCGCTAAATCAGGCGTAGCTGTGCGAAAAAGGATAAGCGCCTCTTGGCTATTCGTTGCTTCTCCAACAATTTCCATTGCATCGTCTGAAGAAAGGATCGACGCTAGCCCTTTTCTAACCAGTGGATGATCGTCAACACTAACAATTCGCATTATCCGATGACCTCATTTTTCATATTTAAATTGGGAATTTCAATTTGAATTTCTGTTCCAATGCCTTGTAATCCACCAATTGAAAATGTACCAAAGAAAGAACGAACACTATCTTTCATATTAGCGAGACCGATTCCTTTTTCCTGCTGACTCTCGTGCGTGTCTACATTAATGCCGATCCCGTTATCCTTAATTTCCAACACCGTTTTCTCTTCCAATAAAAACAACCTTAGTTCAATGGCAGTACACTCACCATGACGAACCGCATTGCCACACGCTTCAGAAATGATCCGATAAAGCGACTGCTTTAATTCCTCCGAAATAAACGCTTCGTCACCCGTAATTTGGTAATCTATCCGTACATCAACGAGACGTGCGTACTCGTAAAAAAAGTTTTTAAGGCGGATAAGAAAATCGTCCTCGCCTTTCTTGATGGAACTGAGTTGATAGATAGCTGCTCGAAGTTCTATAATGGTCATATTCACCGACTGAGATAAAAACTGGTACTCTTCATTCAATTCATCAGAAGTCATATCTTGACCATTCATCTGCAAACTAAGCAGGGAACTAGACAGACCAAACAACCTTTGCGAGACACTATCATGGATTTCATTGGCAATACGGTTTTGTTCATCACGAATAATTTCATCGACATAAGCCTGTCCTAAAGCAAAAGAGGGTCCTGACGTACTGCACGCTTGTACCTTATTATCTAGGATTTTATTAATACCACTCATTCCTCCCATCATAATAAAAACCCGACTGAATTGGACATAATGTCCAACTCTAATCAGGCCGGTTGCACCAATAACTCCATACATCCAAGGTGCCCACATGGAGGATGTACTTCACAGTTTCCGCTCATTATATTCTTCGATCCCCACGTCTAGTATTCTCGGGAATGAAAACAACAGTAGGGAACCCACTGCCCATAAATGCCCGAATGAGTCAACTAACCATCAGTTGGGGGTGGGGGACTCCCCCGCTGACTTTATATAGTTCAGTATAACCAACTTAGGTTGAATATTACGTCACCTGTTGCGGTTGGGGAGGTTCTATTTTTGTACTATTAGCATATATTTTATCGTTTTAAGATTATTCTGCTACTTAATACCCGCCCAAACGCAAATGATGATAAGAGTTCTTCTAATAGAAGTACATTCAAAAGAACATTGAGCTGGTACTAAAGTGTAACAGCACTACACTAAAGTAGAACAACAGAGAGACAAGGAGAACTGAAAAGTGCACTTTGGAGTGAGGATTGCCACGAGAAATCGGACCGCCCGAATATGGGTTTGGACCGCTCAATCTCCACACACGACCGCCCGAATACCGCCATCAACCGCCCGATCCCCACACACAACCGCTCAAATATCGCCTCCAACCGCCCGTTACACACACATTTGAACTTAAATTTAAAATTCAAACAATGTTCAAAAAGGACTTGCAATCTAATTTGTAGATTGCTAAAATAACTACAAGGTTAGAATTATCAGTTAATTTAACAATGATTAAATGAAAGAATATAAAATAGCAAGAAGGTACCATCCAAAAAGGTTCTATCCAAAAAACCATTACCGAAATGAAAACGCTTGCGTAGAGGTGGAAAAATGAAGCTCTCTGAGAAAAGAACATTGAAGAAGAAAGAACAGATATTATTGACAGCAATCACTGTTGTAAATCAAAGAGGCTATGATGGAGCGACGATGGAGGAAATTGCAGCAGAGCTTTTGATGACGAAAGGTTCTTTGTATTATTACTTTAAAAGTAAGAGCGACTTGATGTACCAATGTCATAGTTTCGTACTCTCTCAAGCAACGATTGAACTTGAAAATGAATTAGATGGAAAAGGGTCGGCAGAAGCAGTCCTTCGAAGAATGATTGCAATGCATATAGATTACGCAATTGAAGAAAAAGAGACATTCAATATGATTTTGGAACCTAGACAAATCTACGATGCGGATCAATTAGAAGAGGTTTTAAAACTTCGTAAAGATTACGCGGAGTTATTCGATCGGATCATCGAAAGGGGTATCAATTCAAAGGAGTTTCACCCAACAGAGACAATCATCGTAAGAATGATGATACTCGGCGCGATGAACTGGATTCAACAGTGGTATAACCCAAGTGGAAGAATCCCGAAAGATGAATTGAAAACCTATTTTGGAGATTACATTGTTAAATTATTGAAATGAGGGGATGGGAAGAAATGTTCATGCCAGAAGTTTTAGCAAATTATGCTGAAAATCAACCGGGTAAAGTCTTCACTTTATATAACGGACGCGAATGGACATATGGCGAATTTTACGAAAAAGTAAAAAGAGTAGCCGCTAACTTTCAATCTAAAGGATATCAAAAGGACGATATTATTGCGCTTTATTCACTGAATTCAGATGTATTTCTTGTATGTTACTTCGGTATTCAATTAGGTGGATTTTCTGTCATGCCCATCAACACAAAATTAGCTGCTCCTGAAGTGGAATATATTTGCAATCAATCAGAAGCAAAAGCACTCATTTATGATATACGGATTGAACAAATAATTAATGAGATAGAACACGTATTTCAAGATAAATTAACAATTGACGGGGGAGAACTACAAGGGGGTATTTTAGAAGAGTCTTCCCTCGAATTTTCTCCTGTCCAATTAAATGCAAACGACACAGCCGTTGTTATGTACACTTCGGGCACAACAGGCAAGCCAAAAGGTGTCATGTTGACACATCAAAACATTCTTGCGACTGCAGAGATTTGGTCAGAAGCAATGAGTGTATCGGATAGGGATAGAATGCTAGTCTCAACGCCATTATTCCACTGTGCGGCAAGTCATGTTTTTGTTGTACCGGTAACGTATAAGGGTGGTTCAATCATTATCGAAGAAGCATTTTCCACAGTCCAAACGCTTAACCTGTTACAAGGGGCAGGCCCGACAATGTTTTTTGGTGTACCTGCAATGTACACAATCATTTTGAACTTACCTCAAATTCATGATATGAAGCTTCCGACACTTCGATTATTTGCGTACGGTGCAGCTCCGATGCCTTATGAATTAGTAAAGAAACTAAAAGAAACTTTCCCGAATGTCAAAGTGCAAAATCTATATGGTCAAACGGAAAATACGCCAGCCGCTTCGACATTAAAAGATCATCTTGCACTTGAAAAAATAGGTTCGGTAGGAGAGGCACTTCCGCAAACTGAAATCAGAGTAGTTGATGAAACCGGAAAGCCGCTTCCGGTTGGTCAAGTGGGGGAAATTGTCGTCAAAGGACCACAAGTAATGAAAGGTTATTTAAGAAATGAGGCAGCAACCCGACAAGCGATTAAAGATGGCTGGCTTTACTCGGGCGACTTAGGCAGATTTGATGAAGATGGACTTCTATATATCGTTGATCGGAAAAAAGATATGATTAATCGCGGTGGAGAAAATGTCTACCCGGTTGAAGTGGAAGAAGTATTGTATCAAATTCAAGAGTTGTTGGAAGCGGCAGTTGTTGGTGTGCCGCATGAAGTTTATGGCGAAGTACCAAAAGCATTTGCAGTGATGAAAGAGGGTAAATCGATTACTGAAAAGCAGGTTATTGACTACTGTGCAACACAACTCGCGAAGTACAAAGTGCCAATAGAAGTGGAGTTTTTGGATGAACTGCCGAGAAATGCATCCGGAAAAGTGTTGAAGCACACACTTTGGCCGAAAGTTGAAGCAAAGGCGTGAGTCAGATTCTATATGAAGTGCAGGATTAACGCTATTGGTATTACATGAAAGCAACTATAGATAATGAGATAGCCGATTCATTGGGAGAAATAAAACTCACAGGAAATTGTGATTTATGGGGAGAGGAAGATGGGATATGAGTAATGTATACATCGTCGATGGAGCACGAACGGCATTTACAGAGTTTGGCGGATCTTTTGCGAAGGTAGGTGCGACGGAGCTCGGTACAGCAACCGCAGTGGAAGCATTGAGGCGCTCGAATGTGCAACCTGAACAAGTCGATCATGTCATCTATGGCAATGTGATTCATACAGGAAAAGGGGCCGCTTATATTGCGCGCCACATTGGATTAAAAGCGGGCGTTCCTGAAGAAGTTCCTGCACTAACGTTAAACAGACTATGCGGGTCAGGTATGCAATCCGTAGTAACAGCGGCACAACATATTTTATTGGGCGAAGCAGAGATTGTTTTAGCTGGTGGGGCGGAAAACATGTCGCAATCTCCGTACGCCAATTTTGAACAACGTTTCAGTGGTTCGAAGCTAGGAAATTTGCAATTTGAAGATATGTTAACGGCGACATTGACAGATCAACACACAGGAAGCGGTATGGGCATGACGGCAGAAAAACTGTCTGAACAGTATTCGATTTCCAGGGAAGAACAAGATGCATTTGCCGTCGAGTCCCATCAACGTGCAGCGAAAGCAGTTGAGGACGGCTTGTTTGCTGAGGAAATTATTGCCGTTGAAGTGAAAACACGCAGAAATACAGTGTTGGTTGACAAAGATGAGCATATTAGACCAGATGTGGATGGTGCCGGAATGGCAAAGCTCCGACCTGCATTTCAAAAAGAGGGAACGGTTACAGCTGGAAATGCCTCGGGGATTAATGACGGCGCAGCTTCCGTTGTTGTCGCCAGTGAAAAAGCTGTACAAGCGAATGGATTAAAGCCAATCGCACGTATTGTTTCATGGGGAGTCGTTGGCGTGGATCCAACAATTATGGGAATAGGTCCAGTTCCTGCCATCAAACAAGCATTAAAACGGGCGAATCTGACCATTGAAGATATGGATATTGTGGAAGTGAATGAAGCATTTGCAGCACAATACCTAGCCGTCGAAAAAGAGTTGGGACTAGATCGTTCGAAAACAAATGTAAATGGCGGCGCGATTGCACTGGGACATCCAGTAGGCGTAAGTGGCACAAGGATTTTATTGTCAGCTGCTTATGAATTAAAACGGCGTAATGCGAGATATGCCGTGGCGAGCCTGTGCATAGGCGGCGGACAAGGCATTGCAGTGGTGCTTGAAAATGCTTAAAATCCCTGTGATTATTGCCCCTATGTTTTTAGTTTCTACACCAAAAATGGTGATTGAGGCAGGAAAAGCAGGCGTCATTGGTTCATTCCCTCTATTAAATGCACGTCCAATAGAGAAATGTGCTGAATGGCTACAAGAAGTGAAGGAAGGGTTAAATGATATTCCTTGGGCAGTGAACTTTCTTTGCCATAAAAAAACAAATACACGCTATGAGGACGATCTGGAATTAATTCGGAAATACGAACCTCCTATTGTCATTACTTCCCTCGGGCATCCGGGGGAAGTAAAAGAAGTCGTTCATGGCTATGGGGGTCTGGTTTATTCAGACGTGGCACATGTAAAACACGCGAAAAAAGCTGCGCAATCGGGAGTAGATGGCTTAGTTTTAGTGTGCGCTGGTGCAGGGGGCCATGGTGGGACATTAAATCCATTTGCATTTATTGCAGCGGTAAAAAGCTTTTATAAGGGGACAATCATATTATCAGGAACCATTTCAACAGGCGCAGACATTGCGGCTGCAAAGTTAATGGGGGCAGATTATGCCTATATGGGCACGCGTTTCTTAGCGGCAGAAGAAAGCAGCGCACAAGAGGAATTCAAACAAATGGTCATCGATTCAACAATAGAGGACATTGTTTACTCAGATTCATTTAGCGGCGTACATGCAAATTATCTAATTCCAAGCATTATAAAAGAAGGCATTGACCCAGCAACACTCAAACCAAAAGATGATGTAGATTTAACGCATTTGGTGGACGTCAAAGCCTGGCGCGATATTTGGTCCGCGGGTCAAGGTGTAACAACCGTTACAACGCGTGAAACAACTAGGGAAATTGTGGAATTACTAATTAAGGAATATGAGGACGGGGTCGCCTCGCTTAGTAGAGTCTAAATTTATTAAATGAAAGCAACAGAATGACCAAGACATTTTAAAAGAGTAACAAAAGGAGTGACAGTATGATAAGAAAAATTGCTGTAGTTGGCGCAGGTACAATGGGCAATGGGATTGCTCAGGTAGCAGCGGAAGCAGGTCATGAAGTAATTCTGTTAGATAAAAATCCAGAGGGTCTTGACCGTGGAATTAAGCGAATAGAACAGACGTTAAAGCGCAATGTAGAAAAAGGGAAAATAGATCAATCTGCAGCCGATCAAATCAGAAACAGCATTCAGCCAACTACTTCAATAGAAGATCTTAAAGATGTAGACTTTGTCATAGAGGCAATTATTGAGCAGATAGAGCCTAAAAAAGAACTGTTTAAAGAACTGGATCAAATATGTAAGCCTTCGACCATTTTTGCTTCGAATACGTCTGGGCTAAGCATTACTGAAATGGCGAGTGTAGTTAACCGAAGTAAGCAGGTGATTGGCATGCATTTCTTCAATCCCGTTCCTGTTTTGGAATTGGTTGAAATCATCAGAGGCGAACAAACGAGTGACGAAACCTTCCAAACCGCTCATGAACTAGCTGAAGAGTTCCATAAAGTCGCCATTTCAGTAAAAGAAGCACCATTGTTCGCTGTGAATCGCATCTTGACGCCGATGATTAATGAAGCGATTTTTGTCTTGTCGGAAGGAATCGCTTCAGCGGAAGACATTGATAAAGGGATGATGCTTGGAGCGGGTCACCCAATCGGTCCACTTGCACTAGCTGACTTGATTGGTCTGGATACGTTGCTTTTTGTCGTAGAAACGCTTTATAACGAAACAAATGATTCCAAATACCGCCCAGCTCCTTTACTCAGAAAATATGTACGCGCCGGACGTCTCGGAAGGAAATCAGGAGAAGGCTTCTTTAAATACTGAGTGTTTCATCTGATGAAGATTGGCTATTTGGATAAATAGCTAATCTTCATTTTGTTTTTATTCAATCGGGTGAATTTGTTAGATTAAACATCTGGACTTCATGCAGTTGGAGAATGTCCACCGAACCAGAATAGGGGTAAACTGATGATGAAAAAGAGACTGCTATTCGTCCCTTAAATTTACTATATTTATGCCCTGATAAAACAAAAAGCACACCACTAAAATATCTTAGTGATGTGCTTTTTGTTAATAGTATATGCAACATTATAAACACGTCATGATTTTAATTAACCTCATGGACAATCACTTATCCTTAATGTTACAGAGGATTTTCTTTTTTCACTCATTATTGTGCAGTATATCCGCCGTCGACGAAGACTGTTGTACCTGTAACAAAATCGTTTTCAGCCAAGAAGATGACCGCATGCGCAATTTCTTCAGGGTTTCCAAGTCTTCCAATTGGATGCTTGGCAACAAGTCCGTCATAGAAATCACCTAAAGCTTCTTTGTTTACAAGTCCTGACTCGATGAATCCTGGCGCAATAGCGTTTACTCTGATATTACGCTTTGCGTATTCCAGAGCTCCTGCTTTCGTCATTTGGTTGACGGCACCTTTTGAAGCGGCATAAGCGAAAGCACCCTCTTGTCCAACAGAGCCTAAAATAGACGCGGTATTGATAATAGAACCGCCGCCTGTTTTCAAGAATTCATGAATCGCATATTTCATCCCGAAAAATACACCATCTTGGTTTACTTTTATGATTTTTTGATATGCTTCATATGTTAGTTCATGCGTATCTGTCATCCCGCCAATTCCAGCATTGTTAACGATTACATCTATTTTCCCGAAATGTTTAACCGTTTCAGAGACAAGATTAGCCACAGATTCTTCATTCCCAGCATCCACTTTAACGAATAGAACATCTAAGCCTTCTGCTTTTAATTCTGCTTCTTTCGCTTTACCAAGTTCTACATTAAAATCAGCAATAACTGCTTTTGCACCTTTTTCAGCAAAAGCTTTAACCGTTGCCAATCCAATTCCGCTTGCTCCACCTGTTACAACTGCTACTTTATTTTTCAAATCGGTCATGTAAAACACCACTTTAGAATAATAAATTGAATTCGATATAAAATTAAGAATATATCTTGTATTCAAGATAATAGGTTTTAATCAAAATGTCAAAAGAAAACCATCAAATTCAAGTTGTTGATACTCCTGCATCCGTCGCTCAAGCTCAATGTACGACCGCCCAAAAATCGCCTCCAACCGCCCAATCCCCACACGCGACCGCCCGAAGAGTGCCATCAACCGCCCAAATCCCCCGGAAATATCCAACAAATCACCCCCTTCGTGGTACTATTAAGAAAACACCAAAAATCATCCGATGAAACACAACCATAAAGTGCAACAATCTAGAAAGGGGTAGCTAAAGTGGAAGAACAAACTAGATATTCCAGGCTTGCTAATATTACGAAGCTAATCAATACGAAACTCGAACTACGGGATGTACTTGGAGTGGTCGTAACCGCCATTTCTGAAGAAATCGTTCAATGCGATTCAGTGGGCATCTATTTGCCGGAGGAGGACGGATCATTCAGGGGGGTCGTTGGGAAACCGGAGATCATTAATGGAATGACGCTCGATATGCAGGTCATCGAAACGGAATACGATTTGTTGGCAAAAGAAGTCATTGAGACGCAACAAACAATTTATATAGCCGATACAAGTAAGGACAATCGTCCCGATCCAAGAGCGGTGAATGCCTTTCAGATTAAATCATTATTGGCTCTGCCGATCTCTTATGAATCTGAACTGTTTGGGCTTGTTTTTCTATTCGACTATGGAATTCCTATGAACTTAACAGAGTCAGAGATTCAGTCGGTTGAAGCGTATGTCAATATGGCGGCTGTCGCGATTCAAAACGCTGCGAATTTAACGCGCAAGGAAAACTTGATCGCAGAAAAGCAATTGCTACTGGATGTGACGCGTGATCTATCCATGTGTTCGTCGATGCAAGAGGGGATTGAGAAATGCTTTTTCTACGTTGGAAAAGTGCTGAATAATAACAATGTTGGGGTGCACTTACTCGATCCTTCCGCAGAACGCCTTATTAAGCCTGCGCACTTAAGCAAGGACAGTGATTGGACGGAAGAAGATTGGATGGAGACCCACGGCAAAACTAAAATCGAAGCCAGTACGGATGCTGCGCTACAGGAAGTCCTTCGAACGAAAAAAGCGCTTCTCATTCCGGACGTTTTTGCGGATGAACGAACAAACCACGACGGTTGCCGTGAATTTGGCATTAAAGGAATGTTTCTACTTCCATTAGTGTCAATGGGCGAGAGTTTAGGTGTCATTGCCGTCGTCGATTTGAAGGAGACAGGTATGGTTTATTCAGTTGCCGACCAACAGCTTGCACAGTCAATTGTTGACGCAACTGCTTCCACGCTGTCGAATTTATTGTATATGGAAAAGCAGGAAGTCATTATCGAAGAGCGAACGTCGGAAATAACGGAAAAAAACAAGGAACTTGAAGACGTAGTGACAGAGCTGCAGCACCTAAGCCGTGAAAAAGAGCTTATTCTTAACTCGGCAGGGGAAGGCATATTCGGTTTGGACCTGGAAAGGAGGATTACATTTTGTAACCCGGCAGGTGAATCGATGCTGGGCTATGAAACAAAAGGCGCGCTGATTGGAAAAACGTACAAAATTATTTTCGATAAAGCCAAATCGCGAGACCTGGATTTAGTATCGGATTTTATAGAAGCAAAAGAAGAGAAGTACAGTGCAGAAGGCTGCTTTATCAGAAAAGATAAGTCCATCCTAGCGGTTGAATACGTCATTTCCACCATTATCGAGAGTGACGAAATCGTTGGGTACGTCGTGACGTTTAAAGACATCGTGCAAAGGAAGCGGATGGAAGAAGAGATCAAATACCATGCCTATTACGATAGCTTAACAAATTTGCCGAATCGAATTCTGTTAAAAGACAGACTGGAACAAGGGCTGACCTATTCCAAAAACCATGGAGGCAAATTGGCCGTTTTGTATATGGATCTGGATCGTTTCAAAACTGTCAATGACACACTTGGACATAGTTATGGGGATTTGCTGCTCGGTTATGTGGCAAAACGACTAGCCACCTGTATTCCAAAAGATGCCACGGTGTCGCGGCAAGGCGGAGACGAGTTCATCATCCTATTACCGAGTATTACGAGTGAATCCGATGTTTTAGATGTCATTAACTCCATCAATGAAACATTCGTCAAGCCGTTCACACTTAGAGAGACTGAAGTCTACATTAAAAGCAGTATTGGGATCAGTCTATTCCCTGAAAACGGGGATACAGCCGAACAGTTGATAAAAAATGCGGATATTGCGATGTATCAGTCTAAAAAACTGGCGGGGGACAGCTACCACTTCTATGAAGCCGGTATGGATACGGTCACTTTTGAGAGTCTGATTATTGAAAATGCGTTGTATAAGGCCGTTGATAATGAGGAGCTCGTGATTGCTTATCAACCGCAAATCAATTTTAAAACGAAAACAGTTATCGGAGTGGAAGCGTTAGTCCGATGGAATCATCCAATTGAGGGGATGATACAGCCCGACAAATTCATCCCGATTGCAGAAGAAACGGGTTTGATCGTCCCTATTGGCGAATGGGTGCTTGAGAATGCCTGCAGACAAATTAAGCAATGGCAGGAACAGGGATATCCACGGCTCAGCGTGGCCGTCAATTTATCGGTCCGTCAGTTTGAAAAAAATGATTTGTTTATGGTTGTAAAAACGATTTTGGATGAAGTCGAGTTATCCCCGGAATTTTTACACCTGGAACTCACGGAAAATCAAATCATTAAAAATACAGCGTTAACGTTAAAAACGATGGAGCAGTTAAAAGAAATCGGCATCAAAATAGCCATCGATGATTTCGGTACAGGCTATTCATCACTAGGCTATTTGAAGGACTTTCCCATAAATTTGTTGAAAATTGATAGATCATTCATTTCAGAATTACGAAAAGACGATGATAGTGCGGCGATTACAAATACCATTATTACGCTGGCTCAAAATCTTAACCTTGATGTCATTGCGGAAGGCGTCGAAACCATTGAACAGGCAGAGTTTTTGGCTTCAAGAAATTGTTACTTAATGCAGGGCTTTTACTTCGGCCGGCCAATGATTGCAGAAGAATTCGAACAAAAATATCTCATAAACCAAGGAGGAATCATATGAAAGCAGTACGCGCAGTTGTAGATTATTTAAAAGACAATGGGGTTACGCATATTTTTGGTATACCTGCAGGATCAGTCAATGCGTTTTTTGACGAACTGTATGATACGCCCGAAATCACACCTATCGTAACAAAGCATGAAGGGGCAGCTTCTTATATGGCAGCGGCTTATGCAAAATATGCAGGAGAACTAGCCGTATGCATCGCTTGCAGCGGCCCGGGCGGAACGAATCTTGTAACAGGAGCTGCCAATGCCATGCGGGAACATTTGCCAGTATTGTTCCTAACCGGTGCCGTTCCAGTCAACACCGTCGGATTAAATGCGTCTCAAGAACTGGATGCTGAACCCATCTTCCGTTCCGTGACAAAGTATAGTGTAACAATTACGGACGCTCAAGACCTATTGAAAGAAGTGGTGAAAGCAACTGAAATAGCGCTATCCGGCGTGCCGGGGCCTGTTCACATCGCTATGCCGATTGATGTCCAACTTGAGGAAATAGAACCGCTTGAAATTCCGCGTTTTCCGCGTAGAGCGCCGATTGAACCGAACCGCGACACGATTAGAACCGTAGCCAAAGAGCTAGTGAATAGAGAAAATGGCTATCTATTTGTGGGACAAGGAATTCGAAATTCTGTTGAATCAGTGATCGAACTGGCGGAACTACTAAACTGGCCAATCATGACAACACCGGTGGCAAAAGGCTATATTCAAGAGGATCACCCCTTACTCGTAGGCGTGTTCGGGTTTGCGGGGCACGAAGAAGCCTCTTTGCTCATCAATGAAGGCGACAGCCAGGCACTGCTAGTCATCGGTTCAAGTTTAGGTGAAACAGCAACAAATAACTGGAATGCCAATCTGACAAAAGACCGTTTTACAGTTCAGATGGACTTTGACGAAACCGTCTTTAACCGGAAATATGCCATTGATATCCCAGTACTAGGTGATATCGAGTGGAGTGTACAAGTATTAATTGAGGAATTAAAGGCACTTGGTCTAACGAAGAAAAGTGTGAAGGTAGTAAAACAGGATAAAAAGAGTGAAGATGCAATCGAATACAACACCAAAAACGTCTTAGTGCAACTCCAAAAATTCGTCCCAGCATCGACGCGTTACACAATCGATATCGGCGAATACATGGCTTACGTCATTCACCATATGAATGTGCTGGCTTCCGATACCTATAGCATTAATGTCCACTTTGGTGCCATGGGAAGCGGCATTGGATCAGCAATCGGCTCAAAATTAGCCGAACCTGAACGTCCAGTTGTCTGTATAACAGGCGACGGCAGTTTCTTCATGCACGGCATGGAAATACTGACGGCCAAAGAGCATAAATTGCCGATTGTGTTCGTCATTATGAATAACGCTCGTTTAGGAATGGTTTACCATGGCCATTCCCAGCAGTACAAACGCACGCATGCTTCTTTTGGACAAGAACCCGTTAATATTGCCGCAATGGCGGCGGCTATGAATATTCCGAGTGCGCGAATTGAATCTTTGGACGATCTTCATCAAGACGTCATGAGTAGCTTACTCAAAGTAGATGGACCTTCCATCTTGGAAATCGTTTTGGTCGATGAAACGGTTCCACCAATGGGCGACCGTGTGAAATTCCTATCGTCGTTCGGGAAATAAAGTAGATGGAAGACGAGGGCAGGCTAAGTACCTGTCCTCATCTGATTAAACATCAGCGCTCCATCTCCGAATTGTTTCAATTAGCATGTCCATTGTTTGTTTTTTAAAAGAATTGTGAACCGCTTCTCCTGTGGGATTTACATACGAATAGTGTCCCGTCTTCCCATCACGGGTATAACCGAGTTGTGTCAAAGAGTGTTGTAAGTCGCTAGGCAAATCAATCTCTCCAGTTTTTTCCGTGAAATAGTCCGTTGGAAAGATACGTACATCTACATCGCCAACTCCCGTATCGACAACAACTAAATCGGTGTCATGTTGAACAATCCATTGCCCTTTGGAATACAACGAAATGCCGGACATCTTAAGTGAAGCAATGCCAACTAAATTCATACCTAAAAAGTGATTGATCATCACCCGAACTTCGTCACCCGTCATCGTTTTGCCGTATTGAGTGATATACTCATCCATCAAGGCTCTAGTTGAGGGTACAACGCTTGAACCACGATAGCGGTCAGGTAAAAGAGGTGCCAATTCTAAATTGATACCGAAAACGTGTTGAACGACTTTGTGAATAGCCAAACTCGTTAATTCATCACCATAACCCGCAAGGCAATCGTCCATCATTTCTAACGGTGTCATCAATTCAATTTGTTCGTCTGCCTTTAAGTTTGCCATGCAATATCCCCCTTGTTGAATGAATGAAAAATGTACCAACTCATCGAAATTATATCACAAACCAAAAGTCCCACACGAATCGGCAATCTGTCGAACTAGCAGACATGCATTAATCCGAAATGTCGAACTTTGCGTGTTTCGCTACATCGTAGAACTTATACTAATTGTCTTACTCATTATCGTTGTTTCTACAGGGTATTTCTATCGCTTGACAGTCTCCTATCACAAGCGGATGGCGGATTGAATACATTGGACGGCCACGCGAAAAAAGAGTATACGACAAAGAAAGCAAATGGTGAAAGCGCCAGCTATGGCTACTTCTACGACAAACCCTACGCACAAAGTTTCGGAAAGGATTACAATGCTAAGATACTAGCACATCGAATAGCCTATGAAGTAAAGTACTCAATCACCAATCAAGACAAAAAAGAAGAAAATGCACGAGACATTTTGTCTCAGCGTTTTCTTCTTTTTTTAGGTCGTTTCATAAACAAAATTAGCCGTAAAATGATGAGAAACGTAGCCGCGCCCGCCATATCGAGAAGTACGTCTTGAACCGCCGGCGTCCGTCCACCCGTCAAGGACTGGTGGTACTCATCTCCAATTGCAACAAACAGTGTCAGCCAAGTAGCCGTCATGAAACGAAACAGATGCTTCGGCAAAACGAGATAAATTGCAGTAGCGATGAAGCCGAAAATGAAGAAATGTGCACTCTTTCGAAGCAGAAACTCTACAAATGCGTAATAGCCACGCTCATCAACTGAAATCGTCTCACCCCAATACGGGATGCGCAAATTCGATAGCAATGATGCTAACGGCTCGCCCGGCAGCCACTTCTCCAAAGTTGGGATTAGCGATTGCTGCTCATACGTTTGCCCCGATGAAAAGAACAAAACTCCTAATAGAATTATCAAAACAAGTAATTTTTTCATAGACAAATTATACCATACTACTTGCGAGAATACATATACGTTAATAGGCTAAATATCAAAAATGAATACCGTCTGTGCAAGAAGGTTTTATTAAAACCTAAAAGAAATCTCCAAACCGTTACTGCAATCGGGGATACTGATTTAGGCTACACAAGCTCCGGACTGGATTGTAGGTTCGGAAGTGGTTCGCTGATTTTCTGACGCATAAGTACTATATTGATGCTTCCCATGGGGAGTCTCCTTTCTATATGTTAAAAACTGGTTTAGTCATCAGTTATTATTTTACAGGCGGAGCTCCTTTTTGCATTTTCAAACATTATTATTTGTAAGTGTTTTTACAGCTATGCGACGCAAGTAGGTACCAATTTTTATGTACAATGTAATTTGATTCTGATAATATATGTAGTTACCTAGGGTAATTGTTACCCACGATAACTATTTAAAAGGAGTGTTACTAATACATACATATCGAAAGTTTTTTAGACAATTCATGTTATTGTATCGGCCTTTTGAGCATCATCTTAACGTCGAACTAAGTAAGTATGGGCTTTACAGAGCACAATGGTCTACTTTGACCTACATATACAATAATGGCTCAGGAACACTCGTTGAGATGTCCAATTATCAAAGCGTAGAAAAACCTACCATTACCAGGACCATACAACGTTTGGAGGAGATGGGTTATATTAGCCATGCTCCAAGCAAAGACAAACGAGAAAAAAGGATGCAGCTAACAGAGCTTGGGGGAAAAGTGTATATAGATATCCGTGCTACCATTGATCAATTCGAACAAGTTATTTTAAAAGGAATCTCAGAAGAGGAACAACTTGAGACAATCAGAATTATGGAAGAAATACAGAATAATTTGAGAGAGTAAGGGGATAGCGTTTTGAATCAATCTAAACAAAAACTGTGGACAAAGGATTTTTTGATTGTTTCCTCTGCCAATTTCTTATTAATGCTAATATTTTATTTATTAATGGTGACGATCGCCGTATATGCAGTCACGGAGTTAGGGGCTTCTACAAGTGATGCCGGACTCATTACAGGTGTTTTTATTGTTGGGACTTTATTTGGAAGGCTCTATATAGGACGGGTCATTGATATAATCGGTCGCAAGAAAACCTTGATAATCGGGTTAGTCCTGTTCACTTTGACAACAGCATTGTATTTCGTAAATCTAGGCGTTCCTTTCCTGTTGTTTAACCGGTTAATCCACGGGATGTCACTTGGGATGGCGAGTACGGCAGCCGGCACCATTGTGGCACAGATTATTCCACCAAGACGAAGGGGCGAAGGCATTGGCTACTTCAGCATGAGTGCGACACTGGCTACCGCGATTGGACCCTTCATAGGGCTTTACATGAGCCGAGTTACGAGCTTTCAGATGATCTTTACTTTCTGTCTTATTTTAGGAGTCATCTGTTTAATTGTTGCATTCTTCGTACATGTACCGAAACTTGAAGTATCTAAAGTGAAAGAATCCAAAAAATTCAAGTTCTCGAATTTCATTGAGCCCAAAGCATTACCTATCGCATTCATCACATTGCTGGTTTCTTTTTGCTACTCTAGCATCCTTTCGTTCATCAATTTCTATGCCATCGAAATTGATTTAGTGGAAACTGCAAGCTTTTTCTTCGTTGTTTATGCAGTCGTGATACTATTATCCCGTCCATTCACGGGCCGCTTAATGGATAATAAAGGTTCCAATTTCGTGATGTATCCCGCTTTCATCATCTTTGCAGCTGGAATGTTCCTACTTAGTTCAGTAGGTACGGGGGCTACATTGCTTATAGCGGGTGGCCTGATTGGACTTGGCTTCGGTAATATGCAATCAAGCACCCAAGCCATCGCTGTTAAGTTAACGTCACCACATCGATTAGGTCTTGCCACATCGACATTCTTCATTGCCCTGGATGCTGGCCTTGGTTTTGGACCATTCTTACTGGGCTTTGTCATACCAGTTACCGGTTACAGAATATTATTTGTCATTTTAGCCTTTGTCATTTTGGGGACTGCCGTATTGTACTATTTCTTGCATGGCAAAAAAGAAAGTGCAGAAAGAAGAACTCTCACGTAGAACCCAATTTTCTTACGCAAAAAAAGGAGCTTGCCTAAGCAAACTCCTTTTCAAAAGATTAAAGTCGATTACGATTATTCAAAGGATCGGTCAAAGGATTGTCATTTAAATCACTTCGCTCAAATCGCTTCGCTTCCAATGGATCAAAGACCGTTTCCTCTTCTGCATCCAACAGATTATCCGTTCGGTCGATAGCAGCTTCTTCACGGCGCACGCTTTCACTGACCGTTTCCGTGTCATGAACTTCGCGCTTGCCAACGATGATTTCTTCGCTGACGACAGGACGTTTTGTCACTTCAACCCGTTCTTCCATGACGGGAATATGAATGTTTTCGCCATCATCAAACACTTCGCCGGCAGCAGTCTGGTCAGTTACGGCGCGCCGCTCAATATACACTTCTTCCCGTGTTACGGGCACCTCAACCGTTTGTATATCTTCTACAACATGCTTAGTGACGTTCACTTCGCCCGCCTGATAGCGTTCTTTGTCGACATTGAGCTTCTCTTCATGCAGTTGTAGACTTTCTTCTCGTTCTGCATCCATTGCTCTATTTGTATTATCATAATCATCAACGACAAGATTTGAGCCGATGTTCGGATCTGTATACCCGGCTTGGTATTCCTTGTCAGGATTTCCATAAAGGTTTCCGTATTCACGGTCTACGTAAAGCAAGATTCCACCAGCTTTGACTTCATTGAAATAGCGGTTGGATTCTTCTTCGCTGAACCCCATGTTTGTAAATGCGCCTTTGACGGGTTCATCTCCACTGAGGAAAGCCATGAATTTGTCCATCCAGTTGCCTTCCGGTGTGCGAAGGTCGACATCTGTTTGCCCACGGACAATCGATAATCGATCCGCATCATTTGTCACAATATAAATATCATTATCCGAATACCCCTGTGTTTTTAAATCGCCAATCTTGTTCAAAACCTCGGTTTCATTTTGGAATGTACCTACAAAATTTTTGTCAGCCATATCAATTTTCCTCCTAGGATTTTTATTATTTTAATAGTGTTGGTGCTAGTAAGTGAAATACCCTGCTATCAAATATTAAAACCTGTAAGAAGATTCGGATAAAAAATTACAGGTGCCTATTAATGAACAGATAGGTTTCAACAAACGCTAGGGAGTGTCCAACAAACCCCGAAAGTGTCCAACCAATAGGGAGGTTTCCAACAAACTCTTCGAAGTGTCCAACATAAGCCGGAAGTTGTCCAACGAACACTTTCGAGTGTCCAACCAACAGATAGGTTTCCAACAAACTCCCGAAACCATCCAACAGAAAGCCAAAGAATGCACTTCAGGTACGCTGTTCATGAAAAAAGTCGGAGTATACGCTACAATTTGATAATAATACAATCAAAATCAGCTGTATGGCTGACTGTATGACTAACTACTGTGAAATGCTTGTCTACGACGTTTAATGCACAAGCACTATTTTTAAGTCGGTGTATCGTTTCTTGAATAAAATAATTTAGTTTTTGTGAAAAGTTTAGGATAGGGTTTAGGTTGGTAACATTGATTTGATCAATATTGCATACATTTATATATGAAAACTTTAAGTAGAGGTATTGATGGTATGAATGAGAAGTTAATGATAAATGCCGATGCAAGTTATCGGTTGGCGGAGCAGAAGGCTGCTGATTATTTTAAATCACTTTCTGAACAGCTCGTGCAAAAAACGTATGTCCCTGTTTTGATAAAAGATATACAGTCTTGGAAACAGAACCACATTCATCCTTTCCCGATGCTATCTGTTTTTTCGCGCAGAAAGGGAAAAACTGGTTCAGAGGGCTATCACACTTATATCCAATGGCTGAATTACACAGGTAAACTAGAAAATTACTTGGATCGGAGCATTTCCTATATTTACATGCGCGATCTGGGGAAAGCCTTAAACTCACCTGATACACAATCCAGGGTCCAAAGTACAGTTGACAGTTTGAAAAATCACCTAATTGATTCCAATCCAAAAAACCCTGGAAGCAAATTGGAGATGTTTAGCATGGCTGGGATGTATCGGCTTGCCCAGAAGGAGGGCGTTGAATCCAGCATGATTTGGGTGATGGACAAAATAAAGTCTGTATCCGCCCATATTCCGGAGGGGATGGATGCTGAGGAAGCCAAGCGAAAACTTATCAAAATCATAGCGGGGGTCATCCTGCATGTGGTTGAAGAGATGGACGCTGAGATTACACCTGAAGAACGTACTCGAAAGCTTCATGAGGCGATTAGGCTTGGGTATGCCTACGGGCTGACGTATCCATTCATTGACGATCTTTTGGATGCCAGTGTTTTATCAACTAAAGAGAAAAAACGTTATTCCGAATTAATTCGGTCCACACTTATCACAGAATCTGTTCCTGAATTGGATAAGTGGACTGGGGAAAACGCGGAACTCATCCGATTTGCTCATGCGGAACTCCGAGATGCCTTTGAGTATATTAAGGGCCTTCAGAGGCCAGAGACAAGAAAAAGTTTTTTCGAGCAGTCCTATGTGTTTTTTAATTCCCAGGAAGTGGATCGTGTAAAGGATCTATCTAATGCGAATTACACCAATGAAGAACTTTATATCCCAGTCATTTTAAAATCCTCTTCTTCACGATTGATTACACGTTCAGTCATAAGTGCGCCTGAAGACGAGGGCTTCCATAACCGCACATTCTTATATGGCATTTACAATCAGCTAGCGGATGATTTTGCGGATATGTTCGATGACTTAGATGAAGGAAGCGTCACACCTTATACCTATTATATGAAATACCATGATACACGCGCGGATCTCATAAATCCCTTTGAAATGTACTGGACGGTTATCTTCAATTTGATCCATAATGTCTATGACTCAGATAGCAAAACGCGTGAGGTGATACTCGATCGTGCCATCAACGGGCTGAAACGATTTAAAAAGCGTATGGGCACTAAAAAGTACAATGAGATTATGGAGTTATTCGCTTCGGGAAATCCTTCATTCAATCGTGTTATTCAACATATGGTTCGAAAAGCAGATGATGTGGATTTCTTTGATAAACTGCTGCGCGATCATATGATTACGAATCTAAAGAGTGAACGGGAAGAGCAGGAGTCCTTTTTAGATACAATCGAAACTGTACGCAATCAAATCAACGAATTTTTACCTATTCCAGAGGTAGGGAATGCATTTTTGATGAAAGAGCCAATCATCGATGCGGCAAATTACAGTTTGGCAGGTGACGGCAAGCGACTCAGGCCAATCATGACCTGGGTTATGGGTGTTAACGGATACGGGCTAAATGAGTCGTCAATCGTGCCACTTCTGAAATCATTGGAATATATGCATACGGCATCCCTTATTTTCGACGATATGCCATCCCAGGATAATGCGCCCATGCGGAGAGGGCGTCCAACCCTACATCAGGTGTATGACAGTGCCACAGCTGAATTAACTGGACTTTTCCTGACCCAAAAAGCGGTTGAAGAACAAACCTCACTTGACGGGTACGAACCGAAAACGGTGCTCCGCTTGATTCGCTATTCGTCTCAAATCGTAGCGGATATATGTAGGGGACAGGCGATGGACTTGAATTCCAGAGGGGAAAAATTGACACTGGAACAATTGAATGAGATGTGCTTTTATAAGACCGGAATCGCATTTGAAGCCTCTCTCATCATGCCTGCCATTCTCGCCCACGCAACGGAGTTGGAAATGGCAGCATTGAAAAAATTCGCCCGTCATGCCGGCATCGCATTTCAAATTAAGGATGACCTGCTTGATGTGGAAGGCGATCACAACGTACTAGGAAAACCCATTGGAAAAGATGCAGAAAACAACAATACGACATTTGTATCCATCCTAGGTGCGGTTGGTGCCAGAAAAGCGATGTGGGACCATTATTGTTCTGCGATGGAAACACTGCAAGAAATCCCACGCAATACGACTTTTTTGAAGCATTTCTTGAATTATATCGTGAACCGAGATCATTGAGTTTGTTAGCGTTCGTAAGGGAATAGAATACCTGAGTCACGCGCCTTCTGTATAGGGAGGCGCGTGACTTTTTTAGTGTGCGATATATCACTAACTGGAGAGTAGATACGTAACTGCGTCCCTACTTTTTTTATCGACAATTGATGGGTTATGCTCAGCCAATCTTGTTACATAACTGCCATGAGATATAGAATATGAAATACAAAAATCACCCAAAATTCGCAGTTTCAACAATCGGGAAATAGTGAATTTTACTAGTTCTAAATATACAGTAATGAAGAAAAATTCGAAGTCATTACGAGTAGTTCAAAATGCACATATGGTCTGTAATGCTTATGAACTCTTCTTTCGTTAAAAGGTATGAGATTGTAACTGTTTTGATTTTAATGGAAGGGATTGGTAAGTAAGGAAGGGAATACCCCTTTGAGTAGTCAAAATTTTCAGGGGATAGGAGTGTGCTCATGTGAAGATGAAAAAGAAGTTTAGGATTGTCATGCTTACTGCTTTAATTGCTATATCTAGCATTAATGGTATGCCTGGACATGTTTTTGAGTCGGGGATTGCGGTTGCTGCATCGGAAAAAGGGCAAAGCAATGCGGCTTTCGATCAAAAGGTCATTGCTCGAATTAGTGCGGCAAACTTGTATACAGATGCGGCTTTTTTAAGTGAAACGATTGGTCCACGTGTGGCGGGAACCAAGGAAGAAAAATACACGGCAAACTTTATAAAGGAACGTCTTCTATCCTACGGGTATGAAATTGAGGTACAAGAATTCAGCATTCCGGATAAGACGATAGGTCATTTACAAACTGCTAATGGAGATGAAGTGCTTATTACCATTCCCGCAGGTTCAGCGGCTACAGCCGATGGAGGATTGGTAGCCCAGCTTTATGATGCGGGTTTAGGGCGTACGGCTGATTTCAATGCGGAATCCGCAGGGAAAATCGCATTAATTTCGAGGGGAGAATTAACATTCCAGCAGAAAGTGGAGAACGCCTATGCAGCTGGCGCAGTTGCTGTGCTGATTTACAACAATGTTGATCAGGCTAGCCCTTTGAATCCGTCCATTAGTGATAATGCGCCAATCCCAGTAGGTGGAATCACGAAAATGAGCGGTGAAGCTTTACGGGAAGATGTCTTGTTGAAAAATGAAACTGTCACACTAAACGTGAAGCTTTTAGGGAATATGACTTCGCAAAACATTATTGCAAAGCGTACCCCGAAAAAGAATGGCAAACACGATATTGTACATGTATCTGCACATTACGATAGTGTTCCATTTGCACCCGGTGCAAGCGACAATGCTTCAGGGACGGCCGTTGCATTGGAAATCGCGCGCGTATTAAAAAGTTATCCAATTGAAAAGGAATTAAGAATTGCTTTTGTAGGTGCTGAAGAAATCGGTTTGGTCGGTTCCCGCTTTTATGTCAGCCAATTGACCGCGGATGAAATCGGTCGCAGCATTGGTAACTTTAACATGGATATGGTCGGAACTTCGTGGGAAAATGCAACGGCAATTTATATGAACACGGTTGATGGCAATTCGAATCTAGTTTCACAGACGGCTGCTGAGACTGCAGCAAGAATCGCCACACCTTCCGAGTTAATTCTTTATCAAAGAGGAGCATCTGATCATGTTTCATTCCATGATGCAGGGATTGCGGCAGTGAACTTCATTCGCCGTGAACCAGGCACCGCCAACTTGGAGCCTTACTATCATACTCCGCAAGACACGATTGAGTACATCAGTAGGGAAAGGCTTAAAGAAGCTGGAGATCTAGTTGGTGCCTCGGTTTATAAATTGATTGGGAAATGAGATGGAAACAGGGCTAGTGACAGACGTGTAAAAGAAAGGGATTTTAAGTACATTTGAGTCGATTTCATAATAAAGAGTTTTGTATTAAAATCCGAACCAGGTTGATTTCCACTCCAGGCGGACGCTTTCCGCGGGCACGGCTTCAGCCTCCTCGTCACTGCGTTCCTGCGGGGTCTTCAGCTCGCGCTGTTCCCGCTGGAGTCGCCGCCTTCCGTTACAATCAACGGAACCCATCTAAGCAAAAGAATATTTGATTACGAAATTTCATTAATGTTAGGGTTTTCATTTAAAATAAGCAAATATAAAATTGATACATCTATTAAGAAAAATAGAGACAGGGAGAGGATTATATTGAAAAAAGTCGGAATTTATCAAAGTAGAACGAAGAAAACATTACTAACGTTCACGCTAGCTGGAATGATGGTACTAAGCTCCTCACCGTTTACATTAGCAAGCGCTGCACCTGTTAAACAAGCGCCGATTAGTTACACGGTCGCTGGAGAAAATGGGGGATCTGGCGCCGCGCATGATAATAAAGTTGTAAAAAGGGTCGAAGCACAAAGAGCGGTTGAACATGTCAAATACTTGTCAGAAAAAATCGGTCCAAGACCCGGCGGACTAGAGGCTGAAAAACAAGCCGCCGATTATGTAGCGAATACATTAAAAAGCTATGGATATGACATTGAGTATCAATATTTCCCTGTTGCGGATCAATTAATAGCGGACGTTACGTTTGCCGATGGATCTGTATGGCAAATGGGAGCGGCCGCGAATGGCGTAGTAAGTGATGTGTCAGTGAATTCGGAAGTCATCTACGTCGAAGATGGAACAAAGGCAAGTGACTTTCCAGAGAATACCGCAGGGAAGGTCGTATTAGTGAAGCAGGCAAGTTCGCCAGCTAACTACCGTTTGCAAGTTGAGAATGCAATCAATGCTGGAGCAGAGGGTGTCATTCTTCATAGTGTTGGTGGAAGTCGTGGAAACTATGGATCGACATTTAATCCAAGCCTGACAAAAGTAGTTGATATTCCAGTGTTCGGAGCGGCTTATATCCAGGGTGAATGGTTAAAAGAACGGTTGGCTAAAGGAACCGTCACTGTTGGATTAACTGCAAAACGCCATTCGAACTTGCAATCTGTGAATGTAATCGGAACGAAAAAAGCGAAGAGTAAAAATGGGAATGGAAAAGAAGTGTTGTTAAGTGCACATATGGATAGTGTTGTTGGTGCACCTGGGGCCAATGATAATGCATCTGGCGTAGGCTTAATGCTTGAGTTAGCACGCGTTTACAAAGGATATAACACGGACAAGGACCTCAAGTTTATTGCCTTCGGATCTGAAGAACGGGGCTTGCTAGGGGCGAGGTATTATGTAGAACAATTAACCCCAGCTGAAAGAGCTAATATCGAAGTCGTCTTTAATCCGGATATGGTTGCAACAAAATACGAAGCGGCTACAAACCTTTACGCGATGACTGTAGATGGCAGTAAGAATCTTGCAACTAACGCGACTGTAGCGGCGGGCGCACGGTTAGGTAATTCTGATATTTTACCAGGGAAATTTGGATCTAGTGACCATGTTCCTTTCCATAATGCAGGTATTCCTGCAGCACTGTTTATTTGGATGGGGATCGATAGCTGGGACCCACTAGTTTACCATATTGAAAAAGTGTATCACACGCCACAAGATACAATAGCTGACAATATCTCCGTTGAACGTATGCAATCTGCTTTAGAAATTATCGGAGCGGGTGTGTTCGATGTCGTGCGCAAAGATGTGCCGGGGTTGACTAGGTAAGTAGATTTATTGGCAGGAGAGGGTTCAGTGAAAATGACAAAGGGGAGTGTTTGTTTTATGAAGGATAAAATCATGAGTACGGTTGGCATCCTGACGCTATGCGCAAGTCTCGCTGTGCCTGCATATGCGGCGGACAAGCCGGACAATCAAGAATCGCATCATAACAATTCCATCTCGGGATTCACGAATTATGGTGAGATGCAAAAGACGCTTCAGCAAATTGAGAAATCGAGCAAGGGGAATGTCGTTGTAGAAGTCGTCGGTCAATCCAATAGAGGCCGGGATATTTACAAAGCGACCGTTGGGACAGGCAAGAAGGTTATCCTCATTGAGAGCGAAATTCATGGGAATGAAAAGACTGGGACTGAAGCGGTCCTCAATTTACTCAAATCAATAGGGTCAAGTAATTCACCTGAAGCAAAGAAGATTCGCGATGAAGTAACACTTGTCTTTCTACCGAAAATGAATCCTGATGCGTCAGAGATGGACAAAAGACGGAACGACAT
This sequence comes from Sporosarcina sp. Y838, assembly GCF_056786515.1. Classification (NCBI taxonomy): domain Bacteria; kingdom Bacillati; phylum Bacillota; class Bacilli; order Caryophanales; family Caryophanaceae; genus Sporosarcina; species Sporosarcina sp. Y838. The sequence continues at coordinate 105,027 of NZ_JBXCJD010000002.1, read as the reverse complement.
GACTTGGCAAGAGATACTTGCGGACTTCCCACAGTTAAGTGAAGCAGCTCCTGCTTGGAACTATCTGAACCGTGGCATTAGCCAAATGTATGACTATAGTAAAAATCCTGGCTTTGACGTCAATCGAGACTTCAATCCGGATTTAAATTATGTCCCTCAGGCAAAAGACTTTCCAGGTAACTCTAGTTCACCAGGCTGGTTTATCACACCTGAAGCGCAAACCGTACGCGATGTATACAAATCGTTACAAGAGGAGTATGGAAAAGTAGATGTCTTTGTCGACCTTCATCATCAAGGAATGTATTATGTCGAAGGCACTGCCGATGAAGTAACATTATCCTTATCAGCGCAATTTGTTCCGGACCCGAATACTTCGGCGGGCGCAAAATATGCGCAGTATAAAGATGCATACAATTATGATTTCTCAAGACAGTTGAACCTTGCTGCCTATAATGAATTACAGTCCTACGGCAATTCGCCGTTCAAGAATATTACGCTTTATTCGCAGGGGCTCGACCTTCCTGGGACAGCACTTGGTACATTCGCTTTGAATGGCAGTGGCACTGTACTCTTTGAAGTAACTGGCCAAACACAAAATATGGGGCAAAAGAAAAAAGGACAACTCGTAAAAGCCGTTGAAAGAGGTCTGAGTGGTATTATTCACGCAGTTGCTGACGGATCAGTCGAAAATTTAAACCCTGATGACTACGAGAATATTCCATTGACTGCTTACAGGCCTACGAACTGAAGCGGAAAATTATCATCGTAAACAATACATTGTTAAAGAAAAGGGAGAGAAAAGAATGAAAAAATCAATACTCGCATTTTCACTTGCAGGAGCAATGGTACTAAGCGCATCCCCGTTTGCATCCCCTATTGCAGAAGCTGTAGGAAACGGGCCTAACTATGGCGGTAATGAAACAATAAATACATCCATCCTACACACGTATGACGAAATGGTGGATAGTCTCAAGAAGCAGGAAGCCAAACAAAAGGATATGAAACTTGAAGTGATTGGTCAAAGCGTGAAAGGAAGAGATTTGTATCTAGTTAAATACATGAAAAATCCCGAAAATCCAACGATTCTATTTCTTACGCAACAGCATGGGAATGAGCAGCTGACAACGGAAGGGACACTTGAGTTCATCAAACATCTCGGTACGGGCAAGATGAAAGGTGTCACTGACGGGGTTAATATCTTAATTGTTCCAATGCTCAATGCAGACGGCGCAATGGGAGATGTCGATTTTTCCCTAGATGATTATGTTGCTAGCGGAGGACGAAATTTAACCCGTTATAATGCGCTAGGGGTGGACTTGAACCGGGATCACGTAACGAAATTTCAACCTGAAACGAAAGCGCTTCATGACAATGTTATGCAGGCATATGATATTGACTATATGATTGATTTACACCACCAAAGCGCCCAAAGTGAGCGTGATGGAGAACTAGTGTCGGGCTCCATTCTTTACCCGACAACACCGAATGTCAGTTCAGATGTATTACTGAAGTCAAAACAACTGGGTGCGGTTGTGTTTGATGCAGTCGATTCAACAGGCTGGGGACACCTAGGTAAATACAATGGAGGATCAGCTGAAACGATTAGCCGTAATGGAATAGCGGTTGAATATGGTATTTCTACGCTTCTGTTTGAGATGCGCGGCATGTCGGATCATTATAATGAGTCTGCCGTATTAGGACAAAAAAGCAACGGTTACTTGATTAAGCAGACAATCACGACGCTTGATGCAACGGTGCGTGCGATAGCAAACCGTTCTATCGAAAACCAGGACATTCGTTTCTGGGATACACTGGCTACACAGCAAACACGTTCTTCTGAAGAGTAAATAATTAGTAGGTCGTCACTTTCGGTAATTACGGCAATGCGTAGTATTAGAATAAATCCCCCTTCATGGTATTTTTGATTGGAGGGGGATCTTTTTGTTTCTTTTATGCACTACACTTTATTACATAAAGCAAATAAAAGAAATGCAGCCATATCAACAAATGGTCGCTTACCTCGTTTAATCCGTATTCAGAGCCTAGAGGGAGAATAGTCCCTTAAGGTTTTCATTTTTGCTATAATGATGGAAAAGCTAAAATTATCTAATTAACAGAGGAGCGGAATATGGAAAACAACGTCTTTGAACAGATGGCAAAAAGATATGATACAGAGTTTAGAATTGAACTGGCTAAAGTTGTAGTGAAGGAAGTAAGACCAGTATTACGAAATAGTAAATCATTATCTTTAATCGACTATGGGAGTGGTACAGGGCTAGTTAGTTTGGAATTGTCAGATCTGGTAGATTCTGTATTGTTGGTGGATTCATCAGAACAAATGTTGGAAGTCGCGAAAGCTAAAATTGCTCACAAAGGCATTACCAATGCCAAAGTACTTCATTCAGATTTCACTCAAGAAACTACTGAACTTAAGGCAGACATCGTTTTAATGTCGCTCGTCCTTCTTCATATACCAGATACTCTAAAAATTTTGCAAGGCTTGTTCAATATTTTAAATAAGGGCGGCAAGCTCATTATTATTGATTTTGATAAAAACGATAAAATAAATCATCCGAAAGTTCATAACGGTTTTTCGCATGAAGAACTGAAAAAAGGATTAGCCGAAGTTGGATTTAAATCAAATGAAATGAAGACATTCCATCATGGAAATGAAATTTTCATGAATCAAGACGCGTCTATGTTTATATCCAGTAGTATAAAGTGATTTTGGTTTCTTAGTTCACACAAACTCTAAAAAAGAACCATTCATATCAAGGGTTTTGGTCTCGTTTATTCCCTGGTGATGTGATTGGTTCTTTGTACATTTTTGGCTAGTTTGGCTTTCTGGTAGGCAAATAAAGGCGGTCCATCGAGTTTGCTATTTTTAGTTGTCGAATGAAAGAGGAATACGTATGAAAAATAACGAATACAGAACTATGCTTTTAATCAGCTTCCATGAAATTAAAACACCAAACTTGGCAAAAATAGCAGTAAGTAGTTAAAACAATAAGGGGGAAACGAATATGACAAAAGCAAATAAACAGTTGTCACAAGAACAACGTGAGGAACTACTCGCAACATTGCAAACTCGTTTTGAGAAAAATAGGAACCGCCATGAAGGTGTTGAATGGGCTACAGTACAAGCTAAGCTCGAAGCGAATCCTGAAAAACTATGGTCTCTTAATGAAATGGAAGCAACTGAAGGGGAACCAGATGTTGTTGGCTTTGATGAAAAGACAGGCGAATATATTTTTTGTGATTGTTCCGTAGAAAGTCCCAAAGGTCGCAGAAGTGTTTGTTACGACCTTAAAGCACTCGAATCTAGGAAAAAACACAAACCAGAAAATAACGCTATGGATATGGCAACCGCCATGGGCATTGAAATTTTAACGGAAGAACAATATCGGGACCTGCAGAAAATTATGAATTTCGATATGAAAACGTCGAGCTGGGTGCAAACACCTGCCAATATTAGAAATCTCGGCGGGGCTCTCTTTTGTGATCTTCGCTACGACACTGTCTTTCTATACCACAATGGAGCAGATTCCTACTATGCTGCAAGGGGCTTCCGTGGCTTGCTGAGGGTCTAAATCTAAGCCGAAATCGAAGATGGTTTTCATCAGAAAATTAAATGGAAACGATAGGATCTACTTCCAGGTTTCATATGGCATTTAAGAATGCGATGCACTGAATTACTAGAGCAAAACAAAAAGAAGAAGGAACAGATCCCTCTTCATGTATACTTTTCAAGCTAATAATTGCATTACTGGAACAACAGTTACGCTTTTCATATAGTAAGTGAAGACGCTTTTTCACTAACGAGAAGAAATGAGGTGATTGTATGTTAGAAAAGCTTAGAAAAGTTAATATGAAAACGGCTGTAAATATGGGGATCTGTTTTTACTCTTTGACATTCTTAATACAATTTCTTATTATTAGTGGGATTATTCCATTTACATGGGTAAATGGTGGAAGGTCAGAATCCTTAGCAACTCAACTGCCAATATCTATTTCCAATATCATTATTTCTATCATAGGATTAGTTTTCACGCTAATTGTTGGCAGAAATAAGATATACAAATACAAAAGAACAATAACTGTTATATGTTGGTTTTTTGTAGTACTTTGGTCTTTTGGATTCATACAACAATTGTTAGGAACGCCTTTTGAAAAAATGGTTATGTCGTTAATATTGCTTCTTGGTGTCTTCTCAAATATACGTATGGCAATCGAAAAAAAGTCCGCAATAAAAACTAACATTAAAATTTGAATCAAAGGAACTCGTTAACTGAGTCTTTTTAAGTATAAATCGACTTTTTTAGTTCAACTAACGAAAGCGTTTCTACAATAAGTGGAGACGCTTTTTCACTAATGATGCAAGTTAGTTCAACAATAATAATATAGCTTAATAGCAGAAAATGAAACATATATCCATATTAAGGGGAGGAACACTAAATTGAAACTGATTTGTAAATCCTGTAATTTAGAAGTTTCCAAACCAGTATCGGAGTTAAAAGACCTGAATTTATTGGATATGAATGTTGGTCACGGTTATATTCCTGAAGGTTTTTATGTAGTTGATGATGGAATAACTTACAAAGTAGGATTAAAAGGTTTTATCATAATAAACATTAAGGATCTAATCAATTCAAACTATCATTCGGATCAAAGCAGATTAAACGGTTGTTGCGGATTAGATGGTTGTGATGGTATGAATAGGAATTGCTTAAATAATCACGAAATCGGTACGGAACACTCTGATTGTTGGATGCCTCATTTCGTAGCCTTTAATCCAGAGTTAGTACAACTAATTTAACATATATATTTATTTTCTTTTTTCGCTAATGGTTGCTTCACTTCAAGAAGGAGTAAAGCCTTTTTTCTAATTGAACTAAAGAGCAGGTTAGTTGAAGAGTGTTGTTTAACTTGAGTTCAAAAATCGGGCCAGATTGTTGAATAGAATTATAAAATAGATATGAAAGTGAGAGAGGATTTTTGAAACGAACAAAAATAATTGTAGCTATCATTTCTTTTTTTACTTGGATAATTGGGGTATTCTTTATTTTTAATATTTACAGCCGAAGTGAAAGACCAATATTTATTCTGATTCTTGGTGCAGCTATCATTGGTTTTCAAATTATTGTGTCTAGATATTTGAAAAATAAAGAGAAACAATATTAGGCAAACTGGCGCGATTGTTTAATAAGCGTCTCTGTTCTTATTAAACTAACGGTTACTTTAGTTGAATAACATGGGGTGCTTAGGCAACTCTTTTTTTCTTATTGATCTAATGAAGCAATTTAGTTGAAGAGGAATCTTTTTAAATCTCTCGAACTAATGGGGTTATGTTGTGATATTATGTTTGGGGAATTATGATTTTTATAAGGGGAAATACTATTGAAAAATTCAATCATTGGCGGTGTGATTCTCATTGAAAACGATTCAAAAGATGTATGACCATTTAAATTGGGCTAACCAACGTATCCTTGAAACATTGCAAAGTATTGAAGGTGGAAATCAAGAGGCAAATCGTTTGTTTTCTCATATCCTGTTTGGAGAAAGAATTTGGATTGCCAGATTACAAGGAATGGACAGTTCACAATTGCCGGTCTGGGAAGACGTTGATATTGAAATCTGTGCAGAACTTGTAATGCGTAATGAAGTGAGTTTTAAAGAGTATCTTACTGATTTAGTAGAAGCTGATATAGATAAATTAATAGTCTATACCAATAGCAAAGGAACAGAGTTTAAGGAATCTGCAAGGGATATTTTGACTCATGTAGCATTGCATGGTCAGTACCATCGAGGACAGATCAACTCACGACTTCGAGCAGATGGTTTTGAACCAGTTAATATCGACTTTATTACATTTGTTAGATAAATGTATTCGAGGTAGCCTTGTTAGTGGAACCTAGTTTATGAAATGCGTCTAGCTTCCACTAACAAGTGCAAAGTAGGCATTTATGCTCTTCAACAAAAGAGGAAATGAAGTTGGCAATACCAAGAAATTCACACTACCTAGACAGCAAGTTGTCGATCGACAGTCCTGATTCAACATAAACAAATTTCATTTTTTCTTTTTCTTTTTAGCGGCGAAAATTGCGATAAAGGTACCTGAGAAAACAGTAATCCACAAAAATAAATCCATTTTTCCAGCTCCATTCGTTAGTCTGAAAAGCCAATTATCTTTGACCAAGATGTGTTTTTTCGAAGGGCAGATTGGAAATTATTTAGAGGAATATACTCACTAATATATTGCTAGGATTGATAGGGAAATACATATTAGTGCTAAAGTAAATAAAATGAAGGAGTTTCTAAAATTTCTTCTCATTTTAATACCATAAGCACAAAAAAAGATAGCAGCGGCTAATTTGGAACTACTTTGAAAGTAAGCATTACTCGAGAAAAATGAACTACTAAAAATTACTGAAATGAGCAAAGTTGTCGAGATTAATATTCTAAACCACATAGGCTCGTATAGGAATTGTTTAAGCGCAAACTTTATCCGTTGCATAATTGTATAAATCCCTTCCGAGAAACTTTCTTGATTATATATATCGTATGTTTGTCGAAGCGAATTAGCCATGATTTCGAGATTTTAGTCATGTAACATAATCGCTTTAAAATACAAAACAGTGTGAAGCATTTGCCTCACACTGTTTTGTTAAATTAATTTACCTTTAGACAATTTCATTGATTTCGTTTCACTCACAAATGTTGCACCTAAAAGCAATGCACCACCTAGCATTTGAATAAATGTCATTTGCTCTTGCAAGATAATAGCTGAAATTAGTAATGATGTGATTGGATCTGCGTAGCTTAGTGCAGCGATGCTTTGCCCTTTTAATTTCTGCATACCTGAGAAGAATAACAAGAATCCAATACCTGTATGTACAATCCCTATGATTAAAATAAATGGAATGGAGGAGCTCGATACTTCCAAAATTCCGAATCCCTCCGTAAAGAAAACATACGGAATGAGAAGTATTGTCGCCGTTCCAAGTTGAAGTAATGTGGTTTCTAACCCATCCATATTTTTGATGAATTTATTTAATAGCATCAATGAAGCATATAGTACAGCTGCCATTAATCCATATCCAATCCCAATTAAATCATCCATTCCAGACGTGCTAATCCCAATATTACCAACAATGAATAACATCCCTAGCATGGCTATACCAATGCAGATTATTTTCTTAGCAGATAACTTTTCCTTGAGGACAAGTGGTGAAAGAATCAGGAAAATCACAGGTGCAAAATAGTAACTTAATGTTGCGTTGGAAATGGTCGTATGCTTGAATGCCTGGAAAAAGAAAATCCAATTTCCCCCGAGTGCAATACTCGAAAGTATCAATACTAAAGCATTTACTTTAACCACAGCCCATGAAATTCTCTTCTTCATGATGAACAGGACTGCTGTTAAAAATATACCGCCAATTAAACCACGCAATAAAGCGATTTCACTCGAAGATAAATCAATGTATCTTACAAATACACCAATTGTGCCGAAGAGTATCATTGACAGTAAGAACTGAATGTTAGATTTCATCGTATTCTCCTTCAAATCTGCGAAAGAGCGTATAGCCCTCAGATTCTTATTCTGTTATTTATGTAAGTTCATAGATGGAGTAAACGGTGATATTGAAAATGGTATGATAATTCCCCCCGTTTCTGAATGAACTCATTATACTGAAAAAAATCACATTAGCCTATCTGGTTGCTTTATTGATCGAACAATAATGCCCTTCTTATTCGCTAACACTGCGAGGTAGCAGGTTTTTACTAGTAGTTCATAGAAGTAGTTATTGAACGAATAATTTTGACCTTTTAAAATACAAAGTGAGGTATCCAAAATAATGATGAAAATAGTACCCCCTAAGCCTTTTTTCTATCAAGGTGGAGAGAAAGCTGTATTACTCTTACATTCATTTACAAGCAATCCCTCTGATATGAAAAAGTTGGGGAAGTATTTACAAAAGGAAAATTACTCTTGTTATGCACTATTATTCAGTGGACATGGTCTAACAGCGGAAGAACTACTCACATATAAACCGTCAGATTGGTGGCAAGATGTACTAAACGGGTATCAGTTGTTAAAGGATGAAGGGTTTGAAAAAATAGCTGTGATTGGTCTTTCACTTGGTGGTGTGTTTGCATTAAAAGTGGGTCAGGAGTTGGAGGTAAATGGCGTTGTGACAATGTCAGTGCCTATACATAGAGAAGCTACTTTTCTACAAAAGCGTGTCTTTCATTATGCAAAAAGATACAAACAACTTGAAGGGAAAAATGAAGAACAAATCAATTTAGAAATGAAACGTCTTCAAAATATGTCTATCGATTCATTAGTTGAGTTCCAACAGCTAATTGATAGTACGATGGATGAATTAACACTATTAAAATCACCAATTCGTATTATGTATGGTGAATTAGATGAACCATTATATAAAGAGAGCGCAGAAGTAATATTTCAAAGCGTTGCGACGCATCAAAAAACAATCAAGGGGTATCCGAACTCTAAACATTTAATGACATTAGGCACGGACATTAACGATGTGAACAAAGATATTCTAACATTCTTAAATGATTTAACTTGGTAGCTTTACTTCAAGAAGGAGTACTCGAACTTCATAATTAAATCACTTAACTAAAATGAATGAAACAGGGGTGCTATATTACATGATTACACCTATCTTTCGAATTTTTGATATTGAAAAAGCCAATTCATTTTACATAACTTACTTAGGTTTTGAAATGGATTGGAAACACAGTATTCGGAAAATATGCCTGTTTATTTTCAAGTATCTTTAAATGAATTCTTTCCTACTCAAGAATTGGATGACTATGATTAATCCACAATATCATTTGGAGAGATGATTAATTTTGATGAGTATCTCTTTAGGGGCTTTACAATCGCTTTTATTCATGGAGATTATCCTTACGCATTTCAGTATAAAGTAAAATTCAAAGAAAATGGATGGCCTATTGGTTTTGAAGGAGGTCCACTTTAGGAAGAACAGATTAGATAGTTTCCCTTTCTTATTCAACAATCTGGTGCTTTAGTCGAACAACAGGGGCTTCTTAGGGACTCTTTTTTCTTATTGCTGTTGAATTGAAAGGTAAATCAAGAATCAGCTCCATCCTACAGAAAATATAGGCAAGGCTGGTGCAGTAACCAGAGTAGGATTAATCTCCCATAAGTGCTACCCGTATTGGGTGCGACAGTCTGTGATGCACCGTGGTCGTTGGAGTCAGACTAACGGATGGGCTCTATGGCACCATAGTTCATCGACCTTCTTCGCCAGCCGTAGTATCCAATACCCGTTCTGCATACATTTTCATCCTCTGTGGTGTAGCGCTAATTTTGCGCTGCATGTATGGCTAACGGGTGCTTTACTTGAAAATCGAAAATGTGCTGCTATTTATATATATCAGGGGGTGGAAAGGTTGGATTTATTTTTTTATATTGTATTAATTATTGTTTTTTCTCTTATCTATTATGGATATGTTAAGAAAAAAGATACTGATTTAAAAATGAAAGAATTAGAGCTTGAAGAAAAAAAGGTAGAATTGGAAATGAAAAAGTTAGAATTTAGTAAAGATTGTAAAAAACAAGCCGGAAATTGAAAGTTTCATTTGAGAATGCAATAGTCTAACGAATTCGATACCTGCACAGCCATTCAACGAAACCTTGTTCAACTAACGGAAATTTTAGTCAATAACAAAAACACCAAATCTAATGTGAAATTTGGTTAAGGAAAGGCGGGGAAATTGTTGGAGATATATCAAGCGACGATTGAGGATTTAGAAGGTGTGTCAAATTTGTTTAATTTGTATCGGATGTTTTATGAACAGGAATCAGATTTAGAAGGTGCTGAAAATTACATAAAAGAACGTATTGAAGGCAAGGAATCCATTATATTTGTCGTCAAAGCCAAACAAAAGTATGTAGGATTTACGCAGCTTTATCCTACATTTTCATCCATATCTATGAAAAGAGCTTGGATACTAAATGACTTATATGTAGATGATGAAGCCAGAAAACAAGGAGTTGGAGAAATGCTTTTACACAAAGCTAGATCTTTCGCTGTTGAATCAGGCGCTAAAAGTATTAGTCTGAGTACAGCACCAGATAACGATTATGCCCAAAGGCTATATGAAAAAAATGGATATATTCGGGATTCACAATATTATCATTATGAATTAAGTCTGAAATAGTCTATTTCAATATTGGACTAACGGGTGCTTTGAATGCTCTTTTTATTGTTCAACTAAAGGGCGGTTTAGTGGAACAAGAATATTGTCTTACAACAAGGATATACTACCTAAAATTAGGTAGGTGGTTAGATGAAAAAAATATCATTAATATGTGTACTATTACTATTAAGTCTAACAACGTTGTTATATGTAACTTGGGAAAAAACAACAAAAGTAAAGGCAATAAACAAAGAGAAGCAACAATTATTAGAAGCCATTTCAGAGCCGTGTAGTCTAATATTGGAACCTGTTGATAAAAGTCTGACGAATGCAAAAGGTGTTGCATTAATCTATAAAGTGCAATTAAACCCACAAAGTTTTGCAAGAACTAGTATAAGTATTCTTGCTGTTCATCTTCCCAAACCATCTACTTATGGTGACTTCGATAGCTATGAAGGCTTTGCGTCTATTCCCAAAGAAATAAGTTGGCGTTTTAAGCTTTATCCAACCCCGGAGGATAATGGTCCAAGTTGGGCTGGACGATTTGATTTAATTACTGCAGAAATGAAGAATGTCGAAGTTCAGGTACGCCTCTCAAATTCTAAAACAGGACAGTTAGGACCAAGTGTTTTAACAAACAGTATTAGCAACTGTAAATAATTAATGCAAAGTAACGGGTGCTTTACTTCAAGAATGGAGTAAAGCTTTTTTTCTTGTTCAACTAACGAGTGCGATTGTGAAATATAATCATTCTTTATTGTATAAATAATGGTTCAGTTTTCATTAAGGACGATTAATTTGTAAGATATCGAATTCTGATTCCGAATGATATTATTGAAAGTTATACAATGATTGAAGTTCCGGAAAAATATCATGATGAAATAAAGAATGAAATTATCTAAAGGAATGTATGTTACAGGAGAAGTATTTAACAATGTCATTTGAGTTTATGGGTATGTGGAGATGTAATGAAAAAGTTTAATAAACGGAGCTTGAGGTGAAGTGATGTATATTTTAGATCAAACGAACGAATGGGATGCCGATTTACCTGAGTTCGATGTGCGAAATGACGAAGTTGAAAATCAGCGGGAAATGCTTTTTGATTATTTTATTACGAAGGCCTCTACTGTGGATATATTGGTATACCGAGGTTTAGATGAAGAAAAGATGATAAAGCAAATGAAGAAGCTTTTTAAAAATAAGCGAGTAAAAACAGATCATCATGGTAAATGCTACAAGTTCTTTTTAGACGACGCAGCAAGAAGTTGGATTTTAGCAAATAATATTAGTGAATGTACAAGCGTTGTATATGATGAAAAAGACAAAGCGATTGCTGATTTTAATAGACATGTGTCCTTTTATGAAAAAGTGCCTGTGTCATGTAATGTGTTGTCGGTGAAAGAGCTACCAATTCAACTTGAAATTTATATTCGTGAAGATGATAGAGAGTGTGATGTAGATTTACAAGAACAGGCTAAATCGTATTATATTAGTACGGACTATGATTGTATAGAAAAACTTGCTTTTGAAACAATTGAAAACCTTTATGTTTATCCATTGTCTATTTATATTGAAACGCACGATGGAGAGCAGCATCAAATGCAAAAGGATTGGGCAAAGTATGCTGTAGAATATATAGACTCCGGACAGCGTGTGTTTACCCTCTCTTCAAAAGGAATGTATCATGCAGAGGTCCCAGGTTTCTTTTTAACAGTAAAAAATACCGATGAATTAAAAGTTGTGTTCGAAGAGCTATTTTACTTAGCCTATCAAAACGACACATTCATCGTGTCTCAAAATAAGATGGATATCCGAACTGGCCGTAATCGAATTTTCAAATCAGGTGATGAAATGGTTTTAACGTTCGATCATGATGCACAAGGGATTATCCTATACACTGCACTAAATTTCAAAAAAATAAAGAACTATTTTACCAGCTATATGATTACGCACATACAACAAGAGAGTTAGGAAACTAACTCTCTTCTTAAATACCTTACAAAAGGGAGAGTGAAGGTTGATTATGAACCAATTATATTTGTCATTAAGTAAAGCAGGTTTGATGTTTAAGGGTGAAACAGATAAAGGAGTGGTTGATTTCATTCTATTTGAAACCTACGAGAATGGAAACACAACATCAGTGGATGTAAATACATTCGAAACGCTATTCGAGGGTGTAAAAGGGAGTCCAACCTATGAAGCCTTGTCGGGATCTCATACTTTTACATTGGAGGATACGCAATACACCATGACTGCTGAAGAAATGGGTTATCAAAAGTATTTCGATCAATGGAAAGAACAAGGAGTGTTTAAATAACGAGTGCTTTGCTGCTTAGACGGCTCTTTTTCTTGTTCAACTAAAGGAGCAGGATTGCTGAATAACAAAGTTTCGGTAAAATATGCAACATTCTCCTTGTAGGTAGAAATGATGAGTAGAATGCACGCACAATCAGAAATGCAGATGTCTTTTTATCATAGTAATCGTCCATTTGTTAATACTAGAATTTGAATAAAGGATATTACAAATTAACAGGAACATAGGAGGTATGAAAATTGAGGATTCAAAGAATAGATCATGTCGGTGTAATCGTAAATGATCTCTCTGCTGCTAAGGAGTTTTTTCACGATTTTGGACTTGTGGTGAAAGGGGAATGGGAAATGGAAGGAGAGTTGATGGGATATGCAGTTGGGCTTAATGGTGCTAAAGTTGCGTGTGTAGGATTGGGAATGCCAGAAGGTAAGACATGGATAGAGCTAATCAAGTTTTATACGCCGTTAGATGAAAAAGATATTCAGCAAAGCTTTGCAAATACACTAGGTATCCGACATATTGCATTTACTGTGGAAGATATTGAAGCTGTTGTTGCCAAATTGAAAAAGAAGGGCACGGGAATCTTTAGTGAGATACAGCAATACGAAGAAAGTTATAAATTATGCTATGTTCGTGGTCCAGAGGGAATTATTTTGGAGTTGGCTGAGGAAATCAAATAAGTACTATTAGTTAAAATGAAAGTACGACTCTTTGTTACTTTCAATTTTTTTAGTTTGTGAAGAAATGTACTTCGACTAACGGTTGCGTTAGTTGAAGAGTATTGTTTATCTTGTGTTCAAAAACCGGGTGGAAAAATACAAGGGTGGGGTTAGTATGCTTTTACTTTGGTATGCTTCATTTTTGACATCAATTATCACATTGGCATTCGGGGTTTCTAGACGCTCTTGGCTTTTCTAACGAAAGGAGAAGGGAGTAGTACAAATGAGGAAATATATTAATAAAGGAAATATAAAGTTTTTTCTATTAGGATGTTTAACATATTTTATAATTTCAACGATAATAGAACTAATCAGATAAGGCTTCACTAAGATTAAAATGATGAATAGATAAAAAAAATTGAGGTAACGGGTGCGCCAGTTGAAAATCATCGAGTTGGTAATGTAGCTCTTTTTTCTCATTGAACTAACGGGCCAGGTTAGTTTAATAAGAGAGGTCAAATCTTTATTCTGAAGGAAAGTCACCTTCTTTAAAGATGAAGAAAACGCACATTTTTAATAGGTTAAAATTGTGCGTTCGGTATATTTTTCAGCTAATAATTAGACAGTAAGGACAACTTTACCTTGAGCGTGACCTTCCTGAAAATAGTTGAATGCCTCAGATACTTCACTTAACTTATACCGTCTATCAATTACTGGTTTCACTTTACCAGTCTCAAGTAATTCCTTTATATAAAATAAATCTTTTTGGTTTGCTCTTTGTAAAAGGTTACATATTTTCTTATTCCCAGTCATTGAAATAAAAGGTCCAAGAACTAAAGTTTGAAACATCTGGGATTCGGCTCCACCTACGTGAACAAAATGCCCATTTGGTTTTAATACACGTTTATAAGCTGAAATGGAATTAGACCCGTTAACACCAAGGATCAAATCATAACGCTCCTTTTTTTGGGTGAAATCCTCTTTTGTATAATCAATGATGTGGTCTGCTCCTATTGAATGCACTATTTCTAAATTTCTTGTACTACATACACCTGTTACTTCAGCCCCAAATGATTTTGCTATTTGTACCGCGAAAGTACCGACGCCCCCAGATGCCCCATAAATTAATACCTTCTGTCCCGACTTAATCTTTCCTTTATCACGTAGCCCCTGTAAGGCTGTCACACTTGCCATAGGACTGGCAGCAGCTTCCTCGAAGGAGATGTTGGTTGGCTTTAAAGCTAATGCGAATTCCGGGACAGACACATATTCAGCAAAACCACCCCAGCCACAACCTGAGAGGTCACCGAATACCTCATCACCTGGTTGAAACTGCTTCACATTCTCGCCAACAGCTTCAACTATACCTGCTATGTCACCTCCCGGTACAGCGTATTTTGGTCTCAGTAGCCCGAAAGCAAAGCGAGCTAAGAACGGTTTGCCTTTCAAAAGAACCAAGTTACTAAAGTTCAAGGATGCTGTATGAACTTTTACCAATACTTGATTCTCTAAAGGCAAAGGCTTTTCTATCTCTTTTAATTCAAGTACGTCAGGTGATCCATATTTGTTACAAACTATAGCTCTCATAAAATCCCCCCAAATTTCTTAGATTTAATTGTATTACAGAGACATAAATGACCCAAAACGAGAGATAGTAATGTGTTATTATTAATATGGAATTACAAGTTGAAAGATTCTGAAATTATTTAAAGAATGGGTACACACCCTTTAAATCTGGTTTTATATATTACATTGATAACTTTCGTTTTAGGATTATTAGGTTTTTCGGGTGTTCAAGATTGGAAAGGGATGACGAGAAGTATAACTACTGTAATTATTACTTTGAGGTTATCAGCTTTCTTGGATGTCGTTATATTTTTTTGGAAGTTTATTAAGCTAACAAGTGCTTTACTTGAAAATCGTTGAGCGGCTTAGATGACTTTTTTTCTTATTGAACTAAAGCAGCAGGTTGCTTCAAGAAAGTTGCATTATGCTAAAATACAAGCGTTATATAATAGCTTTTGAAAGAAAGGAAACACAGATGAAAAAGAAAATCACATTTTTGGGAATTGGATTTTTAATAATGGCTCTTTTATTCGCAGGAACGTTCAAAGTTACGAAACTAAGGACCTTTCAATTATTTGGAGGGTTAACATACCAAGTTGAAACGGAAAACAAGGTCATTGCTTTAACATTTGATGACGGTCCGACAAAGAACGTGGTTCAAATTCTACCTTTATTGGATAAATACAAAGCAAAAGCTACTTTTTTTCTTATCGGGAATGATATTGAAAAAAACCCTGAAGAAGCAAAGAAATTGGTAGAAGCAGGGCATCAAATTGGAAATCACACCTATTCACACGAAAGAATGGTTTTAAAATCACCTTCTTTCATTAAAGAGGAAATAGAAAAAACCGATGAGTTAATTAGAAAGTCTGGATATAAGAGCGAAATTGACTTTCGACCTCCCTATGGGAAGAAATTTGTGGGATTACCCTATTATTTAAAGAAGCACAACAGAGAGACGATTATGTGGTCTTTAGAACCGGATACCTATTACACAAATGCTGATGAAAAAGTAAATTATGTAGTGGATAACATTAAACCAGGCTCGATAATCTTGCTGCATCCAATGTACGATCAAACAGGTGAGGAAATCCAAGCGATTGAAGATATTTTACGAGAACTTACGAACGATGGGTATAAATTTGTGACTGTGGATGAGTTTCAAGAATTATGATTTAAACAGTAAAATCGATCTTTCTTTAGCATTTTTGTTTGGAGAGATACAGTTGGTAAAATAAGGGAGATTATTCCGGAAGTATGTATCGCTTTTTCCTTCTTTAAGTGACGGATTTTTTACATAAACTAAGTCAAAAACTTAACGAGGACTATCTGAACATCGTTAATATACTATATGAGGGAAAGGATATGAACTTTCAGTAAATCGCACGAATGATGGAGCGGAATTTAAAAAAGGACAAATAATCAGACAATAAAACTTTCATTAACTAACCTGCTTTAGTGTATTGGATTCTCCATTTTATATTAACATTTGGTATTCAGTTTATTCTGGAGTGGAAGTATCTGAAGGACTCAAAACAACATGTTACTACACTTATTTTTCTAATGTTTAGCGTAATGATTATGTATAATATAGAGTATTTTCTTCAATTATTGGGTTGGGGTAGTTTACTGAACAGATAAGAGGGAGAGGGTTATTATGGAGAAAATATATAGTTTGCTTTCGTTTGTATTTTTGTTTGCTTGTTTTTTAATGCCTTTTATGATGATAAATGCAATCAATTTTGGTACTTCTGGTGAATTTTTAATTTATTTAATGGTTCTGTTTCCGCTTTTAGGGATGATATCTGCCTTCTTAGGTAAAAAAGGTGTCGTTAAGCTCATAGGAGTTATCCTAAATGGAGTGGCCTTCTGTTTGGTTTTATTCATTGTTGTTATTCGTACAACGTACATCTAATGTTTGGGATAGAAAAAGTTGAACAAATGAAGTGCACCCCAAAAGTTAGATTTTGACTCTAACTTTTGGGGTGTACTTCAAACAGGGGCTTCTTAGGGGGCTCTTTTTTCTTATTGAAGTAACAGGGAAGTTTAGTGGAATTCCGCATTAGTCTTTATAGTCAGGATGTCTGTCACTTTTTTAGAGGGAAGCATATAAAAAGCCACCCAAATTTATAAAAGGTGGCTTAGCTAATAATATTTTTCTACCAAGCAATTATCAGTTTATTTTATCCCATAGTCCTCAGCGAAAATCATTTTTGTGTCAACAAGCACATCTTCCACATTTTCATCTAAGTTGAATACCCGTGCACCGCGCAGCCTGTCGTTTTCCTCGCCGCCAAGGCCATAGGATCCAAACCCAACACTTCCTGCGTAGCCCAATTTGATTCCATAATAGTCACCAACAAATGTATTGATATGGTCATGACCAGAGAAGACACCTTTCACGTCGCCTCTTTCTAGCATAGCTGCAAACATGCCGCTGTTAAAAGGACCTGTGCATACACATTCATTTTTTTCACCTACAATGTTATGTTTCTCTACTGCTTTCTGATGACTTTCGTCTGTTCTGTCGGATGGACTTGCATACCACATATTTTCGAATTCAGGTAGAGGAATATGCATGAATGCCAGTGATGGAACTTTATGTCCGGTTGTTTGCTCCAGTTTTTCTGACGTTTCATAATACCACTCGACTTGATCGTGGCTGAGCCAATCCCATGTTTGGTATCCTTCAAAATTCTGTCCTGCAATTTCATCTGGGGCATATCTGCCACTATCAAATAGCCAAATGTTAAAGGCAGGATCTGTATTCTTGGAGTTATTGATAACTAGATTTGTGTTACCAGTTCCAGTAATATCCTTGGGTCCCGGCTTGTTTACATTGTGTTCATAAGACATATAAATTTCGAGCATATCCGCTTCGTTCATTCCGGTCTTCGGTGTATGGTCTTCATCATGATTACCGAAAGTAACAGCCCATTGGATGCCTCTATCTTCCATTGGTTGTGCAATGGTATCCAAGGCTTGCTTCACTTCTTCGGCTGTATCAATCTCAGCAGTAAGCATGTCACCATTTAAAATGGCTAAATCCGGGTTCTGCTCATCAAGCACCGTGTTCATCAATTCTATCGTGCGGGAATCGATATCCTCATCATCCTGGATATCGTTAAACTGCACAATCTTATACTTACCGTCAGAGTTGAATTGCAGCTTTTTATTCTCATTGGCCTTCCCTTGAACGGAGGAATTGGTGAAGCTAGTTGTAATTAAAATTACAGCAAATGCAATCATGATCATTCCGGTTAATGATTTTAATTTCATAAAATACACTCCTTTCTAGTATGTAGTTAAATTATAAGATACAGGTATTAAACGTATATTAATTTACTGTATTATTTATGTAAAAAAAGACAGAGTAATAAACCTAAGGCGAGAGGGGGGAGATCTGTATAATTCTATTAATTTACCTAAGGTGCATGTACCTTTCTTATTGAACTAACGAAGCAGTTTAGTTGAAGAAGAGTAAGCTGTGGTATGCATGAAGTAAATAATTACTGTATAATGTAATATATGTATAAATATATATAAAGCTGTGAAAAGAAGAGTAAACACACGTACTATCTACAGAGACCTCTGGTTGCTGAAAAAGAGGGATAGGAAATGTGTTGAAACAAGGCTTGGAGCTGTGCATTGGATTTGTTTGTTTTGAACAATGATGATGCAACGTATTCTCACGTTAACGAGATAGAGTATCGCAGGTGATATATTCATAAAGCAGTACTCGATTAGGCTTCTGCAGAAATGTAGAGGTGAACTGGGGTGGCACCGCGACATGACTCGCCCCCAAGATAAATATCTTGGGGGTGAGTTTTTTTATTTTGATTTACAAAAAAATAAAAAGGAGTGGTGAACATGTCGAGATGGAAGTATCCGTTAATGCTATTAGGAGGAATAGGAATTTCAAATGTGGGTGGATGGGTTTACCTAATCGCACTAAATTTAATTATATTGAATGAAACAGGTTCTCCACTTGCGATTGCTTTATTATATATACTGGGTCCAATTGCAACTATATGTTCGAATGCTTGGGCAGGTAGTTTAATTGATCGGGTAAATACACGACGACTTATGATGGGATTAGATGTTTTCCGGGCACTATTTATTGCGTTAATTCCATTTTTACCTTCACTTATTTATGTTTATATACTAGCGTTTATCATTAATATGGGAAGTGCTATTTTTCAACCTACATCTATGGTTTATATGACTAAACTAATACCTGAGAAAGATCGACAACGCTTTAATGCACTACGTAATTTTATCAACTCTTGTGGTTCACTAATAGGTCCTACCATTGCTGGGGTTTTATTTTGGATGGGTACTCCTTATACTGCCATCCATGTGAATGCAGTGGCTTTATTTTTTTCGGCACTTATTATTATGATGTTACCTAATGTTGATTCAAGACTCAAAGAGACAGAGGGACAAAGACTTACATGGGATATGATGAAAAATGATTTTCGGGTTGTTTTTAATTTCAGTAAGGACTATACCTATGTCACAAAGATATATTTATTATTTAGCGGTACTACTATATTCATGACTGCAATAGATTCTCTTGAGGCAGCATTTGCTAAAGAAGTACTTTCAATATCAGATACCAATTATGGGTTTTTATTAAGTGTCTTTGGAGCTGGAATTATAATAGGGTCTATTATTAATTCAGTATTTTCAAAACAGCTTGCGGTTAATCTTTTAATAGGTTTTGGTACCATTTCTACCTCAATAGGTTATATAGTACTTTATAGTTCGAATGGCTTTTTTAGTGCAGCGCCTGGTGTATTTTTAATTGGGTTTGCTGTAACGTTTGCAAATACAGGGTATTTGACTTTCTACCAAAATCATGTTCCTGTGAGGATGATGGGAAGGTTCGGAAGCATCTTTAGTGTTATTGAAGCATCTTTCATTGTTGCTTTAACAGTATTAATTGGTTTAGCTGCTGAATTAACTTCGATTCGTCCTGTGGGGTTAATAGGTTCATTTGCATTCTTCTTTTTCGGATTAATGGCATTAAAAGCTGTATCAGGTGCAAATAGGAAGGAATATTTTAAAAAAGGCGCTGCTTCTTTAAACAGTTAATTATAAAAAGGCTTGACCGATAAAGTAATCGACAAGCCTTTTACTGCACCAGATTTAAAGTTATTGAACTCCCATAAGTGCTACCCGTATAGGGTGCGACAGTCTGTGATGCACCGTGGTCGTTGGAGTCAGACTAACGGATGGGCTCTATGGCACCATAGTTCATCGACCTTCCTCGCCAGCCGTCCTAATCTATACCCGTTCTGCACACATTTTCATCCTCTGGGGTGTAGCGCTGATTTTGCGCTACATGTATGGCTAACAGCAGTTTAGCTGAACAAGAATTTCAGTTTTCCTTACTGTAAAAAAGGTATTTTTTAGTTCAATCCGTTTTTATCCAGTGAAGTGATTATATGCTTGTTGTTAGTATTGTTTATGTAATTAACAGGAGTGGACTAACAAATTTGACTAAATGCTATCTTTTTTCGGTGTTACAGATTTAATATTGTTAGTAGTTAATTTAGGGGATAATACCAACTAATAATTTAAAAGAATGAGGGATGGTATGAAAATCCTTTTTGGATTATTTAAATTTACGTTATATGTAGGATTCATTGCCCTGTTGACTACATATGGAAGAAATATTGATTGGTGGAAGTTGGTGATTACGAGGCAGTTTAGTTGAATAAGGGTTAGTTCAAAATTTAATCGATGAAGGAGTTTTAAAATGGAGCTAATCTTGATTAGTATCTTCTCAGCTATAATAATATTTATAACGGTTTATTTCATGATTAAAGTATTAAATATTGCCTATAAAAGGGAAGAAATATCGCTTCGAAAATGTAGACTTTTAGTAACTTCTTCAATCATAATAGGTTTACTCGTAAGTTCGATTTTGCCCTTTGTTTATCAAAAAAAAATTGATGCAATTCTCTAAGTACTTTTGTAGGAATTTTATCGAGTAATACCTGTCTAGTGTTGAGCGTATTCTACTAACGGGGCAGGTTTGTTCAATAACAAGTATTGAAAGGAGATTTTTTGTGAGAACTATATGGTTTCCGTTATTATCATCAGTTGGGACAATGGCTCTATTATATTGGATTGGAAATAAATTTAATTTATCTCTTCTTAGGTTTTCAATTGATCTAAATGAACCGTTAGAAAATGGGTTGATTTTTGATGCAAATATTGCAATACTTCCTCTTGCTATCGGCTTAATAGTTGGATTTATTGTGCAACGTATAGTTAAAGTTAAAAGCAAACCAGGTACAATGAAGAGGAAGAGATAAAATGGGAATCAATAAGTTCAGGTTTTGCTGAAGGTGTTATTCCACTAACGGGTGCTTTACTTGAAGATTGTTGAGCTGCTTAGACGGCTCTTTTTTTGTTCCACTAAAGCAGGAGGTTACATCAATAAGCAAACATGGATTATTTATAAATTCAGGTTCATTTTTTATGATAAAATATATACTCAAAAACTTAAATGGAGGGATAGTTATGAAAATAACTCAGCAATGGAATCAAGAAGACAGTGATTTTATTCGTAAAAAGGTAATTGAACACAATCTTTCTAAACTACCGGATGATGTAAAACACCCAGTCAAAAACATTAGCTTTATCCTTAGAGATGAAGAGGAGAAAATTTTAGGTGGCATTACAGGAACGATTTTTTGGTATCACTTACATATTGATTTCTTATGGGTTGATGAATCCCTAAGAGGTAAAGGATACGGAAAACAGTTATTAGATAATATAGAGGATATTGCAAGAGAAAATAGATGCAAACGCATACAACTAGATACATTTAGCTTTCAAGCACCAAATTTCTATCAAAAATATGGTTATGAAGTATTTGGTATAATAGAAGAACATCCTAATAAAGATAATCAACAGTATTATCTTTCGAAGAAACTAGTTTATTGAGATACCTTGTTCAACTGACGGGTGGTTTAGTTAAAAAACGAGGGTTTTCTTAGGTAACTCTTTTTCAGGTTAGTTGAATAAACGAGTATGTCCCATTTTTACAAGAATTAGAAGTGCTACTCAGGTTAGAATAGAGATGAAGGATATTTAAGAATTAATTCTAATAGGAGGTATATGTATGAATGACAACATAACAGAAAGTGAGTTT
This sequence comes from Sporosarcina sp. Y838, assembly GCF_056786515.1. Taxonomy (NCBI): domain Bacteria; kingdom Bacillati; phylum Bacillota; class Bacilli; order Caryophanales; family Caryophanaceae; genus Sporosarcina; species Sporosarcina sp. Y838. The sequence continues at coordinate 83,129 of NZ_JBXCJD010000002.1, read as the reverse complement.
CAAGAGATTATCCGTAGAAGAAGTAACGGCGAGACAACCTTTTCGCAATTCTTAGAAGAACTGTCTCAAAGAGGCATAAATGAATACGAAATAGAAGTTGCTACGGGTCAAGCCACATATAAAGGAGTTCATGCGGAGTTTAAAACAGATTCCCAAGTAAGCTTGGTTATCTCAGATAAATTTAATAGAAATAAGGTATTTGAGGCAATCTCTAACATCTCACTTCCTTTCTTAGCCTTCTTAGAAGAGATTGCTGAGGGTGGAATTGTAACCTATCGTGTGGACATAACTGAGAAAAAGGTTACTTATATTGGAATCGGAGAAGAAAGTATTGAAGAACAGCTTAAAATTTAAAGAAATTCCAGAAATAGGAGAATCCTGAAATGAAAAAGAAAATGAACTATTTAATCTTACTGTTAACGACTATCTTTATGGTGGGTTGTACCAACTTAGAAGAAGCATCCATTTCAGAAGTAGAAACAGATCCACAAGAGGTAACCACAGAAGAATCTATCACTACGGTTGTTGAAGAACCAGTAGTAGAGGAAACACCAACCCAACCAAATAAGGAACTGTTCACAGGATATAAACTTATTGAAGTTGATGGTGGTGATTTGTCTGGATATCGTGAGCCTAACGTCGTCGTTGACATTGGTTACGGGGACCGTGAATATTGGGCATTTACTAATGAATACGGGCAACTAGTACGTGTCATTGCCGACGAAGTCATTATGCAAGATGACAGCAATGAAACTGTATTATCGTCTGGCAGATACTATTCTGATGAGGCAAAGGTTCCTGGCGTCGAAAGTGACGTTTTAGATGAAGGACATATAATTGCGGATTCTCTCGGAGGTGTATCGAATGCTTATAATATTACCCCACAAGATAGTACGCTCAACCGACATGGTGATCAAGCTTATATGGAAAACGTGATTCGTAGCACGGGTGGAGCTACGAATTTTGAGGCAATAATCACATATCCGGATACGAAAACGCAGATTCCTTCGAGTTATCAGTATACCTATACTTTAATGGGTAACGAGATCGTTGATATATTTGACAATGTGAACCCTGATGAAGTAAACGCATCGCTCGGTTTAACAGGTAGTGAGCCTTCTGATTCAACTAGTTCAAACACAAACGGTGATATTTCTAGTGTTGATACAAACGGTAATGGACAGGTGACGATCAAAGAAGCAAAAGCAGCAGGTTTTAGTATGCCAATAACGAGCGATCATTGGTTATACCCCTATATGCGCGATAATGATAATGACGGTATGGTGGGCGAGTAAGCCCCCTAGAACTTTGAGGCAATATGAATGAACGCAAGAACATTTTTCTCGTTGGTCGATTTATAACAAATTGCAAACGGATGTCTATACAGAAACAACTGAAGAATGGTCATATCATATATAAAATTTGTACTGTGAAAATATATATAATTTTCACTAACGAGTGCTTTACTTCATGAAGGAGTAAAGCCTTTTTTCTTCTTCCACTAACGAAGCAGGTTAGTGGAAGAAGAGGTATTTTTAGAGGCGTGTTGAAATAGTTAATATATGTAGATAATTCAATTCAACATTTTTTTGGGGGGAGAATTGATTTGACGAAAATAATCACTTTATTATTTACAATAGTGCTTTTAACAGCTTGTTCAGAGACTACGTACAATGATTATAAATTTAGTGGAGAAAGTGAACATTGGGAAGCTGAATACTCCTATAAAGGAACTGAAAAATCGGGAGGAAAAGACGGTTCTTCGAACGAAGATAGTTATGAGTTTAGATTAAAATATAAAGGTACTTTAGAAGAGTTGTCTTCATTACAAAAACTTGAATACTCTTATGAAACTAATAGTAGTGGAGGGGATAGCACTGAAGAGTTCACGGAACCCCCATCAACAGTAACGTTTTCGTCTTCAGGCCGTTCAAAAGGGGGAGCAAAAGTAGGGGAAGACGAAGTTATAAAAGTAAATGTAAAATGGGATGACTTTGAAGAGTCATTTGAACTGCATAATAAAAGTAAGTAACTATGTTGAACTAAGGGGTGCTTTAAGTGAAAAATAATGGGGTTGCCAGAGGTAACATCATGAAACAATGCTTTAATAATGGAGTTGTATAAAATGAATGAAAATAAAGGTACAGAAATAAAACGCTCTTCAAAAGCAGAAAATATTCTCCCTCAGATCAATAGTAAAACTAAGCTAGGCGACTTACGAAAAATCGCGAAGGACATTAAAAAAGATCACGAACTAGCTATGGAACTTTGGGCAACCGAAGAGTTTTTGCCCAGACTATTAGCAATCTTAATTATGGACAAAAAACTTCTTTCACAAGATGTGCTAAATAAGCTTGATAAGGATATGCAGACTCACACTTTTGATGAGCGAAATAACTTAATGGATTGGTTAATGGCCAATCAGCTCACAAAAGACAAGAAGAAAATTGCATTGATGGAGTCATGGGAAAATAGTCCTTCTGCTCTTCAAAGGCGAGCTTACTGGTATTATCAAGGACGATTGAGATGGACTGGACAAACACCGCCTGATAACACCGCAGACTTGCTATCTGCAATAGAAGCTAATATTACGCAGGAAGAACCGGAAGTTCAATGGGCTATGAATTTCACCGCATGCTGGATAGGCGTTTATGATGAAAATAATCGTGCACGTTGTATTAAACTTGGTGAGAAAACGGGTCTTTACAAAGATGAAATAGTAGCAAAAGGATGTACTCCTAGCTATTTGCCGGAGTTCATTACGATTGAAGTTAACAAACGACATAATAATTAGTCACCTCTGAAAAGTTTATTTAACTATTCTTAACAGATGACCTGATTGTGAATGTATACACTTAAACTAACGAAGCGAGTTAGTTCAATAAGGAGTTACTAATGACTCTTCTCTTGCATAATATACAGATACATTATGTAAAAGGAGGCCATTTTCAATGGTAAACCAAATGCCTAATAATAGTCAGCGAATTACTACCGAACAGGCAATACAAATCGCCCTTCAAATGATACCTGGGCAGGTTCTACATGTAGACCTGGATATGGAAAACGGTATTTTGTTCTATGAAGGCTTCATTTTAACACCTCAGAACATGACATATGAAGTTGAGATAAATGCAAAAACAGGAAGAATTCATAAGATTGATCAAGAAAATGATTTTGATTTAACCATAAAGTGGTTGTTTCACTAACGGGTAGCTTTATTTCAGAAGAATAGGACTTGCGTTTATGATTAAACTTCATATATGTAAGTCCTTTTGTTATGCCTTCACACATAGATAAGTGATAGAGCGATGACTCTATCGCCTGCTAGTGGTTCTTAGGATTCTTTGGGTAATAGGAAATTATAAATCACATGGTTGTTATGCAAACACCAATCTTCTATATCACCTCTCTACACCAATATTTGTAAATGTGTTACGCTATACCTAACGACTGACTATTCTGCTATTAAACTAACTAGGCAGGATTGTTCAATACGAATGAAAAGTAAAGGTGAATTGTAAAGCGAAGTGAGGATGATGAATCAACATGAAAGAATGTTGTTTTAAGATTAATTTATCTTTAGAAGAAGCTAAAAAAAGTTATTGTAGTTGGATGAATGAAGAGATTGAATTTGAATTGGATGAGTACGGGAATTGTGTTGATAAATCAGTACACATTTCTGAAACTGAAGATGGATGGACATATTTTTTGGACTTTGAAGGAGGAGCATTCTTTGGTTTATCGAATCAGGCATGGACGAAACTGGCAAATGGTAGATCTGTTATCTATGTTTACTATGATGAAGGTTTGAATGCAGAGCTTATAGTAATAAAAAATGGTGCGTTAATAAGAGAGTTTTCACTTTATGAAGATGAACCAGATGCTAATGTGAATTTTGGAGCATTTGAATATGAAGAACATTCACCAATAGAAGATTGGATTGATGTAGTTACTTTTCTTGAAAAAGAATTCCGAGCCTAGTTGATAGTTAAATCAGGAACCAACTCCATTTTTCTTATAATAAAGGCAGGCTAGTGAAAAAATCAGAATAGGATTAATCTCCCATGAGTGCTACTCGTATAGAGTGCGACAGTCTGTGGTGCAGCGTGGATGGCTAACAGGTTTGTGAAATTAAAATAAAGGTCAGAATCCCCAAAAAAGAGGACAACGAATGACAAAGCACAATGCTGTAATCAGTCGTTGTCCTCTGGTTGACCTAGAGGACATATTTAATCTAAATCAGAGTTCTAAGCGGAATATAGTAAATAAATGAAGTAAGCCGTGCATTCGATTTAAAAAATGGGACGCTTATTTTTTATAATCGGGCTTACATCATTTTAGCTCATTGCCGCTTCTTCGTTTTCTTATTATTATGTCTCTCTGCTGGTGTCAAGGGTTTGTTTGCAAGTTCATGATCAAACTCCCTTGATAAATTCTTCCTAGCCGCTTGCTCATCACTAGCGTTAGCACTTAAATTGTTCTTCGGGCTGTTGCTCACTATATACACCTCCATGATTTTAGTTTGCCACGTGGCGTCCTTAGTATGCATTTTTGTTAAATCTTACGGCTGTTTTTTCTTATTCACTAAAAGTAGCAGGTTACTTCAATAAAATTGCATTATGCTAGGATAGGTTTCAATCAAGTTGTACCGAAACAATAACTGATAATGACCAAAACACTCTAATTATTGATGAAGGGAGAAACATCATGTATATACCTAAACATTTTAAGGTCACAAATTTTGAGGAAATCAGGGAATTTATTCAAATGAATTCATTTGGAACACTTATCACTACCAAAAAAGGGAAACCAATTGCAACTCACTTACCCTTGCAGTTGAATGAAAAGGGAGAAGATTACTATATAACAGGGCATATGGCTTATGGGAATCCTCAATGGAGAACATTCGAAACCTGTGAAGATGTATTGATTACTTTCCAAGGACCGCACGCTTATATCTCTTCTTCTTGGTATGAACAGGAAAATGTCCCGACATGGAATTATCAAGCTGTCCATGTATATGGCAGGGCCATCATTTTGAACGAAGAAGAGTTAAAACAGGACCTGACATTGTTGCTGCAAAAATACGAAAAACATCGAGAGAGTCCTATTTTGTGGGAAAAACTTTCTTCACAGTTATTAGAAAAAGAACTAAAAGGTATTGTTGGATTTAAGATTAAGGTCCAAGAAATTCAAGCTGTCGATAAACTAAGTCAAAATCGTAACGAAGAGGACTATCAGAACATCGTTAATAAACTATATGAGGAAAAGGATATGAATTCTCAACAAATCGCACAAGTGATGGAGAGGAAATTAAAATAAGACAAATAATTAGATAGATAAAACTATCTTCAACTAACTTGCTTTAGTTAAATTCATAAGGTTGCTTAGGCTGCTCTTTTTTCTAATTGAACAAAAGGACAGGGCCCCGTGAAGTAGTGGTATGTCATGTTGAAAAATATTGGTTTTCTTTTAACAGAAAAGAAGCATTTTGCAATGCTATATGAATAGATGGGGTGAAATATGAGGAAATATCTTTTCGGAATATTAATGGCTGCTATTGTGTGTTCTTTGTTTGGATGTCAACAAAATCCTGGTGAAACAGTAAATCAGATTAAAGAAGAGAGTGTAGCCGGTTTTATTGAACCTGAAGCGTCTGATTGGGTGAAATATAATAAGCTTATCATGAAATATATGTATTACAGAACACAAGCAGTGATACATAACGATATTAGTCTCCTTTGGAATCAGTATCCAGACTTAAAGGTAGATTATGATTTTCAAAAAGGTGTTAATGTAGAGAAATATGAAGTTGAATCCTTAAACAAAGGTTTTAAATTGATAGATGCCAATTTTAGTATTGAAAGTCGTGACCGATTGAAAGTAAAGGTCGTAAACGACGAAGAGGTCATTGTTCTGGTTCATGGCGGCATTGGTTATGTGCGTAATGATTTCGATGAGTCAGGAGGGGAACTTTTAATAGAAATCTCCCTGAAACTTAAAAATGATCGATGGACCGTTGTAAAAACGGATGAATATACGATTACCGAATACAAAGAATTGATCAAGAAAAAGAGCCAATGATCATTATTGGTTAACTTCCTGTTTCTGATGTTATATCTACAGATCTATTTGAGGCTATCATTACCGAAATTTGCGTTTTTTTAGAGTATATATTTTTAGGAAGTTTCTTTCCTGTTTTTATGGTTTTGATGACTGCGTTTGCCACCAAGACTAACAAGAAAAGTAATGGGAAAAGAAAAGATTTATTCAATCATCGTGCGAGATACTTAAATAAGGTTTTAAAACTTAGAGGAGGTATCCGATTGATAAAAGAACATATTAAAGGATTAATTATTATTTCATCTTTATTAACAATCGCAGGATTAGTTTTGATGTTTTCGAGTATTTCATTTGGAACTTCTCTAGGATCATCTTGGCTTCTTAACCAAGAAGATGGTATCGCTGATACTAGCGAATACGACATGGTTGTTGAAACACATAAAAACAACTTTGTAATTGCTGGAAGCATACTCTTTGGTACAGGTCTACTAACAGCTATACTTACTTATTTCACATCCCTACTCTTCGGAAAAAAAGAGAACAACAATATCATCTAACAATAACAGCTAGGATAATACCTATTGTTTATTCAAGAAAAGGGTGCGATTGTTGAATAGAATTATAAAAAAAGAGATGAAAGTGAGAGAGGATTCTTGAAACGAACAAAAATAATTGTAGCTATCATTTCTTTTTTTTACTTGGATAATTGGGGTATTCTTTATTTTTAATATTTACAGCCGAAGTGAAAGACCAATATTCATTCTGATTCTTGGTGCAGCTATCATTGTTTTTCAAATTATAGTGTCTAAGTATCTGAATAATAAAGAGAAACAATATTAGACAAACGGGCGCGATTGTTTAATAAGCGTCTTTGTTCTTATTCAACTAACGGCCCTTTAGTTGAACAAGGTACCCCTTTATTTTGATACGAATTAATTTAGGTGATACGGGATAGGAGATAGTCTATGAAAGAGAATGAGCGGTATGATAGAAGATTGGAATGATGTAGTTACTATTCTTGAAACAGAATTCACACTTAATTAATATATGAATAGAATAGGTATGTGTTTGCAGTAACAAAGACTTTTAAATTTCCTGCAACATATTTGAGTAAAAATGAATAGAAAAGTATCGAAAAACTGGAACTTTGGTAGAAAATGTTTTATATAAGAGGCAAGTTTATGAAGTTCTGTATTTGTAGAATAGTTGGTTATTCAAAGGATATTTAAAGATTATTCTCTTTGGCAGGGATTTGGACTTGTATTCAAGAATGTAATAGCTATGACAATAATATAAACAATTATTTACTCAGAGGATAGGAGGGCGCATATATGTATGAACCGAAGATGAAAGAAACCGACAGTAGTGTAATTGAATTTATTGAAAGTGTGGAACATGAGAAGAAGAAGGCAGATGGCTTTCAGTTATTAGAAATTTTTGAAGAGGTAACTGGTTATGACGCGAAAATGTGGGGTCCTAGCATTATAGGCTTTGGTAGCTATCACTATAAGTATGCATCAGGACATGAAGGGGATGCGCCTTTAGTGGGTTTTTCACCAAGAAAGGCAAAAATTAGTCTTTATTTGGCCTATGAAAGTGAGGAAAGAGAAAAATTATTAGCTAGCTTTGGTAAACACACGAAGAGTAAGGCTTGTATTTATGTTAATAAATTAGCTGATATCGATACCGATGTTTTAAAGGATTTAATTAAACATACATTAGAAACATCTCAGAATCTTTCTCCGAACCAATAAAGTTATTATATGAAACAATAGCCTTATCAGCTTACTTGATAAGGTAAAGGTTCACTACACATTAATTTTTTTTTGTTTTAACCAATAATCAAGTTCATAACTAATTAAAGAATAATCAGGTTCAGCTCCATTAGTTGCTAACTGAACTAACAAAAGTTTTTCCTTATCGGTGCCTGTAAGTACTTAATTTAAACTTAAAGGGGTGGAAAAATAATGGTGAAAAAGTTTTTGGGTATTATTACAATAATTGGATTATTAATGGCTTGTAATAACGAGGGGAATCAAACAAATAATAATCTAATCAGCGATGATACGAATGATGATGAAGAACAAGTGGAAAAAGAAATACCGGAAAATGATAAAAATCAATCGAATTCAAAAGATGTGGTTGAAGTAAATGAAACTAGCATGGAGATTCATACAGGCTCTACCGAAACAGTCATTAGAAAAAATGAAGGACAGGACCAGGAAATTAAAGTTATTAATTATCATATACCAACCTATGGTGTTGCTTATCAATTAGATGAAGTATTCGGTGTTCCTGAAGTGAGCAACAACCAAATAACTTATTCAACTCAATACGATGACTATAAGATCACATTAGAAATGATCGAACACACAAATCTTGAAAAATCTGTATCGAACCTGCAAGAAAGATTTGAAACAGAAGGATATGAAGAAAGTTTTGAAGAAGGTTATGAATTGAAAAGCACACCGGTTGAAGAAAATGGTTTGATAGGAAAAACACAATTTTATGGCGACCATCCAATGAAAGGATTTATTGCATATGAGATTGATGAACATGCACTAGTGATTACTTTTCAATATCCAATAGAAGGTGCAGATGCGATGTCCCCACTTTTAGAAGACTTACGAAAATCGATTCATGTACAATAATTAATTATTGAACATAGCAGGTTGGTTCAATTAGAAGTCACGAGTGAGGTAGGTAACGAAAAATAAATGTGATTATATCGTTTATAACATCAGTATTTGTACTTTCAGTTTCAGCTTACACTTTCCTCCATTAACGGGTGCTTTACTTCAAATAGGAGTTAAGTACCCTTTTCTAGTTCAACTAAGGGGGAGGCTAGTTGAAGAAGTATTTGTCTCGATAAAGTCTAAAAGGGAGGAAATATAATGAAAAGGTTATTTACACTAATAACCCTACTGGTATTTGTTTTAAGTGCCTGCATTAACAACGATGCGAAATCAAATACTATTTCTGCTGTTGAATTAACAGAGAGAGAGAATGCAATACTATCGACTACTTCAGACAAATCACTTGTTTTTGACTTCAATATTGACAATGAATATAAGGAAGTGTCCGTGTGGATTGAAAAATATGAATCGGGTAAATTGGTTAATGATGAAATAAGCTCTGTAACAACACAGGTAGAGGGAAATGGCTCTATTATTTTTGCAACCTCAAAAGCAGATAGCAGTCGAAAGCAACATACATTTAATATTGGAATTAGCGGTAATGATAGCATGCATTATATAAGTGACTTCGAGACAACGTCAGATGATTTAGATGCTATGTCAAGTGTTTGGGACAGCCTCCCAGAGAAGAACAATATCATTGAAGGAGAGGTAGTGTTAGGGAGTATCCGTTATTCAAGTGATGGAAGGATAGGCAGTCTTACTACCGATTTTTATAAAAATGTTGATGGTCATATGAATGAGTTAGAAGACTATGACGTTGTTTATCTTCTGAAAGCTGAATTTAATAAGTGAGGGCTTGTGTAAATATTATTAAAGTAACAGGTGCGTTTCTACAATAAGTGGAGGCGTATTTTCACTAACAGGCAGACTAGTTCAAGAATAGAGGAGATGTGGTTTTTCTTGTTGAATTAAAGAAGTAGTGTGGTGTAGAAGAACATAGAGTGAAAGAGGTTTTTACATTGACAGAAATTTTTCATATACCATATGGAGACCACTCGTCCCAATTTGGTGTATTGCATATGCCAGATATTTCCGGACTTAGTCCAGTAGTTATTACGATTCATGGTGGTTTTTGGCAATCGAAATACGGACTTGAAGAAAATACCCCAATTGTTGGAGATTTAACTCGACGTGGATATGCTACTTGGAATATTGAGTATCGTCGAGTTGGAGAAGATGGTGGGGGTTGGCCAGGAACATTTATTGATGTTATTGATGCTGTAAATCATCTCATCCAGCTAGAGGAACGCTTTCAGCTCGATCTCTCTCGGGTGATTATCCTTGGGCATTCAGCAGGGGGACACTTGGCACTCTGGTTAGCATCCCGAATTAACAAAGTTCAAACGGACGAGATTGGTAATACTCTGCTTATACCTATTCGGAGTGTAATAAGTTTGGCAGGGGTCTTGGATCTGAGAAAGATGTGGGAAATTCATGAGGAAAAAGGGATGATTAGTCCCGTAGCTTCTTTCATTGGTGGATCACCCCAAGAAGTACCTGAACGTTATAGATCAGCTTCACCGATAGAATTGTTGCCTATGAATGTCGACCAAATTTTAATTCATGGTGAATTAGACCGCCATGTTCCAGTTGAATTAAGTATTGAGTATCATCGTAGGGCTATCGAAAAGGGCGATAAAGTTCGCTTGGTAGTACTTCCAGAGGTGGAACATTTCATGGTTATCGATCCGTCATCATTGGCATGGAAGTCAGTGACCGATTCACTGGAAACTTTAAATTCATGATTTTGAACTAACAGGTGCTTACTTTACTAAAAGTATAGCCTTTTTTAAATTCAAGTCATCGCTGCTTTCCTGGAACAACAGTAAGGCATCTCAAATTCAATCAACTGGCAGGATTGCTGAAAAGACATACATAGATTTTGTCGAGATTGTACAACTAATATACAATAAAATTAAGAGGAAATTTGATACAAAATTTGTTAGGAGTGATCATTTTGACAGTAGAAAAAAGTGCAAGGGTTTGTGAAAAGGGACATACGTATTACAAAAGCAGTGAGTGTACAAGTTGTCCTACGTGCGACAAAGAGAATAAGCCTGAAAATGGCTTCCTCTCGAAACTTAGTTCACCAGCAAGAAATGCTTTGATTCACGCAGGGATTGACACGTTGAAAGAACTATCACAGTACACTGAAAAAGAAATCTTAAAAATTCATGGCATCGGACCAGCTTCCTTACCTACTATGAGAACTTTTTTAGAAGAAGAAGGGTTGTCATTTAAAAAATAAAATTAAACGCATAAATCGAATTCGATGAGCAAGACTTGAGCGTTTTAAATGTTCGCTTGAAGTCGGCACGCCTTTAAGGATTGTTGGGAGAATCCCTCAATCCTTTTATTAGATTTATATAGAAGAATGGAGGGAAGTTATTATGAGGAAAACTGAAATCCATCCTTGGACTGAAGAATGGGAAAAGCGATATAGTCACGAAGAGAAATTATTAAAAGGGATATTGATTGATGAACTAGTTGATATTTATCATATCGGAAGCACCTCTGTACCAGCAGTAGGTTACGCAAAACCAATAATTGATATTTTAGTTGTCGTTAAGAATATTGAAAAGGTTGATTTATTTAATGAAGAATTATGGAGATTTGGATATGAACCTAAAGGTGAGAATGGGATCACAGGAAGAAGGTACTTTCCGAAGGGGAATGAAAATAGAACCCATCACCTACATATATTTCAAGTAGGTAATGAAAATATAAAGACACATTTAGATTTCAAAGAATACTTAGTAGAACACCCGGAATATGCTAAAAGGTATGGAGAAGTTAAAACAGAGCTGGCAAAAAAGTTTCCAGAAAATCATTATAAGTATCAAGATGAAAAACAAGAATTTGTTAATGAATTAGTTCTTAAGGCAATAGACTGGGCTGCACAAAGAAAACATACAGGAGATTGCAGCAGCAACTGAAGAAGAGAATGGGGGTTTTTAGGTCGCATTTGACACGAAATAAGAAACAAAGGGGATGTGCAGAAATGAATAACAAAACTAAATCAACTGTTTCTACAGGCATTACATTCGGTTCAGCTTTAGCTATTGCAATTTCTTGGAGTGTACACAAATCTATATTGTGGGCTTGTATACACGGTTTGTTTAGCTGGCTGTATGTAATTTACTATGCAGCGACTCGTTAAATTATTTCAAAAAAGGATAGAGTTATTGCAAAAGAAGTGGAAACCCTAGGATAATGGGTTTCCCTTAAAATTGTTAAAGAAGGCATCCTTATTAGTTTGATAAGTTATTCATTGAAAAAATCATCGATTGCTTGAACAGCTAGTTCCAATGCTTTAATTCTTCTTTCTAAAAGCGTTCTCTGTGAACTACCTGCCTTTGAATTAGCATAAATGTTCTCAATTGATGGGAAAAAACCGGTAAGCACATTGCGAGCTTCCGCTAAATCTTCCTGGGTGTAAGAATGGGGTAATTGATTCCAAACGTTATCTAGCATGGCTAAGCCGATGTAAAGAGCATTGAGTCGTTTCATTAATAAGGTCGTATTAGCGCCTTTCTGAGTCATCTGAGCTAAGGCCTTTTCGCATTTATTGATTGTCGATTGAAAGGATTTAATGGATTCCACTTTATCTACTATTGATGCGTTTTCCATGTTCTTGCTTTCCTTTCTTCGTCTTCGAATTATTTTGAACCTGATTTCGCTATCTCTTAAACCAGGAATATCATTTTACGTTACTTAGAAAGATTGACCCAGTTTTTATCCGCTATCCAAAAGACGATGGTCTCCATTCCGAAAGAGCTTCTTGTGGGCAACTAGGATTCGCATACCTCATTCTATCAACTCTCCCATTTTAGACTATCAAACTACTTCCACACTTTATACTTTCCGAACCATTTCCAATAGTGTCTGTGCAAGCCTATGTTGTTCATCGGTAGATCCAGTTTTCAAAAGTTCCATCACCATATTCAATTCCAGGCGGCTGGGTTCTTCGTGTTCGACGGGGAAATTTGTAACTAACTCCGTTGGTTTAACATGCTTTTCATCACTTAACCCCATGTTTTTACCTAACTCAACTCTCTCTAAATGCATGTAGGGTCACACTCCTTTAATGTTATGTATATAGCATGGGTACTTCTTGTCAAAATATACAGTAGAACCATAGTGAATTTTTATAAGTGAAATAGGCTTCATTTAGTGCAAAATCAGAAAATGAATGAACAGTCTGAGGTGAAAAAACACTTTGGTATAATTAAAGTTAAAACAAAATTCTGCAACAAGTAAAGTAGGGGCTGTCCCCAAAGTCAATGTTGACAATGGTACAGCCCCAGTTTATTATGTTTCATCCCCTTCATATGCAAGTATGTTTCGTTCAGGCTGTTTTTTCCTTATTAGCTTCTAATGCCATCGTTTTCTTGCTCCCAATTAGGTACAATAACAGAATAACAATCATAAAAGCTGCAGAAAAAGTAAAAGTCATGCCGTACCCAACATTTTTTGCTAAGAAGCCAAGCCCTACTGATCCAACGGCCAAACCAAAATCAATAAAAATTAGAAGCATAGAATTGGCTGTTGCTTTTTTCTCGGGTGGAATAAGGGTTAATGCCCAAGCTTGAATAATTGGATGGATTATGGCAAAAGCGATACCGAATAATACCCCTGAAACGATAACCATCCACATCCTAGTTGAGAGACCTAACAAGATTAAACCTATTGCCCCTGAAATGGCACCAGGAATAATAAGAATTCTGTGACCGAATCTGTCGAATATTTTACCTGAGAAAGCACGAACTAATACCATTGCAATTCCCTGTGCGATAAAAAACTGTGAAATACTTCCTCCAACATTGATTTCTTTACCAAACGGACCCATAAAGTTTACAGTTCCTGCAATTGCCATATAATTGAAGGATACCAATATACATGGAAGAAGGACACGCTTATCGAACATGTACGTATAGAAAGGTTCTTTATTTGACTCCTGTGGACTTTCCTTTTCTGTTTTAAGCGTATTTTTTGTGAAAAAACTGCACAAAAATGAAAAAAACATAAGACCTAGAGTTACCATCATCATCGATCGGAATGAATAAGTTGTGAGATAAGAAATAGCGATTAGTGGCCCAATTGTTGTCCCGACGCTTGTAGACATTGCGAAATAGACAATGCCCTCACCTAACCGAGATTTAGGAACAATATTACTTGATATCGTAAAGACTAAACTGGTCAGCATACAAAATCCAATCCCTTGTAGTGCTCTAATGACTATTAAAAATCCGATGGAGTCGTTAATAAAAGTAAGCCCGATTGTGCTCATGAAATAAACTAGGGATATGATAAGGAGCAATTTCATATTCACTTTTTGGATAATTACACTCGCAAAGAAGCGCGTAATTAGTGATGCTGTCATTAAGGTCGTGGTCATGATTCCTGCAAGCGTAGGATCATCACTAATGGTTGATACAAAAATCGGGAAACCTGCTGTAATCATATAAAATGAAGCAAACATTACTAAAGACAATAATATAATAATTAAATATTGGTTTGTCCATAGTTTAACTTTTCCTTTATCCATCGTATATAAGACCGCCTCTCAGCTATTTTTAAAAATAGAGATGATTTGTATGTGAAAATTGTTAATTAAATCATGACAAATTTATTCTTCCCTTGTTATTAAAAAATATGTAGCGTTTTTTTAAATAACTCAGCTTTAGCATTATCTAAAAACAGCTGTGAAATACTTCCCTTGGAGAAGGAAAGTATTTCACAGCTGTTTTTATAGTTTGATGTCATGTTGCTAAATATCTTCAACTAAGAGGGTTTAATTGAAGCAAAATCCTTTTATTTCTCTCGAATAAGTGGGGTTGAGTTAGCGCAAAACACCTGAATAATAACCGGGCACTGAATAATTCCGATTTCCTTCAATCCCGTTGATTTCCGTTCCGAGCGGACGCTTTCCGCGGGCACGGCTTCAGCCTCCTCGTCACTGCGTTCCTCTGCTGGGTCTTCAGCTGGGGAAGAGTGAACTTCTTTCTCTTCCTAGCTGTTCCCGCTGGAGTTGCCGCTCTCCACTACAATCAACTAGTTCTTACTATAGTATAGAACTTTTTCAGTGGCCCCATAATAACCGGACAGTTTCCTGACTTTTTCCGTTGGGTGGTTTGAAGCGAGAGGTTTCCAACCAATCCTCCGACGTGTCCAAGCAACCTCTGAAGATGTCCAATTAACCCTGTTAAGTGTCTAACGAAAGCTCGAAAATGTCTAACTGATGGGGGAGTGAAAGCTACCCCTTAGCGCATACAAACATGATCTACTTGATTGTTATCATACCTTGTGGCAAAATACCTCCCTGGATCCACTTTTCAAGCATTTGATTAAAAAAATCAGGATTCACCAAGGGTATTCCATGGCCCACGTTAGGGATAATGATTCCTGTACAATTTGCATTCGCCAAAACGATGTCCATCGCTGACTTTTTCATCACGGCTTTTTCTTTTTCGCCAACCGTAACGACTATATTGCACTGTGCGTTGCTGAAATCTTTGGGTATTGTAAACGACATATTTTCTTCTAGTATTCTAATTAGAGTATCTGCCTCCATTTGAGAACTTTCCTTGTAATAGGTTTCAAAGTGTTTTTCATCAACGTAGAGTGCTTTCGCTTGAAGCTTTGAAAAAGATTTATTTTTCACTAATGGAAAAGTTAGTTTTATAGCCGGCCTAATCATATTTCTAACAAATGCATTCGGTCTTACTAAGGCGCTGTTTATGAATGCAAAATTGATTAAATTTGGTTGAATACTTAACATTTGAATCGTTACTTGTGCCCCTAATGAAAATCCAATAACAATTACTTTTTTACCGTTTGCTATTATCCCTATCAAGTCATTTACTTTTTCTGCACTTAATTGAATTGAAAAGTTTTCTTGTTCTGGTAAATCAATTGTGACGCAATGATAATGACTGAAGTATTGAATTTGTTCATCCCACATCCAACTACTTACGCCACCACCATGTAAAAATACCATTAATGATGCATTCTTATCCCCATACTCTTGGTAATGTAAATCCAACTCATTCACCTCTTTTGCATTTATTTCTCTTAATTTTAAGTAGAAACCTTCACAATCTCATCCTTAGTTTACTATAAATATCCAATTTATACCTCTTTATAATATCTCTATATTCCGTTAAAGGAATTGTCACTTGCTTAAGGGAAAAGCAGAGAATACAATGTACAAGGTGCTTATATTGTCGTAAATTGCATCTTCAAGCATTTACATTCTCTAATAGGAAGTCATCTATTCATTTCTTTTAAAATAACTGCATTTATCACTAGGATATTGTAGGGACGAGGCAGGCGAATATTCACAACAGGAAAACCGAAAAGGGAGTCACTTCTAACCAATCGACATAGTCCAGTGAAGATAGCGGTTTTCTAGCCTTTTAACTATACAAATACCTATCATCAATTCTGAAATAAATGGAAAGGATTAAACCGTAATATCGACGCATCCTAAGTGATCATCTCAAGAGTGAATTCTTAACAATCTTTAACGCAAAGTCACTTGTTTTTAACGAAATTTACAAAACCTTTACAATAAACCTGTTGAAAATTTACACAAAGCGATTATTCTAGTATTAGACAAAATACGACATAAAAGTTCCTACTCTATTTTTAGGAGGTCACAAATGATTAGTTTGAAAAATGTAAAAACGGGGATATTAATGTTGTCTCTGGTTACTTTATTATCCGCTTGTAACAGCAATGATGAACCCGGCGAACAAGGGTCAAAAGGCAGTCATGCCACAGTTGCTATTTCAGGATCAACCTCTGTAGGACCGCTTGCTGAAAAGCTTGCTCACGCCTATTCAGAGCAGGATAATACAAAAATTGAAATAAACCAAATTGGTTCATCTGCTGGTATTACCAATGCAATCAGTGGTGTGTCAGAAATCGGTATGTCTTCACGTGATTTAAAGGAAGAAGAACGAGCGAGTGGATTGAAAGAAATCGTTATTGCTTATGATGGAATTGTCGTAGTAACGCATCCAACGAATAAAGTAAAAGATCTTACGATGGAGCAAGTAAAGGAAATTTTTACGGGTAAAGTGACGAACTGGAAAGAACTCGGTGGAGATGATCTGGAAATTGTTGTTGTCTCTCGTGAGGATGGTTCAGGGTCGCGTGATGCTTTCCAAGAAATTGTTGATTTCAGCTCTGGCGAATTAATAAGAAATGCTATTATCGCAAGTGGTAACGGTAATATTAAAACAACAGTAGGGAACAATAAACATGCAGTGGGCTTTGTTTCATTTGAATATATCGATGAGTCCATTTCGACAATCGATATTAATGGCGTAGCAGCAACAGCAGAAAATGTTCTAAAAGAACAATACACTTTGTCTAGACCCTTCTTATTTGTGCATAAAGAAGGCGAGTTATCAGAAGCAGGTCAACGATTTATAGATTTCATCTTAAGTGAAGATGGACAACTCATTGCAGCTGAAACAGGAGCCATTCCAATAAAATGAAGAATGACAAAAACATCATATTTAGCGTGATTTTGGAGGAATAAAGTGTGTCTATCCCAACAACTAACAAGCAGTCCGTAGCAATCGGTAAAGCGAATAAAAGGAAGTATATGTTAGAAAAGGTGTCTTCAAGAGTATTCTTGATTTGTGCGCTTCTTTCAGTCGTCACTTTATTGTTGATCATTGGATTCGTATTTTATAAAGGAGCTCATCCCTTTGTCGCAGAGGGCTACAGCTTTATAGATTTCATCTTTGGTTCTGATTGGATACCGAGTGAAGATAAATTCGGTATATTCCCAATGATTGTTGCTTCCATTTACGCAACAATTGGCGCATTGATTATCGGAGTTCCTATTGGTTTATTTACAGCTATTTTCTTAGCAGAAATTGCCTCTAAACGGGTAGCTAAAATTATTTCACCAGCCATTCAATTGCTAGCGGGTATCCCATCTGTATTATATGGTGTATTTGGACTTGCAATCATTGTTCCATTTTTACAAGATACGTTCGGTTTAGTGAAAGGACAAAGCTTACTCGCTGTTATTCTGGTGTTGGCAATCATGATGTTACCGACAATTGTAACTGTAGCAGAGACGGCGATTCGTGCTGTCCCTCAAACGTATCGTGAAGGATCATTGGCACTTGGCGTTTCCCATATTGGGACCATTTTTAAAGTCATTGTACCAGCAGCTAAGTCGGGAATTATGACGGCAGTCGTCTTAGGGTTAGGTAGAGCAATCGGAGAAACGATGGCAGTTATCTTAGTTGCTGGGAATAGTTTAATCGTTCCTACGAGCCTAACAGACAGTGTTCGACCACTTACGACGAACGTTGCATTGGAAATGGGTTATGCATTCGGCACACATCAGGGAATGTTGTTTGCAACGGGAATTGTTTTATTCTCATTTATATTGATTTTGAATTTTGTATTAGCCAGAATCAGTTCGAAGGGTGGCAACTAAGATGAGACAATTTAAAGATAACTTGTTGCGTGGCCTTTTATGGTTCTCGGCAATCTTATCGGTTGCAGTCCTCGTTATGATTGTTGGATTCATCTTTTATAAAGGATTTCGTTTAATCAGTTTCGATTTCATCTTTGGCGATTATTCACCAACTGGTGGCGGCGGTATTTGGCCAATGATTGTAACAACAATCTACACAATTGTTATTTCATTGATCATTGCAACACCTATTGGGATATTAGCGGCCGTTTACTTGCAAGAGTATGCGAAACAAGGTCGATTGGTAAGAGTCATACGTTTTGCAACAGAAAGTTTGACAGGAATCCCCTCGATTATTTACGGTTTGTTTGGGGCAGTATTCTTTGTAACAACCTTAAAGTTAGGCATGTCGATTATTGCCGCTTCATTGACATTAACGATTATTGTTCTACCTGTCATCATCCGAACAACGGAAGAAGCTTTGAAAACAGTACCTGCTTCGTATCGTGAAGGTTCGTTGGCACTTGGAACAACGAAGCTACAAACCTTATATAAGGTGATTTTACCGAATGCCATGCCGGGAATTTTGTCTGGTATCATCCTATCTGTAGGACGAATTGTTGGTGAGTCAGCTGCCATCTTCTTAACTGCAGGAACTGTTGCTGCCATGCCAGAGGGGATCTTTTCATCCGCTCGAACGTTGACGGTTCACTCTTACTTAGTCACACAAGAATCGGGAGACATTGAACTTGCTGCGGCAGTGGGTATTGTTCTAATCGTTATCATTTTAATCATCAACCTTTCAGCGACTTACATATCAAAGAAATTAAACAAAGGAACCAACAAATAAGGAGTGCTTATCGATGACTACAGCAGTAATGGAACCAGCGATCACACAAAATCAATCAGGAGAGGTATTTGCGCATATGGAGCAAAATATAGGACGTACATCGAAAATTAATGTAACGGATTTGAATTTATTCTATGGTGAGAAACAAGCGCTGTTCGGCGTCGATCTTGCTATTCGTGAAAATGAGGTTACTGCATTAATTGGACCTTCAGGGTGTGGCAAATCGACTTTTTTACGTACATTAAACCGCATGAATGATTTAATTGATGGTGTGAAAATTACAGGTGAAGTTGTCATTGATCAAGAAAGAATATATAGTTCAAGTGATGTCATCAAATTACGGACTAAAGTGGGAATGGTGTTTCAAAAACCGAATTTATTCCCAATGAGCATTTTTGACAATGTTGCGTATGGTCCAAGAGGGCAAGGCATCACTAATAAAAAAGAATTAAATAAAATTGTAGAAGAGAGTTTACGCGGAGCAGCCATTTGGGATGAGGTAAAAGATCGTCTTAAAACCTCAGCACTGGGTCTGTCTGGTGGTCAGCAACAGCGTGTTTGTATTGCACGTGCCATTGCAATGAAACCGGATGTGATTTTAATGGATGAACCTACTTCTGCACTCGATCCAATTTCTACATTAAAAGTAGAAGAACTCATTACAAATTTGAAAAAAGAGTTTACAATTGTTATTGTTACTCATAACATGCAACAAGCAGCACGAATCTCGGATAAAACAGCTTTTTTCTTGAACGGAGAAGTTGTTGAGTACGATGATACAGATAATATTTTCTCTACACCTAAGGATCAAAGAACAGAGGATTATGTCACAGGTCGATTCGGATAACAGGGGGTAACTGAGGATTATGCGTGAAAACTTCGAGCAGAATTTAGAGGAATTGAAAAAGAAAATTACCTATATGGGCGAACTATCCATTACTGCCCTAGAAAGATCAATCAAAGCCTTGAAAACACAAGACGTTGAGCTGGCTATTAAAACCATCGAGGGCGATACTGCGATTGATAATATCGAAATGGATATTAACCAGTTTGCCATCTGGATTATGGCTAAAGAAGCACCGATTTCAAGGGATTTGCGTGAAATCATTGGAGTACTTAAAATTTCATCTGAAATTGAACGAGTTGGCGATTTCGCCGTCAATATTGCAAAATCAACGATTAAAATTGGTCAAGCAACATCTTTACTGGACTTAACACAACTAGAGAAGATGAAAGATCTATCAGTTGAAATGCTTGGAAAAGCACTCCAATCCTTTTTCGATGAAAATATGGTACTTGCTAAAGAAGTTGGCGACTTAGAGGATGAAGTGGATGAAATAAGTGGTGACAACTATAAAAAACTGACTGATTATCTAAGTGAACATCCAGAAGAAACCAATCAGCTTGTCCAATTAATCTTTGTAAATCGTTACCTTGAAAGAACAGCAGACCATATCACAAATATCGCTGAGAGTGCAGCGTATTTAATCAAAGGTCAGATATATGATTTTAACTCGTAACTTTTAGCTTTTAATTAATCAGAGTTGTCCTATGGGTCGGGAAATTACCGGGCTGTGGGATGACTCTGTTTTTTGGTGTTTGGGGGTGGGATGGGGAGTTTTCTAACGAACTTGGCTAGGTGTCCAACGAACGCCTCAAAGTGTCCAACCAACGGGGAGGTGTCCGACGAACTCGGTGAAGTGTCCAACCACCCCCAAAAAAATGCAAAACCTATCATGAACAATGCCAAGTATCCATTGAATTCTAGATTTTCTGGATACCTGGCAATTTACGTCCGCTTGCTCTAGACCGAATCATTGTTTGTACGAAGTTTCTTCTCCTAAATAGTTTCTTTACATTGACTTCCGCAGCAAGCACCCCAATTAACACTAGGACAGCCCCTACATATCCTTTATTTGTAAGGATTTCCCCTACGAAAATATAGGCAAAGAATGCTGCAAATACGGGCTCTAATGAAAAAATCAGACCTGTACGTGTGGGTGTCGTATGTTTTTGGGCTACAGTTTGGCCAATAAATCCAACTGCACTACACAAAATGCTTAATGCTAAAATTGCACTCCATGATTCCATGTTGCTTGGAAGTTGTGGTTTTTCGAATAACAGTGAAAAAAGAAGGCCCCATGCACCTGCGAACCCAAGCTGTATGACTCCAATGGAGATGGCATCCGCATTTTTTGTTACACTCCCTGTCACGATGATGTGAAGGGCGTAAAACAACGCGCCTAAGATACACAAGAAATCTCCAGTATTGATGGTAAATGCCTGGTTTAACGTTAATAGACCGATTCCTGTAATCGAGATACATAAGCTGACCATCACTCTTTTTTCAGGTTTCTTTCGAGAAAAGAGTGCTAATAACAAAGGAACAAAGATAACTGCAAGACTAAATAAGAATCCGGCATTTGATACTGAAGTCGTTTTTAATCCGATCACTACAACGGAAGTGCATAAGAATAAAAGCGATCCGAGTAAAAATCCATGCTTGATTGTTTTAGCATCAATTTTAAGAAGGCGTCGATAAAATACAAGTGCAGCTACAAGAAAAGCAATTCCAAAACGTAATGCAATTAAGTTAAACTCTTGAATCGTATCGAGGCCCATCTTCATAAACAAATAGGACGCCCCCCAGAACATTGTCACCATGACCATCATCAAGTCCGCTTTTACTTGTGTACCCTTACTTATTGAATTATCCATATTACGCCTCCAGTTCCATTTATTATTTAAATTCAACGATAGTTATTGATTAGTTTTTAGTATACATGTAGTATTTAGATAATAAAAATGAATGTTTTTAAGTCGTTAGTTGAATAAAATTCACGTGAAAGGATTGAGGAGGTTGTCTCTTACCAAGTTTGAAATATTTAGTACAGTTGTAGAATCAGGGAGTCTCAAACAAGCGGCAGAGATTCTTGATTTAACGCAATCCGCTGTGAGTCATGCAATTGCTAGTCTTGAATTCGAATGGGGATTTATCATCTTGATCAGAGGACGTGCAGGGATCAAGTTGACTAGTAATGGAGAACGCGTATTAAAGCATATCCATGAAATATTAAATAGAAATGAACAAATGATGCAAGAAATTTCCAGCATTAAGGGTCTGGAAATTGGTACCGTACGCATTGGAACTTTTTCGAGTGTTTCCATTCAATGGCTACCAGAAATCCTGAAAAGTTTTAATGCGGATTTTCCTGCTATCGATATTAAGTTATTAGAGGGGGGTTACGATACGCTTGAGCATTGGATCGCAACGGGTACGGTTGATTTTGGCTTTGTTTCGTTACCGACTTCGAAGTCATTTGATGTGATTTTCTTGAAAAAAGACCGCATGCTGTGCATTCTTTCTGACGAGCATCGCCTCGCAAACCAGCAGGAGGTAAGTGTTGCAGACATTAAAGATGAGATGCTGATTATGTCGAAGAAAGGGAGCGATAATGATTTGATGCGAATTTATCATGAAAACAAGGTAACCCCTAATATTAAATTTGAACTTGCGGATGATCAAGCGATTATTTCAATGGTTCAAAATGGGTTGGGAATTAGTATTCTTCCAGAAATGGTTTTGTACCGCGTTCCGCATAACGTTCGTATTCTGAGCTTAGAAGGAGAACATTATCGCTCTATCGGCATCGCAGCCCCATCTTTCAAAACCATTTCTCCGGCCGCTCAAAAATTTATTGAGTATATGAAAGTATGGCTGAACAATTCCGACCGCTAAAGCGAAGTGGTGAGGTTCTAGGTACTCATTAAATGTTCCAAAAAACTCTTCAACTTGTTTAACAAAAACCTGACGCTGTCCAACAAGGAAATCACGCTATAATAGTTATTGATCCGAAGAATGCTATGTCGAGGAGTGAGAAGATGAAGAAGTATGGTTTTCTTTTTGTCGTTATGGCTAGCTTAATTCTCGTCGGCTGTGCATCGAAAGAAGCGAAGCAGTTTATTGAGACAGATAACTTTAAGCAAGAAGTTGAGCAAATAATTTTGGATAAAGGAGAAAAAGAATACGACCTTGAACTGGATTCGAATATGAAAAAAGCCAAGTTTGCTTTAAATCATGGAATCCCGACCGTCAATGAAAAACGGGTGCTCATTCCTGTGAAGACGAAAAATCAACCAATCTTCACATTTAATGCGGATGCGGAAATACATAGAAAAGATGACGGAACGATGGAACTCATAGACGTCGATATTGAAGGCAATGGTGCAAACGGTTTAGGTATGCTTGGTGAATTTCTATTAACAAACCTTTTTCAGCAAGCTTATGAACAGGAATTAGATAGGCTTGGGGAATTTGATAACAATGTAAAAGTTAAAGTTGATAGTGTAAGTGTTCAGGCAAAAAGATCATTATTCATTGAGAGTAAAGAAGAAGAGCGTAAACTGGCATTTTCTTTGTCCGAAGATTACAAGTTAGGGAAATTTGAAGATGTAAAGAATATAGAAGAAATGTTGGATAAACATATGCGAGACGAAGAGATTTCTTCTATAGTCCCACTGTATCTTCCTGAAATCGATCTAGAACTGTTGAAACCGGCTGAAGAAAACATAGTAATGGAAGAAAAGTTCAACCAATTCATTGCCCATATTAAGGATTCTAAAGACCTCCCAGCAGCGATTTACTATGTATATTATTCTCCAGAATCGGAAGAAGAGGAAAGATTAAATGAATTAATAATCGTGGAATAAGATAACTAATAGGGGAGTTGAAGGTGAATTCTATGATGAGGTAAAGAATGGGTTTCTTAACTAATGTGTTTTGAAAGTGGGAAATTTACCTGCTTTCTTTTTTATGGATTAGTTTTGGTACCTCACTGAAGTGTCCAACAAACCTCGGAGAGACTCCACCCAACTCAGCCAACCGTCCAACCACCCCTGCAAACCCTCCAACAAAAGCGGACTCCCAACCTCTTTTACCCGTCCACTCATCCATCCCCATTCATAATCGCCCACCCCCTCACATAAATAATACTGTATCTAACAGAATTAACATGTGGATACAGGAGGTAGGAATTACTATGAGAGAAAACCATGGAGGGGAATCAATCTCTCCCACGCAACTAAACAGAAATATATTAAATTCGCAGACTGTAGGTGAAAGAGGTCCTGTACTGGAGCAGGACAGTATTTTGCATGAAACATTGGAGGACTTTGTCCATACAAAAATTATAGAAAGACCCGTTCATGTGAAAGGCTTTGGTGCTTTCGGATATTTTCAGACAGTGTATTCCATGGCAAATTACACAAAACTTAGCTTTTTACAAAATCCCGGGCAGCAAGTCCCGGTTACGGTGAGGTTTTCGTTTGCCGTAAGCACGAAAGGCACACCGGATACCTCACGAAATGTGCGTGGGTTTTCTACTAAGTTTTATACAGAAGAGGGTATTTTTGATCTGGTCTTCAACCACATCCCTGTATTTTTGGTACGAGATGCCATACGCTTTCCGGACTCCATTAAGGCTTTTCTCCCCTCGCCGGTAAATAACTTGATGGATCCCGAACGATTCTGGGGATTCATAGCCACAGCGCCAGAAGCAACCCATTTCGTTGTTCGGCTGTACTCTGATGCAGGCACAGTAAAAAGCTTTCGCCACATGCCGGGTCACAGTGTGAACACCTACGTTTGGAGGAATGAGCAAGGCGTTCGCAGTTATGTTAAATACCACTGGATTCCTGAGGCGGGGGAGCAGTATATAGACGCTCAAGAAGCGGCCAGGTGGAACTGTGAGGATCCGGATATTGCAGGTAAGGACTTACATGACACAATCGCTTCAGGAAAGCTCGTTGTCTATGGGCTTTACGTGCAGCTCATGAATCCACAAGACGCAACCACTCTACCCTACGATCCATTGGATGATACGAAAATTTGGGATGAACAGCAGTACCCGTTGATCCCGGTTGGCCGCCTGATGTTGAACCAAAATCCGGATAACTATATGGAACAAGTGGAGAAAGTGGCATTTTCACCGTCCAATCTTTTGGATGGGGTCGAATTATCTGATGATAAAATGCTGCAAGGGCGCGCCAATATTTACTCGGATTCTCAGCGTCGGCGGCTCGGACCCAACTTCCGCAAAATCCCCATCAATCACCAGAGTGACTGGACGCCCGCAACACAAGTGACAAGTGGAAATGGCAGATATGTGGAAGGTCATCTCGTACGATCCGATTTGCCAAAACAAGATGATTTTACGCAAGCTGGGCAATATTATAACGCGCTTCCCCCTGTGCAGCAAGAGCACCTAATAACGAATCTTTCTGCTGATCTCGCCGGCATATCCCTTGAAACGCAACGCATCGTATTGACGTATCTGCACAACGCATCGTCGGAATTAGGAGAACGGGTTGAAAAGGCAATTGAAAAGCAGGAAAAGGGTTAATGCTAGGCACCTGTGCACAAAATTACTCGGAAAGTGCAAACAATTTCATACTATTGAAATCAAGACCAGACAAATTACTGTCTGGTCTTTCATGTGCAAGACTATAAAAAATAACTATAAATAATTCTGGCAATTTAAATGGTATAATTAATAAATTCGCTTTAGTGTATACAATTGATAAGGGAGCGGTTTTATGAAACATGAAAAACTGTTATACATAGCACTGGGAATAGTTGTACTTGGCTTAAGTGTCTATCTCATTTTCAATCAATTAGGTAAAGATAATGTAACCATCGAAGAAAAGACCGCTGATCCAAAAGGTGGAGGCGGGGAAGATTTTCAAACAGTCATTGAAATTGACGAAGTAAGAAAAGAACCAATTGAAAAGGAATTCCCAAGCTCGATGGATGAATTTGATGTGCAAGATGCGATTCATGGCATGTCACATCAAAAAGTGCAAGCAGCTGATAAATGGGGCTTCATTCCTTTAACCCAAGACCGTGTGAAACGCTTGATAGAAGTCGTTGACGAAAACAAATTAAACTATGAGCATGCAGACACATTTTTGCGGATCCTTACGCGCTGGTCAAACAATGATTTCTCACAGGCAGATGACGATCATAATGCCATTTGGGAACTTCAAGAAGGGACTGTGGGACGAGCAACAGGAATCTTGAGTGCACAGGAAGAAAGGAAATTCATTAAAAAACATTTTAAAGTTGAAGTAAAAGAAGTAATGCCAGATTAAAAACTGGGGTTATTTCTTTTTTTGTTTATATATTTTGTTGTAAAGGGTTTTGTAAGGAGAAACTTCAAGAAGTTTTTCATTTCCATAGTGTTATGTCCCTTTTTGATTAAATCAGACTCGATATATCCTAGGTATCCGCTCCGATGTGTCTTCAGTTAAATTTCAACGCCCGAAATGGTACCTTCGAGCGCTTTGAAAATAGATAGAAAAGCATCTATTCTTTCATTTTATAAAGACATGTCTTGACCATTATAAGGATTGACGGATAAATAACGGGTGCAGGATGACCGAAAAGAGTGAAGAGATAAGTGGAAAAGTCACTTATCTCTGTAGGTTTCCCGACAATGATTTAGTGTTCACTTTGTCCAAAGCGAACCGTTAATGGCAAGCAGGAGAATGCAGCGCACTGTATTTTTATATTTTTTCAATCCTAACCCATCGCCAATAAAACGCTTGAATTTCATGATCGTTTCTTGCATTAGAAGCCATTTTAGGGGTTTATTCACGGGCACATTAACAAACTATTTACATTAGCAACACATTTGCTTAATGTTTGTTTGATAAATTATTGATGTAAACAAAAACGAAACGGAAAAAATAAGTGTACCTGGGAGGCACCATGGCTAAATTATTAATACGTAATTTATCAAAAGAATATAGTGGCGGTGTAAAAGCGGTCAATGACTTTAATTTATCCATAGATGACGAGGAGTTTATTGTATTTGTTGGGCCGTCAGGTTGTGGGAAATCTACAACATTGAGAATGATTGCCGGATTGGAAAGTATTAGTGAAGGTGAAATACTCATCGATGATAAGGTCATAAATCGTCTTCATCCAAAAGATAGAGACATTGCAATGGTCTTTCAAAACTATGCGTTGTATCCACACATGACTGTATATGAAAATATGGCCTTTTCTTTGAAATTAAGAAAGACACCCAAAAAAGAAATAAAAGAACGTGTGCATAAAGCAGTAAAAATCTTAGACATTGAATCTTTGTTAGGTAGAAAACCAGCGGCGTTATCAGGTGGTCAAAGGCAACGTGTAGCCCTTGGAAGAGCAATTGTACGTGATGCTAAAGTGTTCTTGATGGACGAACCCCTTTCTAATCTTGATGCAAAATTAAGAACTCAAATGCGTGCAGAAATTACAAAGCTACATAAAGAATTGAAAACAACAACCGTCTACGTTACCCATGATCAAACGGAAGCAATGACCATGGCAACTCGAATTGTCATATTAAAAGATGGTGTCATTCAACAAGTCGGGACGCCAAGAGAAATTTATGCAAAGCCGAACAATATTTTTGTAGGTAGTTTTATCGGTGCCCCTGCGATGAATTTTATTGAGGGGACATTAATAGACAGTGGATTGGATGTAGCAGGAACAATCATTCCGCTCCCGATTGTTCAAATTAATCATTTACAAGCAAGAGGATATGTAAATAAAAGCATTGTCATCGGTGTAAGACCTGAACATATTAATATTTGCGATGAAGAGAGTGTAAACGACACGAGATACAATTTTACAACGAATGTTGAGTTAGCTGAGCTAACAGGATCCGAGACCATTTTACACGTGACTTTGAATAAAAAACAGTTGGTTGCGAAAGTAGATATGATTGAACCATTTGATGCTGACCAAGCAGTTGAAATGGTATTCGATTTTGACCATATACACTTTTTTGATAAAGACTCGACGGAACGAATTGAATTAAATTCGATAGGGATGAACGCAGATGAAACAGTTGTCGCTATTTAAAAAAACATTAGGAACCTATCAGATTACAGTTACCCCAGATGCACATCAATCCCATGTTTTATTAAGGGTGGAAGTGCCAAAGTCGACGCAAGAACTCGTAATTCAATACTCGTATTCACCAAGCGAGGAAGAGGGAAAATCGAATATCGATCAATTGTTTTCATTGTTTCAACAAGAAAATAATATGGCCTCTTCAGATAGAGCACATATTCAATCCGTGAGAAACTTAATCACCATTTCAGCCAGTTCAAGTCAAGGATATGAAGGAAGTTGCCATCGGTTTGAGCCGGCAAGTACGATTGTCATTAACAACACAGCTTCTTCACCAGGTATGAGAACAGGGAAAATCGAACCTGGATTTTGGGATATATCTTTTAACTTACATGCGCTAGTCACGCCAAAGACCATAATTACTTGTACAATCCATGCCTTATATGAAGATGAAATAAGCGTTCAACTGCCTATGAAAATAGAAAAATTAGAAAAAAAGCCCTTAAAAAGAGAACGCAACAAAAAAGTGCATTCTATTTATCAAAAAGTTGAGTTGCATTCACACACACAACATAGTGACGCAATACATACAACGACAGAATTAGTAAACGAAGCCATTAAGCAAAAAATCGATTGGCTAGCGATAACAGATCATAATACGTTAAGCGCATTTGATGGACTATCCATTAAAAGTCATTCAATCCAATTGATTAAAGGAATCGAAATGACGACATTACATGGTCACTTCTTAACATTAGGCTATCAAAATCAAAAGCCGGTAGATTGGACCTTAATTGATCGATTTAATATTAATGAAAAACTAAAGGTTATGAAAGAACAAGGTTTAGTCATTGGGATCGCTCATCCTTTTGATGTGGGCAGTCCATATTGTACAGGCTGTAGATGGCGGTATGTTTTGGAAACTGTTGAATATGTAGATTTTATCGAAGTATGGAATTCAGAAGACCCCCACGATTCGTTGTCAAATGCAGATGCCGTTGCAAAATGGACGCAGTTGTTAAATGACGGTATTGAAATGGCTGCCACGTGCGGAAGGGATTGGCATCACTCTAATACAACAAAAAAACCTGCCTATTTGTATGTAGAGGCAGAGAAAAATGCAACTGAAGATGAAATATTACATGCTGTTAAACTCGGCAGAAGTTATATGACGCTTTCACCGAAAATCGAATTTGTCATTAACAATGAATGGACAATCGGAGACAGGATTACTATAGATGATTTGCCTGAATTGGAAATGCGCATTCGACTGATCAACGCAGAAAATGTGAATATAGTTAAAATAGAATCAAATTTGGGAGAGTTATATGAAAGTGATCAGTTAGATACGAATTATTCGCTTAATCTAAAAGGAATAAATGAGCTGAAATGGTTAAGAGTATCTGCATTTGACCATGATCTCAATCGAATCTTATTAACGAATCCCATTTATTTTGCTGACAATCAAAGAAGTGATTAGGAAGGAGGATTTACTACATGGTGGTCACAACCGGGAAATATAAGGGGAATTCAACTCCGTTGAGAAAGAAAAAAAGGAAAGTTAAGCCAATGAAGCTCAACTATGAAAATTTATGGCAGCATCGGGCGCAATATTTAATGCTTTTACCTTGTATCCTATTCTTCATCATTTTTTCTTACTTACCAATGGCTGGTATGGTACTGGCATTTAAGGAGTTTCGATTTGATACAGGCATTTTTGGTGGTGCTTGGGTTGGGCTAGAATACTTTCGACGGTTTTTCCAAGATCCTCAAAGTTGGACGTTTATAAAAAATACACTCATCATCAGTTCGATGAAATTAATTCTAGCATTACCATTTCCAATTATTTTGGCACTCATGTTTAAAGAAATAAAAAACGATAAAATCAGGGGGATTTTTCAAAGTATTACTTACTTGCCCCACTTTCTATCGTGGGTAGTGGTTGTGGGAATACTTCAGAGTATTTTAGCACCAAACACAGGGTTGTTTAATCAGGCACTGTCCTTTTTCGGCGGTGATGGAAGCAAGTTTTTCTTAATGGATGAGGCAAGTTTCCATCCAATAATGTTTTGGAGTTACGTTTGGAAGGACATTGGCTGGAATTCAATTATCTATTTTGCAGCGATTGCTGGTATTAACCCTGCTCTATATGAGGCTGCAGCAATTGATGGAGCGAATCGGTGGAGGCAAATCTGGCATATTACACTAACGGGGATAAGACCAACAATCTTAATCTTGTTTATTCTCTCGTTAGGAAATATTCTATCTGCTGGGTTTGATCAAATCTACCTGTTGAAAACGCCTGGAAATACAGAGGTTTCCGAAATCATCGACACGTACGTAATACGTACTGGACTTCAAAGCGGTCAATTTGGCTATGCGACAGCAATTGGAATGATGCAAGGTGTTATCGGATTGATCGTCGTACTCGTCGTCAATCGTTTTGCAAATAAGAAGTTTAATACATCGTTATGGTAAATGAAAATCACAAGGAGGAATTTACAATGAAGAGGTTATCACATCGATTATTCATACTGTTATTGGCGGGTGTTTTATTACTCACTGCCTGTTCAAATGATACAGACGACAGCGCGGGACGCGAAAAGCCTGAGGGAGCGCCAGATACATGGATTGCTGACCGAACAATAAAAGGATTAGTGTTTCAGGGCGCAGGAGATACATCTGCAGAAATAAACCCGGAAATCGCTGCAGAATTAAAGAGAAAAACAGGAATTACATTAGAATTACAAGGGATTACTGGAAGTTCGACGGATGCATTGACTTCAGGGTTGGCCGCGGGTGATTTACCAGATTTTATCGCCTATTATTTAGATCATAGTGGACGACCTGAAATGCAAGTATTGTTAAAGGCTGGTCGTGAGGGCATGTTCCATGATTTAACGCCTATGCTACAAAACTCAACTATTTATAGTAAGTATTTTGAAGAAGGTTACTTACCGAAAGACACAAGAGACAATATTATGTTTAGGGATGAGTTTGACAAAGAAAGCTATTTTGTACATATGTCAATCCCACGTGAGGAAGGTACAGTAACTCGTAAATATGTTGGAGGACCGTATATTTTAAAAGACATCGTTGATGAATTAGGCATCAATCCAGCAGAAATAGACACAACGGAAAAGCTACGTGAATTAGCTGAACAGATAAAGGAAGGTAATTTCGAAGACAATAATGGGAAACCAATAACACCGATTGGTCCAACGGCATGGGGTGGACAAGACAGAGACTTTATTTTTAATGACCTAGTGTGGACTGGTGCAACAGGTGAGAAGTTCTTAAAAGATAAAGTTGGAAAAATAAAGCATGAATCACAAACAACTTACGGACTAGAACGAGTCGAATTTATTAGAGGATTATTAAACGAAGGGCTACTACATCCAGAGTTCTTCACGATGGAAGAAAATAGAGCGAAAGAAGGCATTGTAAACAAATCGTTCGGTATTGTTTCTGATATGCATAATTACGTTGTACAAAATAATGACATGAAATATGTTCCACTTGGACCTATAGATACAGTGAACGGCGATTATAAAATGCAGTTGTCTTACAAATCTGGATATGCCGGATGGTCAATTCCTACAACAACGAAGCACCCAGAGGATGTAGTGAAGTTAGCCGACTTTTTAGCAAGTCGTGAAGGGAAATTATTAAGTCAATATGGAATTGAGGGTAGAGATTATACGTTGAATGAGGATGGAAATCCGATTGTGAATGAAGAAGTTTTAGCGTTAAAAGAAAATGATCCAGCTGAAGCAGCGAAGCTTGGTTTCAGAGGCGCTGGCTCCTATTGGGCTGAGCATCTTGGCTATACGGATATCGATAATATGGCGGATTTCGGTGAATATGAATATGGCGAAAGTATAGCCAATGACAATCAACAAGCTTCTCAAAAAATAATTGAACTATGGAATTATGATGAAAAATTTGCAAATGCCAGTGTAATTGATGGGTCGACTTCTAAATCATTTATCTTTGAATTTGACAATGGTGACAATTTAAATATCGCTTTAGATACGTACAATGAAAACTTGTTGCGAGCTTACTATAGTAAAACGGATGAAGAAGCGAAAGAAATTCTACAACAATCAAAAGAGTTACTTGAAAAAGCTGGATTAGATGAGTATATAGAGCTCATCGAGGAAAAAGAAAAATCAGGAACGACAATTAAGTTTTAACTTCATTCAGCAGGGGTTCACCCATGCTGAATGGGGAGAAATTGAGTTCCATTTCTCCTTGTTAAAGCCTCCGGCGGATGTCACAGATTTTGAAGGGAGTTAATTGAGCAAGCTCAATTCAAAATCTTGACGCAATCACACCGAGGCGTGATTGATAACTAAATAGCTTGTTTTCTTTAGTAAAGAGAGCAAGCTCCTTTTAAAGGAGGGGTTGGCATGTCAGATGGGCACAGTAAGTCATGGCGTTTCTTTAAAATATTAAATATTGTCATTGTGGTTCTACTTTGTTTAACAATCATTCTCCCTTTTTTGAATATACTAGCCCTCTCATTTAATGATGGAACGGATGCCCAGCGTGGCGGAATCAGTTTTTTTCCTCGAGATTTTAGCTTTGAAAACTATGTAGAGGTATTTAAGGAATCAGCCATACTGAGTGCATTTGGTATAAGTTTGTTTAGAACGATCGTAGGAACGGTTATTAGTGTGTTTTTAACTGCAATGGCAGCTTATGCACTTAAAACAAAGACCTTACCGGGAAGAAAGTTCATTACATTTTTCGTCTTTTTCACGATGCTATTCAGTGGAGGAATTGTACCGTATTACTTGGTTTTAACTGAGCTCCACTTAACAAACACGATTTGGGTATATATTATTCCAAGCCTTTATAGTGTGTGGAATATTTTAATCATGAGGACGTTTTTCTATCAAATTCCAGACAGTATTGAGGAAGCAGCTAGAATCGATGGTTGCACTGAGTTTCAAATATTCTTGAAAATTATTCTTCCAATGAGTAAACCTGTGATCGCAACAATTGGCCTATTTACTGCTGTTGGTCATTGGAATGATTGGTTCTCGGGGTCCTTCTATGTTAGAGATCCTGACCTTAAACCACTCGCAACGCTGCTTCAAGAAATGTTAACGAGTCAACAAGCATTAGCCGATAGCTTGTTGAGAAACTCTGGTGCCTATGCAGCTTTAGAGAATATAACGGTAACAGGTGATTCGTTGAAGATGGCAACGATAATCATAGTTGTTGCACCAATCGTCATGGTTTATCCGTTTATCCAAAAGTATTTCGTGAAAGGTGTAAATATTGGTTCAGTTAAAGAATAGGAGGTTGAATGATGAAACTTACTGTGGGAGAAGAAGGGAAGTTCAGGATTTTGCAATTTACGGATTTACATGTGGGTTCAATGCCATTTCATGATCATGATGATCTTACGTTTAATCATTTAAAAGAAATGACTGAGAAAGCCAATCCGGATTTAATTGTCATTACAGGAGATTTAATATGGTCTGAAGGTGTACCAGGTCCTGAAAAAAGTTTTGAAGCATTAGTAGACGTATTAAATGCATTAAATAAACCAATAGCGATTACATACGGTAATCATGATGCAGAAGAAGGCATTACACGTACGCAATTACGAAAGATGGAAGAAAAAATTGGACAATTGGTTGAGAAAAAGCATTTGCATGTTGTTGAGGATAGAGCTTCTTATTGTGTTGAAATTAATACCAATGAAGGTGATGTTTCACATGTACTCTACTTAGTTGATAGTGGTGCAATTGACCCGTTAAAGATTGGTACATATGAGTTTGTCCATCCTGACCAAGTGACGTGGTTTAACAAAGTTTCCGAGTTATATAAGAATAGGGAGAACGAAGTGAAGCAAGATTTATTGTTTTTACATATTCCACTTCCGGAATATAAAGATGCATGCATGCATGGAAAAGTAAATGGTCAAAGATATGAGAGTATCTCTTCACCTATGGTCAATACGGGATTATTTACGTCGTTATTACTAAACGGACATATTGCAGGCGTATTTTGTGGCCATGATCATGACAACGACTTTGTTGCCGATTATCATGGCATTCAATTAGGCTACGGTAGAGTGAGTGGGTTTCAGTGTTATGGAGAGCTTGTGCGTGGTGCCCGTGTAATCGAGATGAATCACAAACAATTATTTCAGACATATCTCATAGAAACGAACAACTATAGAAATTATAAGTAAATGAAAAACTTCAAAGAAATTCCTAATTTTAAATATCTATTCATTCCTTTATTAGTAGAGCAATTTTTTCAACTATTACTAGGTAACATGGATGTGCTAATGCTTAGCCAGTACTCAGATAATAGTGTTGCTTCCGTTGGGCTAGCAAATCAATTAATCGTCGTCACAACTATGATATACGGATTTATAAATATTGGAACAACGATTCAGCTAACCCAACTTTCAAGTACGGATCAAAGGAAAAAAAGCGCAAAAATATTTACACATGCAATATATTTAAATGTCATTTTCACTATCATTATGATGACTATACTACTCTTTTTCAACGAAACTTTACTAAAATTAATTCAAACACCAGAAAACTTAATGGCCGAAGCATCGATTTACTTAAAAACAATCGCATATGGACTCATTTTTCAATCCATTATGGGTTTGATGGGAAGTGTTTTTAGAAGTTATTCGATGGTTAAGTTTGTGATGTCTGTGACAATATTCATTAATGTATTAAATATTATATTCAACTATACAGTCTTATTTACACCCATAACCATTTTCGGCGAAGGCGTTTTTGGTGTTGCAGTTTCGACCAACATAAGCCGGATGATTGGTATGATTATCCTGTGCATCTATTTTTTGAAGTATAAGCAACTCCTTTTTGGTTTTATAAATTGGAAAAGTATTGAATTGAAAGTCATAAAAAAAGTACTTGTACTTGGCATTCCTTCAGCCGGAGAACATGTTTCTTACAACTTATCGCAAGTGATCATCACAGGTTTTGTCGCAAGTTTGGGCGCTGCTACGATAACAGCGAAGATTTATACACAAACAATTACTTCGATGGTATTTGCATGTTCAATGGCAATATCGCAAGCAGCTCAAATCATAACTGGTAAGCTGATTGGCAGCAATATGAAGGATATGGCTTACAACTTTTCAGTGAAGTTATTAATGAAGAGTATCCTTGCAACCACTACTTTAACAGCTGTGATTGCATTGTTATCTTCATTTATTATTACCTTATTCACCACAAATGAAGAAATCATTCAACTGACGATTCCGCTATTTTTTCTAAGTGTTTTATTAGAACCTGCTAGAACAGCAAATGTGATCCTTGTTTCAACTTTGAATGTAGCGGGAGATGTGAAGTACCCTGTATTAATCAGTATTATTGTAGTATGGGGGTTTGTCATTCCGATGAGCTTTATTGTCGGCGTTTGGTTAGGGTACGGGTTAATAGGAATTTGGATTGTATTTATAGTAGATGAGTGGATCCGAGCTTTATTGTTATTTTTACGCTGGAAAAAAGGTCATTGGAAAACCTTAAATATACTGGTGGATTGACAATTTTGTAAAGATAAGAGCCGCTGTAAGGGAGGATGTCATGATGAATAAGGACGAACGATACCGGTTTATTTTAAGTCAATTGGAAAAGTACGACAAAATAATGGTCGCCGATATTGCGAAGAGTCAAAATGTCACCCCCGAAACGATAAGAAGAGATCTGGCAGATCTTGAGATGAATTCACAACTGACGCGTATTCATGGTGGGGCGGTTCCTTTTATACCTACTCAAAAAGAGATGGTCTATGAAAGTAAAATGTCATTAAACTATGAGAATAAGTTGAAAATCGCCAAAAAGTCCGCGGAGCTCATTCAGCATGGAGATACGATAGTGGTAGATGTAGGTACGACAACGGTTCACATTGCAGACATGATTGAAGATATCCAATCATTAACGATTGTAACGAACTCTTTGAGTGCAGCCATTCGATTTAATTTAGCGATTGAAGAAAAACGTATTTCAGGACAAGTGATTATGCTACCTGGAATTACGCATCCTGAACAATCATCTGTGAAAGGCACATACACCGTTGAATTTCTAAAAAGATTTAATTTTAACAAGGCCTTTATATCTTGTGGTGGGGTAACCAAAGACGCTGTCTATGATTTTGATATGGATGAATCACTCATATCAGAAGTCATGATTCAGCAAAGTCAAGAAGCCGTTTTGCTTACCGATTCATCCAAGTTAAATAAAAAATCGGTGTTTGAAGTAAGTCCGATTTCCAAACTAACCAAAATCATTTGTGATCAAGAAAAACCGTTAGACTGGCTCGAAAGTGGATATGAGTGGATATCTGTTACTGATCCAGTTCTGCAAAAGGAGGATGAATCGAATGAAAGTAGATTATCATATACACCTTGAAGAAGGACCTTACTCGTTATCGTTTGTTGAAAAAAGTTTGCAAGCAATGGAGCATTTTGATCCAAGTCAAAAAAGTAAGCATACGAAAGAATGGTTGGTCGAATCCAGTGATAGGATGAGCAAACGTTTGGATGAAAGTGAATACTCTACATGGTGGTTGGACTTCTATTTGCAAGAAGCTTTAAATAAAGGGATTAAAGAAGTGGGTATTGTTGATCATTTATACAGGTTTAAGGAAACAAGAGAATACTTCACTAGATACATAGATTTGCGTTCGGATGAAATAGGTAAGCAACAAGCAGATTGGTTAGATAAAGTGATGGTAAGAAGTTTACAGGATTTTGTTTCGTTGATAACGATTGCAAAAAAAGAGTGGAAGTCAAAAGGTGTGGCGTTGAAGTTAGGAATAGAAGCGGACTATTTTGTTGGCGGAGAAGATGAATTGAAATCTATCTTAAGTGACTTTGACTTTGATTATGTAATTGGGTCTGTTCATTTTTACGATGGATGGGGATTTGATAACCCTGCCCTCCAAAATAGATTTAAACTGTATGATGTAAATGAGCTTTACAAAAATCATTTCGAAACAGTCAAAAAAGCTGCGATGAGCGGGATCTTTGATTTCATCGCGCATTTAGATAATATAAAAGTTTTTAATCACCGACCTCCTGAAACGAGTTTGGTCGATGTGTATAAAGACATAGCAAGAGTGTTAGTTGAAAATGATGTAGCAACAGAAGTCAATGCAGGATTATATTACCGCTATCCTGTTAAAGAATTATGTCCAAGTCCTAAGTTTTTGGATATCTTAGTAGCGGAAGGGGTAAAGTTCACTACGTCATCTGACTCGCACTACCCGAATGATGTAGGTATTTACGCAGATCAAATAAAGAGCATGTTAATTGAAAAAGGTGTTAAAGAGGTAGTGACTTTTACGGATAGAAAAAGAGTCATGAAACCTTTTCACTTTGATCATCTCGTTGTTTCATATTAACTGGGTAACTCATTAAAACTGCATTATAAAAAGACCAGACAAATTGGAAGTGTCTGGTCTTTTTAGGTGCGTTGTGAGCAAAACTAATCAGAGAATACAATGCAATTGTAGTTTAAAAGAGGAAGACAAACACAAACACAAACACAAACACAAACACAAACACAAACACAAACACAAACACTTACTTGGTATATTTTAAATTTTTAATTAAAATTTGAAGTGTCATAACTTAACAATATATATCGCTCCTTCCACTAAATGGGATTCCATTTTTGAACTTTACATATACTCAAATAAACTGTAATATCAATCATTGGGGACTGCTAAGGGAGGGAATGAATTCATTTTTTGGGGACAGTTACATAGTTTGCGATTGACGCAACGAGATGAAACGAATTTTTATATCATAACAACTTAGAGTGAGGGGTGCGTGTCGTTTGAATAACAAGAAAAAAGATGTGAAACAGGAAAGCGCTATGGAGCGATTGGGGATTTCACTAGCGAATTGGAGTGAAAAGTGGTTCCCGGATGCGTATATTTTTGCGGTGATTGCAGTCATTTTAATTGCAATTGTTGCCTTACTTATGGGACGGACTCCCGTTGAAATTGGAGTCGATTTTGGTACTCACTATTGGGACTTAATACCTTTTACAATGCAAATGGCCTTTATTATTATTACTGGATACGTAGTAGCTTCTTCTAAACCTGTTCATACACTAATTGCAAAACTTGCTGAAATTCCTAATTCACCGAAGAAAGCAGTCGCTTTTGTAGCGTTCTTTTCTATGTTTACATCTCTCATAAGCTGGGGATTTAGCTTGGTGTTTAGTGGAATTCTTATTAAAGAAATTAGCAAACGCGTCGACGGTGTCGATTACCGAGCGATGGGCGCGGCAGGATTCCTTGGGCTTGGAAGTGTTTGGGCTCTAGGCCTTTCTTCTTCAGCCGCATTGTTAATGGCGACGAAAGCCTCAATTCCACCTGCTTTGTATGAAATCAGTGGTACGATTTCGATGTCGCAAACGATTTTCACTTGGCAAAACTTAGTCATGATCGTTGTTCTAATCTCTTTATCAGTGTGGATTGCTTATGTGTCTGCCCCTGGTAAAGACAAAGCGAAGACTGCCGAAATGGCTGGTATTGATTATAAGAGAATTGGTGCCCTTGATACGGAAAAAAAGAAGGCTGAAAGGCCGGGAGAATGGCTAGAATACAGCCCGATCTTAACGCTTTTATTGGTCGGTATCGGTTCGATTTATATTATAAATGTGATTGCGCAAACAGGACCAATCGCTGCTCTTAATCTCAACAATTACAACTTCATGTTATTAATGTTAGGATTGCTTTTGCACTGGACACCAAGAAACTTCTTGAATTCAGTTGCCAATTCAGTACCTGCCATTGGTGGTGTGCTCATTCAGTTTCCTCTCTATGCAGGGATTTTCGGGATCTTAATGAACTCTGGACTGAATGATGTGGCAGTGAAGTTCTTTCTGTCGATTTCGACTGAAAATACGTTTCCGCTAATCGCCGGGATATATTCAGCCATTTTAGGGTTGTTTCTCCCTTCAGGTGGTGGAAAATGGATTGTGGAAGCGCCGTACTTGCTCGCAGCCGCAAAAGAATTAAATGTGAGCATGGCCTGGATTGTACAAGTATATAATGCTTCAGAAGCACTTCCCAACATGATAAATCCATTCTTTATGTTGCCTTTATTGGGTGTTTTGGGTGTCAAAGCAAAAGACCTTGCCGGATATTCCATTTTACAATTGATATTCCACGCACCCGTGGTCCTATTCTTAGTATGGATTTTGGCAAAAACAATGCCTTATATAGCTCCTATCTTTGAATAAGTTTACTAGATTTTTGACCCTTGGGAACTCTAGTAGGATGCATTTAGATATTCCCGAGTAACGGTTGCTTGGTTGTGAGACAAATCGGAATTGTATTAGAGCCAGGCACCTTAAAATCATAAACAAAAAACCAGACATTGGCGAATGTCTGGTTTTTTGTTTATGATTTTTCAAGTACGGGTATCCTTCATTAATCTGCGTCTTAGAAACCAGTTATTGACGAATGAAAATATCCGTGATCTGGTAGGACCCGTATTCATCAACAATGATTGTATAGTCTTTTTCACGCTCGTAGTAGATGAGTTCTCCTGTTGCTGTGGTAAAGTCGAATTGTTCAAGTGTCGATACATAAGCTATTTCGTCGAGAATTTCAATCCCAGTGACTGTATTGTTTGTGAAATTAAATGTCATCCCTTGACCCGAAATCTCTGCTACATAGTCCTCCAGTTCACCATACGCCGCACTACCGGGCAACACCATGTCTTGAATCCAGTAAAAATCTTCATCTTGCAAGGCCATTGCGTAATTGTCACGAAACGTGAGGATGAAACTTTCCAATTCAATTTCATCGAAATAAACATTTGGCGTGACAGGGTCTTCTTGCTCCACGACTTCTTCTTCGACATACTCCTCAACGTACTCCTCGTCATTGTCTTCCGCTTCCGTGGTGGCAATTTCGTCGGTGTACGCATCATAGAAACCAAATACCTCGGCAACTTGTTGATGCGTCATGGGGGATTTAGCCCAGGAATCCAGAAGGTCGACCATGCTGTACATGGGAATTGAGAAAGCGAAATTATTTTTATTCGTATAAAGAAGTGAATTAATGCCAATCACTTTTCCAGTTTTGGCATCCAAAAGTGGACCGCCACTGCTTCCTTGGTCAATCTGTGCATCGACTTGATAGACATTGTCATAGCTGAATTCAAAATCAATCGTTCGATTAATGCCTGTCAAATAGCCGACAGAAGCGGAGTTTTCCAATCCTTGGGGGCTGCCGAGTGCAATCACTTCGGTTCCAATCGCGGATTCTTGCATTTCGACAGAGAGCGGTTCCGCGTTTACATAGTCCGCAACTTGTATCAAAGCAACGTCATAAAGATCTGATATGCCGATGACTTGCCCAGGTGTGTCCTTGCCGCTCGAATCTCGGACAATCACCTCCGTATAACCGACGACAACATGCGCATTCGTTACGACCAATCCGCCTTTTTTATAGAGGAAACCGGATCCGAGTCCCTCTTGCGTGAAAATCGTAAAGACCTTTGGCAACGATTCTTTAATAACTGCCGTTTTTTCTTTTTCAAGACTTTGTACACGTTCCACTTTCTTAACAACAGGCTGCACAACCTGTTCCACTTCTTTTGGTTTTTCCACAGCCACGCTCTGAACCATTTCGCTAGGCTTCTTGTCGTTTAACACTTGAACAAGCACATATCCGACTCCTGCCAATAAGAAGACAGTAAAGACGATGCCTATCCACAACCACTTTTTTCCGGATTTCTTAATAGAAGTACCGCAACTGCCACAAAACAGTGAAGTCGCTTCGTTTTTACCCCCACACTTCTGACAAAACATGGCCATACCTCCAGTAGTTTATTACTATAAGTATCACCCTATTCGACTTAAATTGAAAGAGTATTTTGTGTTAAATGTATCCGTGCAAGAGGAACCTTAGAATTATGGGGACTGTCTGATGTTCGTGTAGTTATTGGTCTGCATGCAAGCATTATTTATATACTTACGCCGATGATATCAATTAGTACTTTCGAAATCTATTTCTATAGAATTAGGTGGTTTTTGAAATAGGTATAATAGCATAAAATTCGTTGACTTAATCTGAGAAGGACGGTAAATTTAAATAGAGAGTTGTAGGACTTGGCAAACTATTTTTAAAATTTACATATACCAATGAATTGCTCGAAAGTTAATGGAAAAACTCGAAATTTAACATTATCATTTTAGGTGTCTTTCACTATGGAATATTAAAGCCACTTTGAACAATATAAATTTACGTATAGTAAGGAGGGGTGTGCTTGTTTTCACGAATGAAAAAGAAGAAAAAGTTAATGGCTTATTTGGAAGAGGAAAAAAGCTCATATCCTCAAATTTTTGAAAAGTCTCCTGATATTCTTCTCTTCGTTATTGATCTAAAAGGGAGAATTGTGAATATCCGTGGAGGGAGTAACCAATTAGCGGGAGCTAACGTTGAAGATATTATTGGGGAAAAGTATAGCAATTTCATATATAAAGAAGATGTAGAAAGGGTCGAAGGTTATTTCACCAACGTGTTAAAAAGAGAAGCTCAACATGTAAACTATAGAGTCTTAAATAAAAATGGTAAAATTATTCGTATTGATGTTACGCTGACACCCATTCAACTAGGGAATGACGAAGTAATCGGTATATATGGATTAACACATAATATTTTCGATGAAAATGAATTGAAGAAGGATATACAAGAGATGCAAGAAAAACTACAATCACTAATCCATTATTCTCATGAAATTATTGGCATCCTCGATTCAGATGGAACAATCGTTTTTGAGAGTCCATCAATTGAAGCAGTTCTGGGTTATAAAGTGGAGGAGATTACCGGGAAAAACTTTTTTGATTTGATGCATCCTGATGACCTTCAATCGAAAAAGGGTAAATTCAAAGAAGTTCTCAATCGGGCTAATACACCTTTTATGGTAGAGCTTCAATTAAAGCATAAAAATGGGGAATGGCGTGATGTTGAGGTCATCTATACGAATCTCCTCAATACACCGAGTGTGAATGGGATCATTTGCAATATCCATGACATTACTGAACTAAAAGAGCAGCAGCGCGAAATTCACTATATGGCATACCATGATTATTTAACTGAATTACCAAATCGACGAGCTTTTGAAAATGGGTTGGATCTTGAAATCCGACTAGCGAATGTCGATAAGCGCAAGTTCGCCGTTTTGTTCCTTAATTTAGACGGGTTTGGCTTTTTAAATGATTCATTAGGTCATGATATCGGTGATCTTTTATTAATTGAAATCGCAAGGCAATTAAAAAATACGCTTACTAAAAACGTCAAAATGATAGCGAGAATCAGCGGAGATGAATTCGCGATTTTAACGACAAACCTTCAAGAAGCTCATTCAATTGAACAAATTGCAGAGGAGGTCCTGCAGGTTTTTGAGCAATCATTTGACATTAAGGACTATACTCTTTCCATTACAACAAGTATTGGGATTAGTATTTATCCTGAATCCGGAGATGACGCCGTTTCACTGTTGAAAAATGCGGGTCTAGCATTGTACCTCGCGGAAAAAGCG
The DNA here is from genome assembly GCF_056786515.1 of Sporosarcina sp. Y838. Lineage (NCBI taxonomy): Bacteria > Bacillati > Bacillota > Bacilli > Caryophanales > Caryophanaceae > Sporosarcina > Sporosarcina sp. Y838. Next base: position 40,592 of record NZ_JBXCJD010000002.1, on the reverse strand, counting down.
GGAAACAATAAATATAAAATTTTTTCACCAACCGCCAATGTCGGCACATATAAGACATTTTCATTAAGAAATGAGCTCAAGAAAGCGTTAGAAGATAATCAGTTTCTCGTCTATTACCAACCGATTGTACATGCGCAGACGAATCAAATCGCTAGTGTAGAAGCACTAATCCGCTGGAATCATCCCGATTGGGGAATCGTTCCTCCAGATGAATTCATTCCGCTGGCTGAAGAATCGGGGTTGATCACTAAAATCGGTGAATGGGTATTGCGGACAGCTTGCAAAAATGTATGCTTATGGCATAGTGCCGGGAATTTTATTCAGGTTTCTGTTAATTTGTCACTTGTGCAGTTTTTACAAACAGGTTTGGTGGATATGATTTCTAATGTGTTACAAGAAAACAAGTTAGATCCAAAATGGCTTAACATTGAAATTACTGAGAGTACGTTAATGGATCAAGAAGAAAAAGTGTTGAGGAAAATAAAGAAATTGCAAGAGATGGGTATACAAATCTCCCTTGACGATTTCGGTACGGGCTATGCATCTTTTAAAAGTTTGCGAGATATCAAACCGGACATATTGAAAATAGATCGAGACTTAATAAAGGACATACCTACCGATAAGGATAGCACCGAAATTGTAACCTCAATTATTCAGTTAGCCAATAGGCTGTCCATAAAAGTGGTAGCGGAAGGTATCGAAACGACAGAACAGAAGGAATTTGTAGCTGATTTACAATGCGATTGGATTCAAGGTTATTTATTTAGCAGGCCTGTTTCAGAAAAAAATATCCTCAAGTTACTTGCAGGGCAATTGAATCCTGAAATTGAATCTATACCATTTAAAGAAAAAAGAAAGTATTTTAGAATTGATTTTAAGTATCCACTCGAAGCACTTATGACGATCTCCGAATTGAATGGCAAAAAGGTTCAATTGGGAAATACAAAAATAGTAGTTGAAAACGTAGGACCGGGCGGATTACGTTTTTTATCGAACATTAAACTTCCCGTAAGGTCGGATATTATATTGAAATTTCAACTAACCATAATGAACGAAAAAATGACTATTTATGGGACAATTACGTTTGATGGAGAACAGGAAAGCCTCAACCAATATGGTATTAAATTTATGGTTGATGAGAAGGAAAGAGAATACTTTATCAAGCATTTCAATCAATTCCAACTGCAGTTGAAAAAGGACCCGCTCCTACCCGGTCATTCTTTTATAACAGACAGTGTGGGGAAATACTTTAAGGAATTGTAGGATTTCTTAGGTCTTTGTTGGCCAAACTACTTGGGGTATGCACTGGAATGGCATGGCTACTTGTTTGAGGGAGTGTCCAAACAGGATAATAATCAGGTTTTGTCGAACTATATAAAGTAGGATTTATAGCTCTGTAACTAACAATAAAGAATTTTAATAAAAAAACATCTCGAAAGATGTTTAGCAAAAATGTATGAATAGGGAGTAGATTTCTATCTCCAAGGTGAATTCATCTGTCTTTTCATTTTTTCTATTTCAGAGGTTAAATAATCAATCTGTTTTTGCATATTTTTACTATCTCCAGCATTATTTTGTTCTTGCCGTGCTTCTTCTATTGCAAGGACTGCTGACAAAGTGGAAAGGGCATCACCAAATGTAGAGATTATTCCTGCAATGACAGCGAGTTTAGCACTTTCACTGTCTGTTTGATTTTGACTATCTTGATTTTGATTGGAAAAGAATAAACTGCTATTATTCAAACTATTAACCTCCAATCACTTTCACGTACTGTGTTTAATATATTCAAATATGTACTATTTAGTGAAAAAAATTTAAGGTAATTAAAACATAGTACGACCATTATGTGCAATTGGAATTTGATAGTTGGTAAGATTAATTTGGGGAATATCATAGTACAAAATAAAAATCTGAATGCTACAGTAAATGTATCCAGGAGGGACAAAATGGTGAATAAATTTGAGTACGAAGTGATGATGCCATCAAAGATTGAACCAGGAAAAAATCTACCTGTGTTATTTGCTCTACATGGCATTGGCTACAATGAACAACATATGCTAAGTGTTTTTGAAGATGTAAAAGAGGATTTTATTTTAATTGGCATCCGAGGTCATTTGGAGCATGAAAAAGGATATGCGTATTACCGTTTGAAAGGATACGGAAATCCGGATCGGGGCCTTTTCGACGAAAGCATGAAAGACTTGGAAAGCTTTATCGAATATGCATGCGCAACCTATCCGATTGACCGTGGACAAATATACTTAGGCGGCTTTAGTCAAGGAGCTATATTATCCAATTCACTTGCGTTAGTACTAGGGGATAAAATTAAAGGCATCGTTTCCATGAATGGTTATATTCCAGATTTTGTAGTGGAGGAATATCCAATGAAACCGATTGATCATCTTTTAGTTTATTTATCGGACGGCGAAACAGACACTATCTTTCCGCCGGAAGTCGGGAAAAAGAATGATGCCTATTTTAAAGAAGCAGGCGCCACTGTAGATTATAAAACCTATCCGACGGGCCATAAAATTGGAGAGGCTAATAAAAACGATCTTAGTCGCTGGCTGACTGAGACCATACGTTGAATTAGGTTGCTTACATGAAAGCTGAGCGCTCCAAACAAAAAACTTGTACGTTGTAAAAAGGAGGAAATATCTATGAATGCAAATCAAATAAAAGAAATTGCTACCTATTTAGTTGCAGGAGAAGTAGAAAAGCGTGAAATAGAAAAAGTGACAGCCCGTTTGAAGCCCGATTTAACAGTTGAAGAAGGGTATCTCGTTCAACAAGAGCTGGTTTCTATGAAGTTAGCTGAAGGTCGCAAGATTGTTGGGCCTAAAATGGGATTGACGTCTCAAGCTAAAATGCAGCAAATGAATGTCGATGAACCCATTTATGGATACGTTTTCGATTATATGTTGATTGATAACGGAGGAGAGGTTTCTCTTAGTGATTTAATCCATCCGAAAGTGGAAGCGGAAATCGCATTTGTGATTGGGGAAGACATTGTAGGACCTGGTGTGACAGGTGAACAAGTGTTGGCGAAAGCCGAATCGGTTGTTCCAGCGCTGGAAATCATTGATAGCCGTTATGAAAACTTCAATTTCACACTACCTGATGTAGTGGCGGACAATGCTTCCACGTCGAGAGTCGTATTTGGTACGACTTTGAAAAGTCCAGACCAATTCGAACTCGATTTAATCGGCGCTACATTAACGATAAATGGAGAGTTGAAGGAGTCAGGAACAGGAGCGGCGGTTCTCGGTCATCCTGCAAATGCGATTGCGATGCTCGCCAATATGCTTGCGAAAAAGGGCGACAAGGTCCGTAAAGGAGACGTCATTTTATCAGGTGCACTCACTGGAGCCGTGTTACTTGAAAAAGGCGATGTAGTCAGCGGTAAATTCGATGGTCTTGGTGAAGTATCATTTACTGTAACCGAATAAATTCTAGTGTAAGAAAGGAGAAATTGTATGCCGTTAATCCAGGTAAGTATTATAGAAGGCAGACCGAAAGAGAAAGTTGCCGAATTGATTGGGAATATTACGCAAACGGTTTCTGAAACATTAGATGCGCCAGTAGAAAATATTAGAGTGCTTGTCACTGAGATACCTAAAACGCATTGGGGTAAAGCGGGAAAGCCGATTTCGTAAAATGAATTGCGAATGAAGCAGTCATTATAAAACCTGATCATATAAGATTCTGTTATCATTTTGCAGATTTGACTGATTACTTCTATGGTGACAAAATTTGCTATCCTGTCATCGGCAATATGGTTGTGAATCGTAACAATAACCACCTCACTGCACAGTGCGCAAAAACATTAGCGCCCGCCTTGAAGCAACCATTACAGGAAGCTTTGGAAAGTTTGGATGTAAGGAAGAGGATGAATTAAGTGCGCGTTACCTAGAGCTCAAGTGAAAAAAGTAACGCCAGCGTAAAACCTGGCGTTACTTTTTTTATTTATGCAAGTTGTTGTAAAGATATTGGTATCAATCAATACCATTTATAGAGACGCACCGCTCGGGCTTTCTAACGTTTTGAGACGGCTATCCAAAATGAAATTACCAAATGGGATGAAGGGGGAAAGAACAGCGCCAATTGTAAATTTGAAAGACCATTTTATCGCAATCATCGCATACACAATGGCAACCATTTAAGCGAGGAATATATAAATATGTAGCGTTCCAATAAATAGTCACGGCACTCAGAATACGAAACCAATATTTAAGGGGCATCGCAATGAACAACAAAAGCAGCAGCGAACTACCTTCGAGGAAACCCATGAAACGAAAACATCCCAGTGTATTTTTAAACATGATATCGCTCCTAAAATCTTCATTTTACCAAACCCCATTTTATAAAAAGAAATCGAATTGACTAGTAGATTGATGAAAAACTAATGAGCGAATCAGGTGCGAGAGATGTTACCATGATTTTTGTGTCGATATAGGTCGAAATGTATACTCTGAAATTTAATATAATTAAGTTTAATAAAATGGGTAGGTAAAAAAGCATGCTTAGTGTATAATAAAGGAAGTAGAGACAAATAGATTACAGATATAGTTATATATGAGGGGGGATTCTCATCAAAAAATGGTTTGGGAAATGGAAGTGTAAGCTGTCAGGGTATCATCGGATGAGTTACAACTCTGATAGTTGCAGTCGTTGTGGATATGTTCGGAGAAACGGCTAGACAATGTAGTAGAGAAACTATATTTTAAAAAAGGCCACCCATCGATGAATCATCGACGGGTGACCTTTTTTGTGTTGTTAAATTTCAGATAGTTGTGTATGTGCACGATTCTTTCTATATGTTTTTCCAAACATGTGAGTCGATTGTCTTTATTTCATACACTGGCACCTTTTACTATGTCTTTGTGTCAGCACAGGTGCTGCTCACTACTTATTCAGAGTTGTATTAGAATCAGGCACTCAAATTTAAAGAGGCGTACCGCTCGGATTTTCTAGCGTTTTGAGACGGCTGTCCAAAATGAAATTACCGAATGGAATAAAGGCGGAAAGAACAGCGCCAATTGTAAATTTGAAAGGCCATTTTACCGCAATCATCGCATACACAATGGCAACCATATATGCGAGGAATATATAACCGTGAAGTGTTCCGACAATAGTCACGGCACTCGGCATACCAAACCAATATTTAAGGGGCATCGCAATAAACAACAAGAGTAGTAGCGAGCTCCCTTCGAGGAAACCCATGAAACGAAAACGGCTCAGTGCATTTTTAAACATCATATCGCTCCTGAAATCTTCATATTACCAACCCACAGTATATAAGAATTAAATGACTAAGTATAGAAATTGAATTGACTGGTTGTTGACGGAAAAATAATTACTAATAAATCTTGAAAGTAGGAGAGTTTAACTGCTATCTTTTTTGTAATTAGTTTTAGGCGCCTTTCAATCAAGCCGCCAACCAACTTTAGCAACTATCCAACAAAACCATCCAACTGTCCAACCATCTTCATAAGGTCTCCAACAAAGTACAGTCATGCATAGAAGTACTATTTCTGTAAACAATGAAGTCATGAATGAAAATGAGGGAGTGCAAATTATGACAACCGCCTATAAAGGGACAAATAAATTGATTGCAGGGATTGTGTTTGGGGTTTTAACATTTTGGCTTTTTGCTCAAGCGATGGTCAATGTCGTTCCTGCAGTTCAGGAGGATCTAGGTGTTTCCGCCGGGACAGTCAACATCGCCATTAGTTTAACAGCACTTTTTTCGGGTATTTTTATCGTCGCTGCAGGTGGTCTTGCAGATAAAATTGGTCGGAAAAAAATAACGAATATCGGTCTGCTCTTAAGTATTGTTGGATCACTTTGTTTAGTGTTAGCAAATGGTTCGATATTACTCATTTTGGGTCGTATCATTCAGGGTTTATCGGCTGCTTGTATTATGCCTTCAACAATTGCCCTCATAAAAGACTACTTTGAAGGGGCTGAACGTCAACGGGCACTTAGTTATTGGTCAATTGGTTCTTGGGGTGGTTCTGGTGCTTGTTCGTTATTAGGCGGAGTTATTGCAACCTATTTGGGATGGAAGTGGATTTTCATCTTCTCCATTATCTTTGCAATTATTGCATTGTGGTTAATAAAAGACACGCCTGAAAGTAAAGCGAAACAATCGGGTAACTCTAAATTTGATGTGAGTGGTCTACTTGTTTTCGTAGTCACACTGTTGGCATTGAATATTTTTATCACACAAGGTTCTGAAATTGGTTGGACAAACTGGATTACGATCTTACTGTTAGTTGTCACAGTCATTGGTGCAATTGGCTTTATAAAAGTTGAAAAGGGTAAATCGAATGCGCTTATCGATTTTGGATTATTTAAAAACGCGCCATACACGGGTGCAACCGTTTCAAACTTCTTGCTCAATGCTGTTGCCGGAACGCTTGTTGTTGCGAATACGTATGTTCAAGAAGGAAGGGGTTTTACATCTTTTCAATCGGGTATGCTTTCCATAGGCTATCTCATTGCTGTACTTGCAATGATTCGTGTTGGAGAAAAGATTCTTCAAAAAGTTGGTGCGAAAAAACCAATGCTTTGGGGTACGACTTTGACGCTTATCGGTGTTGGGGTGATGGGCTTAACGTTCTTACCGGATGTTGCTTATACAGTCGTTGTCTTTATAGGATTCGCTTTGTTCGGTTTAGGGTTAGGGATCTATGCAACACCATCTACGGACACCGCGGTTTCTAATGCACCTGATGATAAAATTGGGGCAGCATCGGGTATTTATAAAATGGCAAGTTCCCTGGGTTCTGCATTCGGGGTAGCGATTTCTGCGACTGTCTATGCGATGATTTCAGCCACTAGTGGGGTAGATGCAGCGGCAACTGGAGGTATTGTTGCCAATGTGATTTTCGCAGTTATCGCGTTGTTATCAATTATCTTCATGGTTCCAAATAATGCTGGTAAGAGCGAAGTTAAATAAGGGGTGTTTTAGGTATGAAAGAAAAATTAATGAATATGTTGGATGAACGTAAAGATGAAATGATTCAAATTCGTCGTTATTTACATGAACATCCTGAATTGTCATTTGAAGAACAAAAAACGGCTCAGTACATTGCTGATTTTTATAAAGGAAAAGACGTCGAAATAAAAACAAATGTCGGGAATGGTTACGGCATTATTGTGAAAATAGTAGGTGGAAAACCTGGAAAAACAATTGGATTGCGTGCAGACTTTGACGCTCTTCCCATTGTGGAAGAAACGCCCGTACCATTCAAGTCGAAAAATGAAGGTGTCATGCATGCATGTGGACATGACGGTCATACAGCTTATTTGTTAGTACTTGCGGATTGTTTAATACAACTGAAATCTGAAATATCCGGAACCATTACAATCATTCATCAGCATGCTGAAGAAGTTCCGCCAGGCGGAGCGAAAAGTATTATCGAATCGGGACTGCTGGATGATTTGGACGAAGTGTTTGGAATTCATTTATTACCAATCGCTCCTGTTGGAATGGTTGGTTACAATAAAGGCTATGCATTCAATGGACGGGCATACATGAAATTGAAAATTCAAGGCAGAGGTGGACATGGATCATCACCTCACTTAGCAAATGATGCAATTGTCGCGGGCGCTCATTTTGTTACCGCAGTTCAAACCATCATCAGTCGCAGATTAAGTCCATTTGACGTTGGAGTCATTACGATTGGCTCATTTGATGGAGCTGGGACGTTTAATGTGATAAAAGACAGTGTGGAGCTGGAAGGCGATATCCGCTATATGACTGTTAAAACGAAAGAAACGATTGAACGAGAAGTTAAACGTTTGGTCAAAGGACTTGAAGCAGAGTTCGATGTCAGTTGCGAACTTACCTATACACCAGATTATCCACCCTTATACAATAATCCAGAGCTTACAGAAAAGGTGGCTGAAGCACTTAAAAATGCAAATGTGAAAGAAATTACAGAGGTAAAAGAGCTGCCACCGATGGCACCTTCCGAAGATTTTGCTTACTATGCTGAAAAGTTTCCGGCTTGTTTCTTTTATATTGCGTGTTCACCCAAAGGTGTTGAAAAACCATATTTCAACCACCATCCAAAATTTGATATCGACGAAGATGCACTTCTAGTTGCAGCAAAAGCAGTGGGACAAGTTGTTTGTAGTATGCAGGAATAGAGTGGAGGAAGTCGTTCAATAAGTATTTATTGAACGGCTCTTTTTGTGGTCCTGGATTTTGAAGAAAATTCGATAATTTATAGAAAAGTGTCCAAACAACGAGGGAGCCTCCAACGAAAACCTCGAAGCATCCATCAAAGTCCAGAAAATATCCAACCAAAATGTCAGCTACCTATTCAGGAAACTCGGCTGTTGTGTGACGCAGTAATTTTCACTTCCATCATTAAAATAACCCAAACTTCATATTTGAATGTTATATATGACTAGCACTATAAATGGGTGAATGGTATAATATTTCCAATAATTACCGAGAGAGGGGGTGAATTAATTGAGGAGGGTATTCCTTATTTTGATGACTTTCTTCTGTTTAATCTTAATCATACCTACTATCGTTCATGGTGAAAATACGGGAGCTTCTACGGATCCTCCAAGTGGCGAGAAAGTTGGGAAATCTCGAAGCATTTTGTTTGGTAATGTAAAGAAAGTAGACAATGTGTTGAAAGAGAAAACAGAGTCTATTGAAACAGTTCTACAAGAAACAGTTAATGGACAGCATAAAACGGAAACGAATTTATCCAAACCATTGGATAGTAAGCCTGGCACTTCCAGAATTAAAGCTACAGGGAATTTACTAATTTCGACAGTTACCGATACTGTGGAGAAAACAACTTCTGAAGTGACATATGCGGTCAATGACACAATAAATTCGGTCGTAAATGGATTGCCAACCGTTCCTGTCGTCACCCCGTTCATCAAGGATGTAAGTGAAACAGTTAAGAAAACAACTTCTTATGGTCAAACCGTCGTAGAAAACACAGAGGAATTTTCTAATGAAACTATGAAATCTGCAATCGACTTTTCTTTAGAAATGGATTTTGAATCTGTTGAAACAGTTGCTAAAGTAATAAAAATTCCACAGGAAATTTTTAGGGAGGACGAAAAGAGCAATACTGGGAATGAAAACGTCTTCACTAACCCAAAAGAGCATAGCCGAGATGTCGGTTCTATGCCGAAAAGGGAATCTATTACACCTTTAGTACCTGAAATTGGGACCGATGTATTGATTAAACAAGTCGGTACTAGTGAACTGGAGAAACATAGTGATTTCAGCTTGGATGATGGAATTGAAGTCAGTATGAATGGCGAGGGGAACCTCGACGTAGATTCTATTTTAGGAGCAACTTCCGTAGACCGACGTTCGATTGTTAAGGAATTAAAAGTGCTTGAACAAACGAATGGTTTGATTGACCCATTTGGAAAATCTAAAAATATCGTGTTAGAAAATAAAAAAGTTGATAATCCTAAACTTCCGACTGAACCAAGTAAAAAGTGGGATCGTCTACCGGTGGCTATCATTATGGAAACTACACCGCCTACAACATCTCCAACTTTAGAAATGGGTGGACAAAGTGATTTAAGTTGGGGAATCGTTGATGTGTTCAGTCTACAATCTTCAAGCGGGGGAAAGTGGACACCTATGAATGAGTTCGCAATGTTTAAATGGGCTCATGCTCCTCCCGGGGAGCCTCCACAACAATCTCCTTTATTAATGTGTAATGAACATAATAAAAGGGGATGAAAACAAATGCATAACAACGTGGAGATTAAGGATTTGGAGCGAACAAAAACTAAAGATATGATACAAAGTACAGACCAACATTATGTTGTTGGCCAACTTGCGGCAAGCATGGCGCATGAAATACGAAATTCCTTAACAGCCATTAAAGGGTTCACGCAATTAGGCAAGCAAGGGATGCCATATGAAAACTTTGATGTTGTTATGTTTGAAATTGAAAAGATAGAAGAAGTATTAAATGATTTGTTACTTGTAGCTAAACCGCAAATTTTCACTTTTGAAGAATTGGATATGCAGAAGGTTCTTAAAAGTTCTGTGGAAATTTAGGTCTCTTTACATGAAGTTATTCACATAATACAATGTAATTGCATAATGTGAAAGGCAACCTTTACAACATTTGGTTGCCTTTTTCTTGCATTTTTTTCGTAATGTTGAATATTCATAAATCAAACAAGCACTGATCCCTTTTACTATAGAGAGTCTCCAACATGTTTTAGCCCTCTCTATTTTAGTCTTGACTCCGTGCGCCAGCTGCTTAGGTCATAAGCAATATTCCTGTGTAAAGATTGACATTTCACTTAAAAAAATGATGCAATTTCGGATAACGTTGCATATAATTCTGGAAACGGTATAAAATCAAAATATTTTTAACAATAGATTTATGTAATGCTATATATGAAGTGTTATTTTGCACAGCGTCGGTATCGGTGAATTTTCTTGAAAATTTCTAATTTTATGGTTGACTTTTTATTAGTCGAAGATATATGATAATTCCAATACATTTAATAGGGATTAGAAACCCAGAAAATGATTGTGTGTTTTGCAATCTAAAACTTTATTGAAGGAGGATGAGGGTGGATATCAAAAGCGGTTATTGTTAACGGCGGGAACAGTAAGGAGCCTAGATTGACAGGGTGCTGATGGTAATCTGTACAAAATCGAGTTGTAAGGATTGAGAGATTCCCGTTAGGAAAGATGCTAAAGAATTAGCTTCAAGATGTGTAGCGCATTTCTGGGGAATTAATGATGATAACCCTGTTTCAACAAAAAAATAGCAAACGGCTGATTAGGCAACTAAAGGCCTCCACCTTAATTTATTTAAGATGGGGGCCTTTTCTGCTTATTAATTGGGGCGATATTGAATACAAAAGGGATTTTTAATTTATTTGAAAGTGAATAAACATTAGAATCAACTAGTCAACTAGAGATTCGGTAATTTGTAGACATTAATACCAATTACCGGATCTCTTTCTAAATTAAAACTAAAACTAATTGAAGCAAAAACAAATGACAACTAAAACATTACAAATTGTACCGGTAGCAGTTCACTAGTCAGCAAAAAGTAAAAGTCAATGACCTCGAAATATATGACTATACTTATAATTTTAATAGGAATTAGAAATCCCAAAAATGATTGTGTGTTTTACAATCAAAAACTTTATTGAAGGAGGATGAGGGTAGATGTCAAAAGCGGTTATTATTAACGGAGGGAACAGCAAGGAGTCTCGATTGACAGGGATTCAAAAAAGAATAGAAAGTTTTTTTGAAACAGAGAGTTTGCCTTACGACACGATTTATGTACATGATTTGCCTGCTGAAGATCTTATAAAAGCTAACTTTTCCAGTAAAGCGATTATTCAAGCGAATAAAATTGTTGTAGACTCGGATATTGTAGTTGTGCTAACACCTGTGTATAAAGCATCGTTCTCAGGGATTTTGAAGACATACCTTGACTTATTGCCACAAAGAATATTAACAGGAAAATCGGTATTACCCGTTGCGATAGGTGGTTCTTTGGGTCATTTACTTGCGATTGAATACGCGTTAAAGCCAGTACTATCTGCACTTGGCGCGACAGAGATATTAAATGGTGTCTTTGTAGTGGACGACCAAATTAAGCGATTAGACGGAAATGAGTTTCTCATTGCAGAGGAAGCTGAGAATCGGCTCGTTGATGTGTTGAAGTATTTTCAGAACCAGAAAGAAGTAATAAAAAACCGTGTTAGTTAACAATAAAATAGTAATCGGCTGATTAGAAAACTAAAGGCCCTCATCTTAATTTAACAACTAAGGTGGGGGCCTTCTCTGTTTATGGCAATTATGCTTTTTGAAAAGGAGGCACGAAGATGGACGTCACTATTAAAGTAAAGGAAAAGGCATTTAAACATGATGATGGTTGGAACGTTGTTTTGGATGACATTGAATTGCATATTAAAGAAGGGCATTTTTTAACGATCATTGGACCAAGTGGCTGTGGTAAAAGTACATTATTAAAAATTATTGCTGGACTCGATACTGAATATATTGGAAATGTTCATATTGGCGGACGTTCTGTAGATAAACCAGGAATTTCTCAGGGATTTATTTTTCAAGAGCATCGACTTTTTCCCTGGATGACAGTGGAACAAAATATTGCTGCAGATTTAAATTTGAAAAATAGAATTGTGAAACAAAAAGTAGAAGAGCTTATTGAAATCGTTAGACTGACAGGATATGAAAAATCGTATCCTAGTGAGTTGTCGGGAGGAATGTCACAAAGGGTAGCAATTGCAAGAGCACTTATTCGTGATCCGCAAGTTTTGTTGCTAGATGAACCATTTGGGGCATTAGACGCCTTTACACGGAAGCATCTTCAGGATGTATTAATCGATATTTGGCAAAAGAAAAAAATAACAATGATATTGGTTACGCATGATATCGATGAATCTATTTATTTGGGGACTGAGCTAGCGATATTACGAGCAAATCCTGGTCAGTTACAGAAATTGATGCAAGTAGAGCTTGGATTTCCTAGAAAACGTACAGATCCATCCTTTCAGTATTTACGACAAAAAGTATTGGCCGAATTTGAGAAAACGGAACAATCCGTAAACACAGATGGTGCTGGAATATAAGGGGGATATGATAATTGAAGAAACTACTATTATTGATTGTGATATTTGTTGGGTTACTAGCTGGTTGCGCTGATAAAGATACGATTAAAGAGATTAATATTGGTATTCAGCAAAGCTTAAGTCCGCTTTGGGTTGCGAAAGAGAAAGGCTGGTTTGAGGAGGCTTTTGAAAAAGAAGGAATCAAAGTGAATTGGACAGAATTTCAAAGTGGTCCACCACAAATCGAAGGGCTTGCTGCAAATAAATTAGACTTCTCTCAAGTTGGTAATACACCAGTAATTGCCGGTCAAGCGGGGGGCGTTCAGTTTAAAGAGATTGCACTTTCATCAGATGGTTTAAAAGGAAATGGGTTGCTTGTTCAAAAGGATAGTGGAATTGAAAAGCTTGAAAATCTTAAAGGAAAAAAGATTGCCGTTGCTAAGGGAAGTAGTGGTTTCGGATTTTTATATAAATCACTTGAATATGCAGGTATTTCTCCAGATGAAGTAGAGATTATTCAACTTCAACCAGATGAAGCGATGCCTGCATTTGAAAATGGTTCTGTTGATGCTTGGTCTATTTGGGAGCCGTTTCTATCACTACAAACATTAGAAAAAGACGCACAGCTGCTAGTAAATGGTGAAACAATTAATGCACTTTCTCCTGGTTTTACAATCGTTCGTTCTGGATTTTTAGATGATCATCCAGAATATGTTCAGCTTTTTTTAGAAGTCTATGATCGTACAGTGAAATGGCAAAATGAAAATGAGGAAGAAGCGATTGCTATATACGCTAAAATGAAGGATTTAGACAATCAAGTTATTAAAAGCGTACTGGATAATACAAATGCATTGAATGAACCGATAACAGAAATAATCATTGAAGCTCAACAGGAATCAGCGGATATGCAATATGAATTAAAAGCCATTGATAAGAAAATCGATGTATCGGAGGTTGTTGATAACCAGTTTATCGAAAATATCTATAAGGAGGAAAAGTAGATGAAAGTTGAGGTTTATGCGCCATCTAAATACTTACTAGAAAAAAAAAGGTTTAGGATACCTTCGTGGACAAAGGGTTTTGTATTACCACTTTTCATTGTTGCGATTTGGCAATATGTTGGAGGTGCAGGTTTCATATCTGCGACACTTTTACCGACGCCTTTAACAATATTGGCGACATTTTATTCTTTGATATTATCTGGAGAGCTGTTTGCAAACTTACAAATTAGTATTGCAAGGGCGGTTGGCGGATTTTTACTCGGTGGGGGACTCGGCTTATTGTTTGGAATACTTGTAGGATTCTCGAAAAATACAGAGTCCTACGTTGATCCATCACTACAAATGCTTAGGACAATTCCAAATCTGGCCGTAACACCACTATTTATTTTATGGTTTGGTTTTGATGAAGTTTCTAAAATATTATTAATCTCACTTGGTGCTTTCTTCCCGATATATATTAATACATTTTTAGGAATCCGAGGCGTTGACTCTAAATTGTTTGACGTTGCTAGGGTATTAGAATTCAATTGGAAAAAACAAATCACGCACTTGATTTTACCAGCGGCTCTCGGAAATATACTGCTGGGTATTCGTTTATCACTTGGAATAGCATGGTTAAGTTTAGTTGTGGCGGAATTAATGGGGTCTAGCTCAGGTGTGGGTTATATGATTATGGATGCTAGACAATTCTCCCAAACAGATAAAGTATTTGTCGGTATCATTATTTTTGCAGTAGTTGGTAAATTAACCGATTCATTTGTAAGGTTGCTGGAAAGGAAATTATTAAAATGGCGAAGCACATTTCAAGGTAATAACTAAAAGGAGAGATGAAGAATGGATATTTTTTGGTTTATCCCAACACATGGGGATGGTCGTTATTTAGGTACAACAATCGGTGGCAGAGAAGCAGAACATACGTATTTTAAACAAATAGCACAGGCGGTGGAGAGGCTTGGTTATCAAGGTGTTCTATTACCTACTGGACAGTCATGTGAAGATCCTTGGATAACGGCTTCTGCATTAGCGGCTGAAACAACACACTTGAAGTTTTTAGTGGCAGTTAGACCTGGTTTAATACAACCTTCTTTAGCAGCTCGAATGACATCCACACTTGATCGTATATCTAATGGTCGTCTGTTAATTAATGTAGTAGCGGGTGGTGACCCGGTAGAACTTGCTGGAGATGGTGTGTTTTTATCACACGAGGAGCGGTACGAAGCGACAGATGAATTTCTCACGATTTGGCGAAGATTACTATCCGGGGAAAAAGTAGACTTTCAAGGGAAGCATTTACAATCACAAGGCGGAGAATTGATATTTCCTCCAGTTCAGAAACCCCACCCACCAATATATTTTGGCGGATCATCACCTGCTGGACAAAAAGTAGCGGCACATCATTCAGACATTTACCTGACATGGGGTGAGCCTATAAAAGAAGTGAAGGAAAAAATTGCAAGTGTTCGTACTCTAGCTGAAAAAGAAGGAAGAACAATTCGTTTCGGAATTCGATTACACGTTATTGTTAGAGAAACCAGTGAAGAGGCATGGGAAGCAGCAAACAAGCTAATATCTCATTTAGATGAGGAAACAATTGAAAAAGCACAAAAAATATTAAGTAGATATGAGTCGCATGGACAAAAGCGTATGGCTGATCTTCATAAAGGAGACCGAGCTGATTTAGAAATCAGCCCGAACTTATGGGCAGGTGTTGGTCTCGTTCGTGGAGGAGCTGGAACCGCACTTGTAGGTGACCCGGAAACGGTAGCGGATCGAATAAAAGAGTATCAAGAAGCCGGTATTGAAACATTTATTTTTTCAGGCTATCCTCATTTAGAAGAGTCGTACCGTTTTGCAGAGCTCGTATTTCCACTATTATCATTTAAAAATGAAGATAACGCTAGAGCAGCCGGCAGTGTGGGTGAGAAGAATCTATTTTAGTTTGTCTTAGCTAGATGGACATTTCTCTAAAAACAAATTTCGGTGATAGCGTAAATGCAGAAGATATTGTCTTAGAGGGTGTTAAGAAGAAGTGATTAACAATAAAATAGAAATCGGCTGATTAGAAAACTAAAGGCTCTCATCATAATTTAACAACTAAGGTGGGGGCCTTTTCTGTTTATACAGAACTATCTTGGTAATAGGGATATTGAAAGGAGGTAATTTAGTATGCAAACGCAAGACATAATGCCTAAAGAGACTTATTTGAAACTAATTGAAAAAAGTCCCCAAGCAAGGAGTGAATCACTAAACCTTCCCGATTTACAATTTTTTAAATGGTGCGATCAACAATTCGGTGTGAATAGGGGTGTTTTTAATACAATTGATAACTGGTTTTATGAGAATGGGATTGTCAATGTGTATTACCGCCGAATTCTCTTGTTGGATTTCCTGAAGTTCTCTGTAGAGGATGGATTAAGGCAAGGTGAATCAAAATTTATTAAATTTGGACATGGTGGACTGTCAACAAAACTGAATGAGTTTACGGGAATAAGAAAGCCAACATAATAAAATGTTTACTTATACGAAAACGTTAACCAGCAACCAATGAAATTATCGATGTGTCCAACAAAACCCAACAACAAAAAAGGTACCTGGTACTCACACAACTTTGAATTGTGTAAGTACCAGGTACCTGAAAAACTTGTTTAAAATATCAAACGACTTCTATTTTTCGTTGGTTTTTGTTTTTCCGTATCAGATAAACTGCAATTAGTAAAATAAACCAAACAGGTGTTACGAACAAGGCGACACGAGTATCTTCCGCTAGTCCTAGCACGACAAGTACGAACGCTAGGAACACAAGGATTAAGTAATTTGAAAACGGGTGAAGCGGCATTTTAAATTTATTCGCTTTCGCAAGTTCTGGTTTCGTTTTGCGATATATCAAATGGCAGATGACTGTAACGCCCCAAATATAGATAAAGCATACTGTAGAAATACTTGTAATTAGTGTAAATACACCTTCTGGCATTACATAGTTCAAAACAACGGCGATTAGAATGACAATAGTTGAAAAGAACAATGCATTGGAAGGGACTTTATTGGTAGTCAGTTTTGTAAATGGTACAGGTGCATTATTATCTTTGGCAAGTGAGTAAATCATCCGGCTTGTACTAAACACGGCGCTATTACATGCCGAAGCGGCGGATGTTAAGACAACAAAATTGACGATACCAGCAGCTGCAACAATACCTACTGCAACGAAGACCTGGACAAACGGGCTTTCCAGTGGGTTAATAGCGTTCCACGGATAAATACTCATAATAACAATAAGAGCGCCAATATAAAATATCAAAATCCGAATAGGGATATTATTAATGGCTCGCGGGATCACTTTTTCCGGGTTTTCTGTTTCACCTGCTGTTAGGCCGACTAGTTCAATGCCTACAAACGCAAATACAACCATCTGGAATGAAAGAATAAAGCCATTAATACCATTAGGGAACATACCACCATGGCTCCATAGATTAGTAAAACTAGCTGGGCCAGCATCGGTAGAAAAGCCCTTGAAGATCATGAAAACGCCAATAACAATAAGTGCTAGAATCGCGATGATTTTAATTAATGCAAACCAGAATTCCATTTCGCCAAAAAGTTTTACAGTTGCAAGGTTCATAAATAGCAAAATGACAAGCGCAATTAAACCTGGCATCCACTGCGGTACGTTCGGAAACCAAAACTGCGTATAAAGACCAACTGCGGTTAAATCGGCCATTGCAATTGAAATCCAGCAGAACCAATAGGTCCATCCGGTAACAAACGCCGCCATATTCCCCATATAGTCTTGTACAAAGTCAACAAATGAATTATAGTTCAAATTGGTTAGAAGTAGTTCTCCAAGTGCGCGCATGATTAAAAAGCAAATTATTCCTGTAATCAAATATGCAAATAAAATTGACGGCCCTGCTAAATGAATGGATTTTCCTGCCCCAAGGAATAATCCGGTACCGATTGCCCCCCCGATGGCAATTAGTTGTACGTGCCTGTTTTTTAGACCCCTCGACAATTCTTGTTCTTGCATGACATTTCCCACTCTCTGCTTTTTCTAGGATGTTTGAATTGTGAAAGTTTTAAGTATCAAACAATTGCAAAATAATATCCTAATGAAAGTTTAACATAATAATACTCAATTCGACAATAGGAAAACGCTTACAATTTTCAGAAAAAAGAATAATCAATATGTAGCGGGCAATAATTTTTTATCCGAACTATCCAACGAACCCCGACGAGTGTCCAACCAACTCGGAAAAGCATTCAAAAAACAGGGAAGTCTCCAACCAAACTATCAAAGTGTCCAACAAACCCCAGCAAGTCTCCAACAAAAAAAGCCCCGTCTCTCAAAGCATGAGAGACGGGGCATCATAAACTTCATTATCAAACCGTTGCATTCAGACCCATTCTTGCTTCAGAACGGCTCATTCTCTTCTCTAGTTTAAACAAGATAAATTCACAGATGAGGCAAAGGATCCAATAGATGATGGATGCGACTAAATACATTTCGATGAAACGGTATCCATCGTTCGCAATAATTTTGGAAATGGCTAACACTTCTACAACCTTTACGGCGAATGCTAAAGAGGTTGCTTTAATGAGCCCGATAAATACGTTTCCTAGATTAGGCAATGCGATTAATAACGCTTGTGGCAAAATGATTCGTGTTAAACCTTGTCTCGTTGTCATCCCAACTGAATAGGCGGCTTCCATTTGTCCTGCATTTGTGGCATTAATGGACGAACGGAAGATTTCTGCCTGATAAGCGGCTGTGTTTATTGTATAAGCAACAAGCGCGTACAGTAGTGGCGGAATTTCATCAGCATCTATTTGTAAACCCAGACGCGGGTTCAAGTAATCGATGAGTACGGGCACACCGTAGAAAAAGACATATAGCTGAACAATCAAGGGCGTTCCTCGAATGAACGAGATATACAAAATGGATAACTGATTTAATACAGGTATTCTATATATTCTGCAAAGAGCAATGAGTAAACCAAAAATGAGCCCGAAAAGCATCGCGACAATGGCTATCGTTATTGTCCAAGGTACTCCTTTTAACACTGCGGGTACTTGCTCTAACGCAAATTTAAAATCTACAATAGCCATAATTTATCACTATCCTCAACAAGTTATTACTTAGATAGACCAACATGCCCTTTCTTGAAGACTTTTTCAGCATAGCCGACAAGACTTTCAATAATTATGCAAGTTGCCCAGTAAACAAGCGAAATCACAACGTAAATCTGAAACATACCGATGCCGTGATTATTGCCTAAAATGATTCGAACTTGCCCCATAATATCAATGATGCCAATCGTAAAGGCGAGAGATGTGTCTTTCAATAATTCGATAATGTTGTTACCTAAGTTAGGCAATGAAATCAGAAAGGCTTGCGGCAGTATAATTCTTCGTAACGCTTGTGAATAGCTCATTCCGACACTATAGGCTGCTTCGAATTGGTCCTTTCCAACGGCTAAATAGGCTGAACGGATAACCTCTGACATAAATGCACCTGTATGAAATGAGAAGGCCATAATGGCAAAGAACAGCCGATCCCAATGATTAATATCTACATTAATAACAAGTAGTAATTGGGGGAGTCCAAAATAGACTAGAAACAGTTGTACCAACAAAGGTGTACTTCTTGTGAATGATAAATATAATGTTGCAATTCCATAGAGAAACCGATACTTCTGAATTCGTATAATCGCAATACCTAAACCTATGAGTAACGCGAAGAATAAGGATATTACTGTCATCAGTAGTGTTAGCGGGAGTTTATCCAGTACTCTAAAGAATATGTCAATCCAGTCTTGCAAACTCGAGCTCATCTTTCACACCACCTAATCAATTACGCCACCTATAGAGGTGGGAGTCTATTGCTGAATAAAGAAAAATATGTGCTAAATTACACCGCATGAACGCATTTCAATTCAATGCGGTGCTCAGTATTAGTTGTAGCTGAACCCTTTTTCATTGATGTAGTCGAGGTCTTGGAAGAAGTCAGTTGCAAACCACTTTTCGGATAGTTTCGCTAGTGTTCCATCTTCGGTCAATTCGATCGTAATTGCGTCGATTTGATCGGCTAATTCGGTGTTGTCTTTATTAAATACAACAAAGACAGGTTCTTTTGAAACGATTCCAGCTACTTTTAAATCCAAGTTAAGCGTTTCTTGAACAGCATCAAATGTCGATTTGTTGAGGAAAATCGCATCTGCTTTTCCTTCGTCAACGCGCTTTAAGTTATCTGCGTTTGATGGGTGTTCCATGCTTTCAATCGTTAAAGGATTGTCAGGATTACTTGTGTTGTACCCATTTAATATAGAACGAAGCCCGCCGCCAGCTGACATAGGCGTGAACTTTTTACCAACCATATCATCTAATGTTTTTATATCATCTGTGTCTGTTTTCGTAATAAGTGACGTAAGAGAGTAGCCGTATTCCGTTTTTGGATAATGAAACTTCTCTTCTCTATCTGGGTTTTTGAAAAACCAGTTAATCGCCATGTCAACTTTACCTGTATCAAGACCCACTAAATTCGATTCTTCTTCACCGAACACGTATTCGAATTTGTAGTCTGGTAATCTTTTTTCAACTTCTGCTAAATAGTCCATGTCGTAGCCGATCGGGTTGTTTTCATCGTCTGTGTATAGGAAGGGAGGATTGACATCATCGCTTAATGCGACTTTAATGACCTTTTTTCCGTCATCCGTTGTTGTACTTCTTTCATTTGAACAACCTGCGAGAATAGCAAGGAATACCGTTGCTCCTAATAGTACTAGCCATTTACGTTTCATGTTTATGCCTTCTTTCTTAAATTTCATATTCTGGTTCTGGTGTAAGTCTTTTCAAAAATTGTTTCGTGCGATCGTGTTTTGGATGGACCAATACATCTTTCGGTGTACCTTGTTCAACAACAAGCCCGTCCGCCATGAAAATAACTTCTGTAGCCACATCTCGGGCAAAGTCAATTTCATGTGTTACAATTATCATCGTAATTCCTTCATCCGCAATTTTCTTTATAATAGAAAGAACTTCTCCAACCATTTCGGGATCGAGTGCAGATGTTGGTTCGTCGAATAATAATACAGAAGGCTTCAATGCCAGTGCGCGAGCAATTCCTACGCGCTGTTGCTGTCCGCCTGAAAGTTGCGTTGGGTAGTCATTTGCTTTATCTTCAAGACCGACTTTTTGAAGAAGTTCCATGCTAATCTGACGTGCCTCATCTATGTTGATTTTCTTCGCAACGAGAAGGCCTTCCATAATGTTTTCAATCACAGTTTTATTTTTAAATAAATTATAATGCTGAAAAACCATAGCCGTTTTTCTTCTTAACGTTAGGATGTTTTTTTTCGTTGCACTTTTTTCATCTATGGAAAAATCATCGATTGAAATGCTACCTTCATCAGGTTTTTCTAAGTAATTTATGCAACGAAGGAGGGTTGTTTTACCAGATCCACTTGGCCCGACAATCACCAAGACATCTCCTTTGTTCACAGTTACATCAATGCCATGAAGCACCGGATTCTTATTGAAACTCTTTTTAATATTTTTTAATGTTATCAATTTCCCACCCCACCTACGATTTACTGAATGCATCATAACAGTACATACAATAGCATAAGTATTCCTAGTTGTAAAGTAGACATTAGGTAGATATACTAGTTATGTTGAAATAAAGAAACCCATAGAATTCGCTGCCCCTTGTAAGGCGCTGACGTACTATTCAAGTTATAGAATTATCAAACCAATAAGGAAGTGTCCTATATGTCGAAGAAGGTATTTGTTGGAAATGCATTTCAAAAGGAATGGCTAGAAAAACTCATGAACCATGAGGAAGCTTTTAAAAGTCATTCGAAAGAAAACGATGAACAGACTCGATTTCCGAAAGAAAATATAAAAGCACTTGTTGACCTCGGTTATACGAAACTAACGTTACCGAAAGAATATGGTGGCGAGGGTATCAGTGTGCGTGACATGGTTTTATTCCAAGAAACGATTGCTAGTTTTGACGGCGCTACAGGGTTAGCAATTGGCTGGCACCAAGGTGTTGTCGGAGAATTATTTGAGAAGAAATTATGGAGTGAAGATCTATTAACTTCATTTGCACAAGAGGTTTTGGACGGGGCATTAGTGAATCGAGCAGTGAGTGAAGCGCAAACGGGTAGTCCAACTCGTGGTGGTCGTCCTGGGACAAATGCCGTGAAAAGAGATGGCAAATGGGTGATTACGGGTCAAAAAAACTTTACGACGATGTCACCCGTGTTAACACATTTTCTAGTGTCTGCATGGATTGAAGAGAAAGAGGGCATCGGTTTCTTCTTAGTTGAACGAGATTCAAAAGGCTTGTCCATCAAAGAAACATGGGACGTTGTGGCGATGAGGGGAACAGAAAGCCATGACTTAGTGCTAGACAACGTTGAAGTTTCGGAAGAGAAATTTGTTGAATTCAATCAAGGTCCTAGGGGCAATACGTTGAATCCATGGATTCTGCACATTCCCGCTTGTTACCTCGGCATTGCACAAGCAGCTCGTGATTATGCGGTGAAATTTGCAGTCGAATACTCCCCGAATAGTTTACAAGGGTCAATTAGTCAATTGCCGAATGTCCAAAGTTTAATTGGCCAAATGGACTTAGAACTGATGAAAGCGAGACACTTCCTTTACAGTGTGGCGGATGCTGTAGATAATGACGCGCGTCGCGAACAACTAACGAATGAACTGGCCGCTGCCAAACATATCGTGACAAATTCAGCAATTACAATCGTTGATAAAGCGATGCGTTTAGTCGGAGCGAAAAGTCTTCAAATGTCCAACCCATTGCAAAGGTATTATCGGGATGTACGAGCCGGTCTACATAATCCGCCAATGGACGATATGACAATATCTAAATTAGCTCAAACGGCAATCAAAGAAGCAGAGTCGAAATAAGATTTCGAGTACCTATAAAAAGACAGCAGCTTATTTCATACAGGCTGCTGTCTTTTTGCATCGAAATTTTAGGATTTTAAACTTTTTAAAAGGTGTGCAAGGCCTTTTAAAATAATTGCAAGCGCAAACAAAACAACCACAACGATAACGACAATAACCCCGATTCCAATGAGCGATAAAGTAAATGGGACAGTGAGTAATGTCGGAACGAGGAGTATCAGTCCGAGAATTGCATAAGCTGCTAAAATACAATAAAGAAATAGTGATACATCACTTTTAAAACTTGGCATAGTTAAACACCCCCTTGAAGCTACTATATGTGCAACGCTTCGCAGGAGTGTTAGGGCGAGTATGTCTGTGTAAACAGCTCGTTTGTTGTTTTTTGTCTTGTGCGCATTTCTAGTTCTACATCCTCATTTACATCATGCTTTTTCTGTTATTAAGGATATATAGTAAATGAATTAAATGGTATAATAGTAATTAAATATACCTTTATCTGTTTACTTGTGAACCACAACGTCATCCAATCAACCTATTTATGCCAAAAGGAGAACTACATATGGCGATGAAAGTTTCACTGAAATCCTTAATCCTCCTCGTGGCCTTACTGTCAGTTGGACTTACACTTTTTAGTAGTATTACATCAGGGTATCTAGTCAATCAGCAGACACTGGTTGAAAATACATTGGAAACAAACCGGGTGTACACCCAGAAACTTGCGAGCACCACTGATAACTTTTTTAAAACGACGCTTCAAGAATTGGCCTATAGTGCAAAAGATGTCTCTGGTTACTTTGAGCAAAGCGATTCTGAGTTACTCTTATTTAATGAAGCAAAGCGTTTATTTGAGCGAAATAAAACGTTTAATTCGGTCGTTATCGCGTCTGCATCGGGTGAGGTTATTGCAAAGTCACCCCATAGCATACGGTTAAAAGGGAGTATGGTGGTGAAGAATTCATTTTACTGATGCCTGATACGACTATGATGGATACTTTTGAAGTCGCCGAAAGACTGCGGAAAAAGTTAGAAACAACGGCGAGTCCAAGTGGGGAAATAGTCAAGATTTCAGCAGGCATTGCAAGTTTCCTGGAATGCGGAAATCACATTAAAGATTTAATCCAAATTGCGGATAAATGCTTGTATGAAGCAAAAAGTACCGGTAGTAAAAAAGCATTATGGCAATGCACCACACAGATAAAATGAATCGTTCGTTTCTTAAAAGGAACCAACCTAGGCTATACTATTAATAAGGAAAGGGAGTTATTTAAATGACACTTAAGCAAAAACTGAAGGATTCGATGAAGGAAGCTATGAAAGCCAAGAACAAAGAAGAACTAACAAGCATTCGTTTGGTATTAAGCACGATTCAAAAAAAGGAAATCGATAAAAACGACGGCAATGAGCTTGCTGACGAAGAAGTGATGCAAATCATCCAAACAGAAATCAAGCAAACCCAAGAGTCCCTAATGTACGCGAAGCAATCCGACAAAAGCGAAATGATCACCAATCTTGAAAACCGCATACAAATGCTTACATCATATCTACCCGAGCAACTCAGCGAAGATGAAGTCAAATCAATCGTAAAAAACATCATCGAAACAAATGGTTTCTCCGGCAAGCAAGACATGGGCAAAGTAATGGGCCTCGCCATGTCAGAACTAAAAGGCAAAACAGAAGGCGCTTTAATTAGTAAAGTAGTTAAAGAGTTGCTATAGAAAAGCGAAAGGCGCCTGGAAAAAGGAAGGCAGTCAAAGTACGCCGCGTCCTGCGGCAATAAGGAAGGATGCAGTTCAATCCTTCCCTACTGCATGACCTACATCCTGTAGGCCTCCGACAGGCATAAGACGGCCCAACGACGCGGCGAACTTCCGCATAGTTGGGCTGACTTATGACCCGAGGAGTTGGCGCCTGCAGCTGGATCATAAGAAAAGCGGAAGGCGCCGCACAGCTCCGACAGGCATAAGACGGACCAACGACGCGGCGAACTTCCGCATAGTTGGGCTGACTTATGACCCGAGGAGTTGGCGCCTGTAGCTAGATCACAAAAAAACGGAAAGTTACGGATAAATATTCCGTAACTTTCCGTTTTTTTTATTCTGGGGGGGATTTGGTGTATCTTACATACATCGTTGGTGGAGTTTCCAACAAAACCTCCAGGAGTTTCCGGTGATCACGTTGCGATGTTTGTATAATCGAGTAACTTACACATGTCAGTATATGAACACCCTTCACGTCAACCCAAGACGTTAAGGGTGTTCTTGTTTTCAGAATTAATGAAAAATAGTGAAAACAGTGGTATAGTAGATAACTAGAGAGGGAACTTCTGGAAAAAGTAACGTTCATAGAGTTGCATAGAATTTATCAAATTACTGGGGGGATTTTTATGAAAATCACAGTTGTAGGAGCAGGACATGGTGGAACAACAATCGCTGCTGATTTGAAACGTAAGGGTCATCTAGTCACTTTGTTAAAGACTTCAAAGAGTTTGCATAACGACAATTTTGATTACCTAACGAATCATAAAGGTCAAATCACTATTGTGGATGGTAAGGAAGAAAATACAGTCCATCTAGATGTAGTGACGACGGATGTTGAGGTGGCAATTAAAAATGCTGAAATGATTATTATTTATGTCCAAACAAATTACCATGAACAAGTTATTAAGCGTATAATACCTTTCATGAATGAAGACCAAATCGTGTTGCTGGAGCCGGGTTATTTATCAACAGCATATTTCTTGAAACATGAAAAGAAAAAGCGATTTACAATTGTTGAAGCACAAAGTTCACCAATTGACTGTAGAATTATTGAACCTGGTAAAGTAAAGATTTTGTTTAAAAATGTTAGAAATCCAATTGCAATTTATACGGAAAAAGACAAAATAGTTATTCAAGAAAAGTTAGATACGCTACACTATCATTTTATTTACCTCGATTCAGTCATCGAAGCTGCTCTCCACAACCCCAATTTAATTGTCCATACGATCGGAGGAATTATGAGTATTCCTCGAATTGAATATACGGAAGGCGACTATTGGATGTACAAAGAAGTGTTCACACCCCACGTCTGGAATATGGTAGATAGCCTTGATAATGAAAAAATGGATGTGCTGGAGAAGGTAGGGGCGGAACGATTGCCTTACGTGGAAGCCTGCAAATTCCGTAATTTTGAAAATCGAACAATCGATGCGAAAGAAGCATTTTTATCATATGCTAAAAACAGTTCACCAGAAGGCCCATTTGTAGCGGATTCAAGATTTATTACGGAAGACGTTCCTGAAGGTCTCGTATTGTTGGAATCTTTGGGGCAGATGTTAGACGTCAAAACGCCTACGTGCACGGGTTTGATCAACATCGCGTCTGCTGCTCTTGCGACGGATTTTAGGGAAAATGCGAGGACTGTCGAATTACTAGGTAAAGAAAACTTAGAGAAGATAATCGGCACGCTTGCTGTTTCAGTAGGTTGAAAAAGAACCTATGTATTTAAATTGATTTGCATGTTCAATACAAAAGCCTTCCACAGAATCAATGGATTCTGTGGAAGGCTTTTGTCTATCTATATACAAAACCGTTTTACAATTTCTCGAATGCCTGAACTGCTGCTTCAGCAACTTTGACATCATTCGCCACAGCACTGCCGCTTGCACCTACTGCGCCTACAACTTTTCCGTCTTTCATCAATGGGAAACCGCCGCCAAAAATGACCAAACGGCCGTTATTTGTAGTGTTCAAACCGTAGAGTTCAGCTGCAGGGACTGTTGCCTGTTCCAAATTGCTCGTTGGCATTTTTAATGCGACGGATGTCCATGCTTTGTTTTGTGAGATGTCGATGCTGGCAATCCAAGCGTCGTCCATGCGATGAACAGCTATCAAGTTACCGCCCTCATCCACTACAGAAATGACCATAGCCACTCCTAAATTGGTTGCTTCTTGCTCTGCCGCTTCAATAATTTTTTTCGCTGTTTCCAATGTTAATTTTCCCATGTAAACTGCAGCTCTTTCAATCGATTTGTAGTTAATGGACCCATTTGCTGTCACCTAGATGACCCACTCAGTCTAAAATAGTCAAGCGGAATTTTCAGATATCTGAGCGCTGTACCTTTCAGAAATATTCCTCAAATATAAAATTCTTAAATTGTCTAATTTGCTTGTAGCCTTCTCCTTTACGATCTACATTGACTTCTGAATGTTCCATATGTATAATACCAAGTAAACAGGTATACTTAATGCGGTTTATAAAATAGAGGAAGTAGGTTGATTCTATGAATAAAACAGTTTCAATTTATGCGAATAAATTACAACTTTCCGGAGTGCTTCATCTCCCAGAGAATGTTCATCATAGAAAAGTTCCACTTATTGTTTTACTGCACGGATTTGTTGGGAGCAAAGTGGGCGAACATCGTTTATTTGTAAAAGCGGCCAGGTATTTCACGGCTAGGGGGTATGGTGTATTTCGTTTTGACTTTAGCGGTTGTGGGGAAAGTGACGGCGATTATGGAGATGTCACGGTCACGAAGCAGTTGAGCGAGGTTCAAGCTGTACTCCGTTATGTGTCGACTATTAAAGAAGTAGATGCAAACAATATTATTATGATTGGCCACAGTCTTGGGGGTGCTGTCGCTTCGATAATCGCTTCACTAGACCGTCGCATACGCAGGCTTATTTTATGGTCGCCAGTGGGTAGACCGTATGAAGATATTTCGCAAATTTTGGGTGAACGTGCAATTAAAACTGCAGACACAAATGGGGGAGTTGACTATCATGGTTTTTACGTGAGTCAGGCATTTTTAACTGATTTGAAAAATCATCATCCTCTTGAATCAGTTCGTTCTTTTAAAGAGGCGGCATTGGTCATTCATGCAAAAAGTGACGAGGACATTCCGAAAGAACATACTGCCCGTTATTTTGCTTCATTGCAACAACGACCTATCCAAAAACCAATAAACACACATTATATCGAAGGTGCGGATCATACCTTTTCAAGCTACACTTACGAAAATGAATTATTTCAGACTTCTTTTGACTGGCTTGAAGAGCTCAAGGAGCATCCTCGGAGAATAAACACGATGGTGAAATTACATGCTTCTCACGATAAGGAAGCACTAGCACCTGTATTGGCAAAACAACAGTAGGTTGATCAACACAATTGTGTAATACCTAATCAATGCTAGTCAAATTTAACTTACAATAAATCGAAAAATTGGAGAGACACAGGAGCCTATCCTGGCGTCTCTCCAATTTTTTACCCTTTTAAGATAAAGTCATTTACAAATGTGTGTTACTGGATGCGACAAGTTATGTGTTTATTTAAACTTTTCAAAATAAAAGAAGGTATATTGATTTATTTGTCGAAACTGCACTGTATGGTCTGAATGTTCATGATATGATATAACTAGTTTTATTGGTAATTGATCCATTTAAGTTAGAAAAAGTACTATAGGTAATAAATAGTACTAGTCGAAATTACACACGGTTAAATGGAAGCGATTACATCTCGTGCTATTTTATTTGTTGAAAAAGTAGAGTTAAATGAGAATTATGGATTGCGTAGCTAATTCGTAGAGGGGGTGAGAAAAGTTAGGAAGAAAAGCATAAGGAGTATAAAGGGGAATTATTCCATTCTGTAACTAGTATACTCTTTTTAAATAAAAATATACTATATTTGATACGGGGGAAGAGAAATGGGGAAACTTACTGACTATGTGATGGATTATAATACGATTTTATTTTTACCAAAGACAAATGAGTTTGGCGAACTATATACATTCGTTTTAAATGATACGTCATCATTTGACATAGAGGCTGGGCCGACTGAACTTATCGATTTTAACTTAAGGTACTACGGGTCTAGTCTAAAAGGTGCACGAGAAGGCGCGAATATGATTTTAGGGGATGGCAGAATGTATCCCGTTATTATAAACGAAAAACTCGACCTCTATTGGTTTCCAAGCAAATCACCAGCAAAAGAAGACTGCATCTGGTTTGCGCTGCATCATATTAAGAAAACCATTAAGCTGTCAAATGTACGCACAAAGGTAATCATGGGTAATGGTACTATTATCATTGTCGAGATGAGTAAAGCATCGTTTGATAAAAAAATACAGAAAGCTTACAATCTAAAGGGATTGATTGAAGCCAGAACGAAGACCACATTAAAGACGACAGAGAAGAGTGCACCGACGAACGCCAACGAAACCAAAGGGATTTACATCATTTCAAAGGTAGAGAAAGGAAAAAACTTTGAAATAATTTCAATACAAGCGCAATACGATTATGGAAAAGATGACTAGTTTGTTGTTCTATTGTTCGACATGCTTCTCGCAATTATATATATTAATACGATAGCCGTTTTAGTTCGGGGCGTAAATTTTAGATTGCTTGGCGCAAGCTCGACCATTTTCAAGAGAATTATTATTCAGAGTGTGGATTTGTAGAACGCTTGGCGCATTGGGGATGCCTCTCGCCCTGAGCCTGGATTGGCGCTTCGCATCCAGTCTCATGGCTTCGGCTACCCCTTTGCCGCGCCTGCGCTGGAGTGTACCATTAGTGATAGTAATTCTGAGATGTATGCACTGAGATTATAATGTGATTACTATTTGATTCTAATTTCATTGAAGAACGACGCACTAAATATTGCAAGCCTAATCCCGAATAACGAAATGAGCTTTCTAATATAAACTATCCAGCGAAGGCGCGACTTCGTGGTAGCCGGAGCGGGCTCAATGGGATTCTTTATTTCAACATATTTACTAGGGAAAAAGGGGTACACGATTTGAAAAAGAATATATGGTTACTATTATCCATAGCGTTAAATATAGGAATCCTTGCTTTATTGCTAGTTGTTAACAAAGACCCACAATCGACCGGCAATGGACATACCACGGCTAAGACGAAATACAATGAACGGGTTTCCTTATTCGAACAAGTAGAAACCCAAAATGTAGATGCTGTTTTTGTAGGGGACAGCATAACTGAAAGAAGCCTATGGAACGAACTCTTTCCCGGGAAATTGATTGTTAATCGGGGAATTGAAAGAGATACGACGAAGGGTTTACTCAAGAGGCTAGACGGTATCATTGATTTGAAGCCAAAACAAATTTTCTTACTGATTGGTGTAAATGACCTGATTTATGATAAGAAAACAAAAGACACGATTGAGAATTACGAACAAATTATTTTGAAATTACAGGAACAAGCTCCCGACGCTAAGCTATTCATACAAAGTATTTTACCCGTTAAAGAAGGTAC
The DNA here is from genome assembly GCF_056786515.1 of Sporosarcina sp. Y838. NCBI lineage: Bacteria > Bacillati > Bacillota > Bacilli > Caryophanales > Caryophanaceae > Sporosarcina > Sporosarcina sp. Y838. The sequence goes on along the minus strand of NZ_JBXCJD010000002.1, from coordinate 10,810 downwards.
ACGTGATTTGGAAAACAAAATGATTAATGCATTAAATGAACAAATTCAAGCGTTGGCAGCTACTCATCAAGTTGCTTACATAGACATCCACCATAAACTTGAAAATGAAAGCGGCGTGCTGGATCCTACATACACTGAAGATGGACTCCATTTAAATGGTAAAGCCTACATGGTATGGGCAGATGAAATCAGAGCTTATATCGAATGACTCTACGTTCTTTGGACAGCCTAAAAGTCCACCATTTAAAGACAGTACTAAGAATTCTCTAGGGGATCCAATGAAAACCAGCCAAAGATTCATCAAAGGCTGGTTTTTTGTGTATTGACAGACCTCCCGTTAATCAGTGCGTGTTATGATGTAAGTATAGATTTAAGGGAGGAAACGCTGTGGATAAGAAAGAACAACAGTTATTTGCGCATTATTATTCAAAGTTTGCTGAAAGACGTTTTGATGAGAAGGACTTTTATGCTTTTATGATGCTCGTAAATGATGAAGCACAAGGTATAGATAGCATTAAAAAACTAAGTGATTTTATGGCAGAACGAGAAAAGAGTATGGGGTATGTAAGTGAGTATCTCGAAGAGTGTAAGCATATTATTAATAACGTGGGCAATGGCATCAAAACTAAGAAGATTGAAGATGTCTTTTCATTTAAGGAAATTAGAAACGGCTTTAATACGTTGTTTCAACAAAATGGCTATGACAAATTATCAAATGAACTCATTAATGATTTCATTCTATGCACGATATCATTATTACAGGATATTAAATTAGTTTCAGGTTCATTGAATAAACAGATAGGGCATCTTAGTTTTGCCGTATCCAGTAAGGATATATTTTTGATGGGAAATACAAAAATGTTGAGCAAGGGCAGCTATGTACCTGTGACTTTTCAGGTTTTGTCCGCAAAGAATAGTTACGAAGCCGTAACACCCCAAGACAAAAACGATACCCCGTATCTTTTCAATGAAGAGCTCATCGAGGTTGTAAATATTGACGGAGAAATGATTATTACGTTTCCTGAAATCGTTACGTGAGTGCAATGTGAAATCAGACAGTTATATGCTGTCTGATTTTTTTTTTTGTAAAATACCAATCCGAGCTGAAGCGAGTAGGGTAAAAGTGGCGCGGTTTCTTATCGGCCATTATCGGTTCGCTTTGGATAAAGTTAAAGTACATCAAAACAAGCGCTTAGATTAGTGACTTCGTCGCTCCCTTATAATGACCAAAGTAAAAATGCGCTTACCTTTTATAATAAAAGAATAGAATCTTCTCTATCAATTTTCAAAGCGCCGAAACGTCTATTATGGAATCAGACACTAATAACTGGATTTTTTCATCTTACATAACTAGTAAAATGTGCATGGTTATTAGTTGATATATAGATTAGTCAAAATAAATAATTTTTATACACATCAAAAGATTTACATAGAATTTACAAAACATTACAAAAGGTCACTAGGTGATCCTCCACATGCGGTGATATGCTGAATATGGAGATAAATTATTCAGATAATTGACTTGAAAGGGAGCGATTTTGCGCTTTTTGCAAGGATTTCGAATAAATGCTAGTTTTCAATCAGAAAGGGGAATTATTACATGCATAAAGGAAATTGGAAAAAGCCTTTGAACACCTTTTTATCGATTGGTTTAGTAGCGAGTTTGCTAGTACCTGCATACCCGGCGACGGTAAAAGCAGCTGTTGCCTCAGATATACTAATATCTGAATACGTGGAGGGAAGCAGCCATAATAAGGCAGTGGAACTTTACAACGGGACGGGGACTGCACTTGATTTAAGCAATTATACGTTGGAACTCTATGCAAATGGGGCGACGGAAGCTACTTCCAAAATGGCTTTATCGGGGACCTTGAGCAATGAAGAAACTTATGTTTTGTATCATAAAGATGCCAGCGATGCTATTAAGAGTAAGGGCCAATTGGCAAATACAACTGTCATTAATTTCAATGGCGACGACGCACTTGTTTTGAAGAAATCTGGCGAAGTGATTGACTCATTTGGACAAGTTGGAACTAGAAGTAACTGGGGAACCGATGTGACATTGGTCCGGAGTGCCGGAATAACAACAGGTGATTCCAGTCCGAATGATGCTTTCGATCGTAGCACTGAGTGGATTGTTTATCCTAAAGACACATTCGATAATTTAGGATTCCATGACTTCGAAGGCGGAACACCGGTAGATCCTGAGGATCCTGAAGACCCTATAACCCTCATTTCAATCGCAGAAGCGCGATCAATGAATAAGGGAGAGACAGTAACTATTAAAGGAATCGTAGCGGCAAATTTGAAAAATACGATTTCCGTCCAAGATGCTACGGGTGGTATTGCCGTGCGTCCAACTAGTTTAAATGCCGTGGTTGGTGATGAAGTTACCTTAACTGGGACACTTGCCGATTACCGCGGTTTGCTTCAATTAGACAGCGCGACAATCGCAGTGAAAACCGCAAATGTAGGCGCACCGGTTGCTAAAACAATTACAGGTGCCAATGTTGCGGAAGAAAACGAATCGCAACTCGTACTGACAGAAAATATTGAAATCATTGATGTGCAAACTGGCGCAGGTTGGGCCAATTACGTTGCGACAGATGGTACAACGGAATTTATCATTCGCGATGAAAACAATGAATTGGGCTTAGCAGTTGGAACGCAGTATGAATCTATTTCAGGCATCGTGCAGCAATTCGATGCTGATTACCAACTCATTCCACGCTCTAAAGAAGACATCATCGTAGATAGCTCAATTGTCCAACCTGTTACTGCGAATCCTGCAAGCGGAACATTCGTAGGGGGGACTACGGTTACACTGTCAACGAACACAAAACAAGCAGTCATTTATTATACGGTAGACGGAACAAATCCACTTGAATTTGGTGTGAAGTATGAAGCACCTATCAACATTACAGAAAATACAACCATTAAAGCAATAGTAAAAACGGAAGATGGTCAAGTTAGTGAAACGAATACGTTCGCCTATACAATTACCGACAGTCTTCAAATTCATGATATCCAAGGGGAAAACCACACTTCTCCATTTGACAATCAGACAGTTGAAGGAATTGAAGGTATTGTCACTTATTCATTTACACTAAGTGGTTCGACATACTACCATATCCAAACGCCCGATGCGGCAGCAGATGACAATGCAAAGACATCGGAAGGAATCATTCTTTACAGTGGACGGAATGCTTGGCCGATTCAGGTTGGGGATTTAGTAGCTGTCTCCGGTAAAGTTAGTGAATATGCAATTGACGGATTTGCGGATCGACAAGTGACTGACATGAAAGCAACGCAAATCAATGTCCGTGATGATCAAGGCGGAAAAGTAACAGTCTTAAAAAGAGGTGTGCAATTACCAGCACCTATCCTTATAGATGAAGAAAGTATTCCAAGTGAACAGATTGATAGCGACGGTTTGTCCGTATTCAATCCTGACGTTGACGCAATTGACTATTGGGAGAGCTTGGAAGGAATGCGCGTCCAAGTCGGCAATGTCAAAGCTGTATCTCCGCAAGAACATGGTGATTTAATCACGGTACTTGAACAGGCACCGACGAATACACTGCACGGTGGTCTACTGTTAGAAAAAGACAATCAAAACGCAAACCGTGTCCAGTTCCGATTAGAGCCGAATGGTGCGGCCCGTGATTTTGAAGTGGCTACTGGCGATACATTTAAAGGTCCGATTACAGGTGTAGTTGGCTATTCATTCCAAAATTATAAAATCTATGTGGCTTTGGATGAAATGCAGGCGGCACATACAAAAGGCAATGCAACACCTGAAAAAACGACGCTTATCAAAGCAGACGATAAGTTAGCGATTGCATCGTATAACTTGGAAAACTTCTCGAACAACACAAAATCGTCATCTGCAGACAAAGCGCGAAAATTAGCAAGAGCGTTTGCGGAAGATATGCAGAGTCCCGATATTATTGGTGTGACGGAAGTCCAGGATAATAACGGAGAAGATGCCGGGGATTCAAAAGCAAATGAAAGTTATGAAAGATTGATTGCTGAAATCGTGAAAGCGGGCGGCGTGAACTATAAATACGTCAACATCGATCCGGTTTCGAATCAAGACGGTGGAGCACCGAATGCGAATATTCGTGTTGGATTCCTCTACAATCCGGAACGTGTATCGTTGACGGAAGGCAGTCCTATAGGTGACGCAACCACTTCGGTAGCTTACGAGAGTGGAAAGTTAACACTCAATCCAGGACGCATTGACCCACAGAACGCGGCATTCGCTAGCAGCCGTAAGCCACTTGCTGCACAATTTGACTTCCAAGGTGAACAAGTGATTGTTATCGCGAATCATTGGAATTCAAAATCAGGTGATACGCCACTATTTGGTTCAACACAGCCTTCAGTCTATGGCAGTGAAGTACAACGCAAACAAATTGCAACGATTGTCTATGATTTCATTGAAGACGTAAAAACGGATAATCCGAATGCGAACGTCGTTTCTCTAGGCGATTTTAACGACTTCCAATTCTCGGATAGCTTAAAGATTCATGAAGGAAATCTTATGACAAATATGATTAACAAAGTGGAAACGGCTGATCGCTACACATACCTCTACCAAGGTAATTCGCAAGTGCTCGATCATATTTTAGTTTCAAATCACTTAGTCGATCAAACCGAAATTGATATTCTTCATATCAATGCAGACTTTACAGATATGGCAGGCCGTGCAAGCGACCATGACCCAGTCCTCGTCCAAATCGGATTCGAAGAGCCGGTTGTCTGGGAACCGATTAAAGTGAAAAAAGTGTATGACTTAGTGAACTTTAAAAAGAAAAAGTTGAACATTGCAGAACCTAGTGTTGCGGTGAAAATGGATGCGAAATCTTATCTTGACGAAGGAATCCTATTCAAAGGGGATTACTTGGAAGTTAGCGGAGAAGGCTTTAGGACAAATAAATTAATCCTTCAGCCGAAGAAAAAAGGCGCAATTGTCGATTTGAAAGGCACTGTCATGGGGGATATCGTTATCGATGGTCCACATCAACTTCAAATTAGAGGCGCTGAAAATGTGAAGAACATCGAATTCATCAAGGGTGCAAATCTGGATGCAATCGAGTTTTACAATTCAAATGGAAAAAGAATCGGTGAACCAACGAAAGTGGAGAATAAAGCACCTATCGTCACCAAAGCAATTTCTAATAAAACAGTGTCAGAAGGAGAGAGTGTCTCAGTTGTACTTACTGAGCACTTCTCGGATCCTGATGTGGATGAACTAACGTTTTCATCCACAAAAGGCGAAGTAAATGGAGGAATATTATCACTTTCACTTGAAAAAGGTAGCCATATTGTGGGTGTCACAGCGAGTGATGGCGATAAAACGGTTACGACAAGTTTCACTGTGACAGTAACAGCTGTAGCGGTTCCTGCTAATGGTTACTATAAGGACGCTGTTGGAAAAGAAGGGCGGGCATTGAAAAATGCACTTCATGAAATTATTTCGGTGCAAAAGCAGCTAGACTACTCTGAAGTGTGGGCGGCACTGCGGGAGACGGACAAAGATCCGAACAATCCGAACAACGTGATTTTGTTTTACTCTGGAGACTCACGCCCTAAAGATCGCAATGGCGGAAACGTTGGAGATTGGAACCGCGAGCATGTGTGGGCAAAATCCCACGGCAATTTTGGTACAAGCAGAGGACCGGGTACCGATATCCATCATTTGCGTCCCACAGATGTCCAAGTGAACAGTTTACGCGGAAACTTGGATTTTGATAACGGCGGAAGTAGTGTGAAAGGATGTAGCGGATGTTACAAAACAGCGAATTCTTGGGAGCCGCCCGATGCAGTAAAAGGTGATGTCGCTCGAATCCTGTTTTACATGGCTACTCGCTATGAGCAAGGAGACCGTGTCGATCTTGAGTTAAATGAAAAGCTTAACAATGGAAGCAATCCATATCACGGGAAACTTTCGGTTCTGCTGGAATGGCATGAATCGGATCCAATCGATGAATTTGAGCGAAACCGCAACGAAGTTATTGAGCAATGGCAGGGGAACCGTAATCCGTTCATTGACCATCCGGAATGGGTAGAGCTCATTTGGCCACAGGTTGGTGCAGAAGATGTACGAATTGCATCGTGATTTAAAGTGCCTGATTGAAGATAAAGAGTAGCCAGATGATAGCTCACTGAAAAAGTCCACTTGTAAAGACTGGGATATAAATAATCCAGGACACATGCCTCGGCTGCCACAGAAAGGCGCCTGCGCTGGTTGTTCTTTGGTAATAGTCGGGATATATCCTGAATAATGTCTATTAAATCAAAAGTACCATATACACTGAATGAAGGAAGAACTGGACTACTGCCTGTATCGACTAAGTCAGAGCAGATAAGAAGTGGGCAAAAGCTATAAATAGTGCATTAAAAGGGCAACTTCCGTCAATTTGGTGGAAGTTGCCCTTTTCTCAAAGAATAAGAAAGTACATAAATTTAATATACTGAGCGTACAGTGTTAATTTTATTTTGCAGAATTACAAATAATATCCATACTTTATTTGTAAGCATGATAAAAAGACAGGTGAGTACCTGCAAGCAAGTAATCATAAGTAGTTAAGAGAAACATCTTCGACTTCCCCGGTAAACAGGATGAAACAGATAAAAAAATCAAGGTGGGGAAGCCAAAAGGCGACCATTTCCTATTGGAATCCAACAGGTTCCCCAGCAGTCCGGATCAACTGGAGATTCTATCGTAAAGAGCTCTTATTACTAATACACGAGGTATCTGGTTCTGAAACAATTCGAAATTCAATGAGAACCTACTACCCATTAACGCTAAGCCTTAGGTCTTAGGATAAGATAATACTAAGGAACAATGTGGAATATATTTCTATTTTATACAATAAAGATGCAACTAAAACTATGGAAGGTAGCATATGTTAATGAGTCGGAATTTTTAAAATTATTATAGTTTTTAGGAGGAGAATTTCTATGTCGACATTTACCAAATGGGCTTTTGGTAACAAGGCCGCTGTCGCTGTATTTACCATTTTAATATTAGTGATAGGGGTTGTCAGTTATTTCAGACTACCTATGGAGTTTTTACCATCTGCTGATAATCCGCAAGTCACTATTATTTCCATGGGTCAGGGAACTGACTCCAAAACAATGGAATCCGAAGTAACCATTCCGATTGAAAGAGCAATTACAGGGTTAAATGGAAAAACATCCGTCTATTCTACAACTGGAGATGGATTTTCAAAAGTGGATCTGTTCTTCGAGGCAGGAACTGATATGAAACAAGCCAAACAGGATGTACAAGAAGCGATAAGCAATGTAGCTTTGCCTATCTATTTATCCAAGCCAACAATCTCACAGCTAAATACTTCTATGATTCCAATTGCTAACATTGCCGTCAGCTTTAATGAAGGTTTGACTCCTGAAAATATGGAGTTTGCACGCGAAAAACTTACATCTCTCTATCAAGAAATCAAAGGGGTCTCCAAAGTAGATGTATATGGGATTACAGATTCCATCATTTCCGTCAAAATTGATGATGGTAAATTAGCTGAAAATCAGATTTCTCTTCAAGCGATTATGAGTATTCTTAATGGTCAAAATACCGCTGTAGCTGTCGGTGAAAAGATTATTGATGGAAAAACAAGCAATATTAAAGTAATCGGCGATTTAACAAGCATTGATAAATTGAAAAATTTAACTGTAGCAACTAATTTAACACTCGGGGATATCGCCACGATTAAAGAAACAAAAGACTTGAATTTCATTAGCCGTTTTAATGGAAAGGATAGCTTAGATATTAGCATCACGAAGGATAGTCAATCCAATGCGGTGACTATTAGCAAAGAAATTGAAAAAGTGACAAAGGAAATCAATGAAAATTATAATCAGCAGGAATCAGTTATTTACATTTCCTCTGCTGATTTAGTTCAAAACTCCGTTCATACGATGATAAAAGAAGTTCTCCTTGGTGCACTATTTGCAACGATTGTTATTATGATTTTCTTACGAAATATCCGTTCTACTTTTATTACAATTGTATCAATTCCATTATCACTTTGCTTCACCCTATTTCTACTGTCATGGTCTGGTGTAACATTGAATATATTAACGCTTGGCGGTGTAGCTGTCGCAGTTGGGCGTTTAGTAGATGACAGTATTGTCGTAATCGAAAATATTTTCCGTAAAATGCAAACAGAACAATTCTCAGTCCAATTGATTATTGATGCAACTAAGCAAGTTGGAGTCGCTATTACTGCTTCTACCTTAACAACAGTAGCCGTTTTCTTACCGATGAGCTTGTTAAATGGTGGCCTTCAAGAATTCCTTTTACCATTCGCTTTAACGGTTACCTATTCTTTGCTTGCATCTCTGCTCGTCGCTTTGACGGTTGTTCCGTTAATGAGTGCGGGATTATTGAAGAATACAAAGTTGCCTGAACCTAAACGAGCTGTTCGTTTTCCGAAGATAGTTACATGGTCCCTGAATCATAAATGGATTGTCTTCTCCATTTCCATCTTCCTTTTCATCGGATCCATTGGTACTTACTTTGCTATCCCAAAAGGTGCAGTTGATAGCTCCTCTGCAGACTATGTTTTGACCACGCTAAGTTACCCGAATGATACACCACTTGAAAAAGTTAAGGAAAAAACAATGGAACTGGAGTCATCTATTCAAAAAATGGATGTAGTAAAACATGTGTTTTCACAGGTAGGTTCTCCAGCTGAAGCGGCACAATATGGCTGGGTTGGATCACCGACTGAAGCAACTTTCAGTATTTTATTAGAAGATAAAAAAGATACAGAACACATCGTAATTGAAATGGAAAAGAAAAAAGATCAATATCCTGATGCCCTCTTAGAAGTAACTACTGCTTCCTTTATGATGGGAGGAGCAAGTACGAATATTACCATTGATGTAGTAGGCGGAAATTTAGCGAATCTTGAAAAAGTGGCAACAACTATAAAAGAAAAAGTACAGAACCTGGAAGGCGTAGAGGAAGTTACGACCAATCAAGATGAAAAGAAAACCGTGCACTCCCTCATTGTTGATCCAACAAAAGGAAACACAGAACAAATCGCACAACAGTTAGGTGTGATGTTAAATAAGACACCAATAGGAACGATTAGTTTAGATGATAAACAAAAAGTTGTATTTCTAGAACCTCTCCTGGATACGAAAACACCTGAAGACATAGAAAATATACCAGTCATGACTGATACAGGTCTAGTACCAGTATCATCTATTGCTAAGTTGCAAAGTGAAGAGCGTTCAACTAACCAGTTCCATAAAGATGGGGATGCTTACCTCCGAGTAACAGCTTCCGTTGATCCTGCAAAACTATCTGAAGTCTCGAGCGGAATAAATGCAGAAATTTTCGGTGATAAAAAAGACAAGGAAGGCATGGAGCTTCCAGAGAATGTCGAGGTTCTAGTAGGTGGATCAAGTAGCCAACAAGCAGATGATTTTACAGATTTATTTCTCATTATGCTTGTTTCCATCGGGATTGTATTTTTAATAATGGTTATCACATTTAAGTCAATCAAAGCGCCAATCGCTATTCTTTGCTCTCTACCACTAGCTGCAATAGGCGCCATTTTAGGAATTCTTATCAGTGGAATACCAGTTGATATCACGGCACTTCTAGGAGCATTAATGCTAATTGGTATCGTCGTAACAAATGCGATTGTACTTTTAGACCGAGTAAAACAAAATGAACAAAAAATGATTATTCGTGATGCGCTTGTTGAAGCAACCGCAACAAGGATGAGACCGATTTTCATGACTGCGATTGCAACTATCTGTGCGATGCTTCCACTTCTAGTGAAACAAGCAGAAACAGGAAGTTTAGTATCACAAAGTCTCGCGATTGTTGTTATCGGTGGGTTAGCCATGGCGACCCTGCTAACTCTGATTGTTATCCCTTGTATATATGAATTGCTTTATTTTAGAAAGTCTAAGAAACAGCGAATTGGTCAGGCTGCTGAACAAGATACTTCCATATAATAAAAAACAGACCTTAGCTTAAACGCTATTGTTGTGCACCCCAAAAGTTAGAGTCAAAATCTAACCTTTGGGGTGTTTTATTATGGCTAAATATAGCGATGAGTTTAAGTTGATGGTTGTGAAAGAGTATCTAGATGGTTCACTTGGTTTAAAGTTGCTAGTGCGTAAATACGATATAAAATCACATACACAGCTTAGTAATTGGGTGAACGTTTACCAGAAATACGGCGCAATAGGGCTATCTAGAAAGAAGAAACATGAAATTTATTCTGTTCAATTCAAGCTGGATGTACTAAGCTTTATGAAAAGGACAGGCGCTTCTCGAGCTGAAACAGCTCTTCATTTTGGGTTAACGAACCCACCCATGATCTCTTCTTGGAAGAAAAAATTCCTTGAAGGTGGTGTTGAAGCCCTGGACAACCCGAAAGGACGGCCAGCCATGTCGGACAAAGCGAAGAGCGTCAAGAGAAGTAAGCAGCCCACACAACAGGATGAGATGACGCGTGAACAGAAACTAGAACGTGAAAATGAACTACTCCGTTTGGAGGTAGCTTATTTAAAAAAGTTAAAAGCTTTTCAGATGGATCCGGAGGGTTATCTCGAAAAGCACAAACAGCGTTATCATTCGAACTCAAAGAAAACTTCCCACTAAAGGACATCCTTCAAGTCGTAGGCATCCCCGAATCTTCTTATCATTATCATCTAAAAGGAATGATGACGGAGAACCCTAACCAGGAGTTGGAAGAAGAAATTCAAACTATTTTTGAAGAGAATGATGAAAACTATGGTTACCGTCGAATTCAGCTGG